>JAYZCF010000211.1:0-6051 GCA_036338455.1 Planctomycetota bacterium
GTACGTAATCCCCGCCACGCTGAATCTGATTGGTTTTTTTTGGAAATTGGCGAATCTTATCCAGCGGTAGGTCGACATCAGCCGGCAAGCGATCCAGCCCATTGAGAGCCGTAACGGCAACATAAAAATCCGCATTATCAATATTCGAATGCTTTACGAGAAAATCGATCGCCTCTTGACGTAGATCGCCCGACCCGTGAACAGCCAGTGCCTCCGCAGCTGCGACGGCCACATTAATATTCGGGTCACGGCTCAGTTGGCGCAGGATTTCCGAATTGTCTCGACAAGCATCGGCTCCCCGCGCCAAAAACGCCATGGCTAGCCAGTACCTCAACACCGGATTATCCGCGCGGGCACAATCTCGCAGGGTGGGTGGCAAAGGACCTTGGGTTTGCGCAGCCAAGTTCGCCACTGGAAAGATCTTCTTGAGCGGGTACTTTTGTCGGTCTGCACAAAAACCGACTACATTTCCAGGTTGTTGAGCCACCTCATGCAAAATGGATTCCGGGAGGAAACCTGGGTCTCTGATTTCCATTGTCTTTTTACGATGAGCGTTTCGAAATCGGGCAATTTCCGCTTGATAGCTCTCGTCATCAATCAAGTTGATCGTTTCCTCAGGGTCCTTTTGCAGATCATAAAACTCTTCGGCCGGTCGGGCTTCCCAAAATTGACGTTGAATCGCATTGAGCTCGCCAGCGTCATACATCTCTCGCCAAACCCGTGTCGTGGGGGTCTGCATTTGATAATTAATATGTTGGCCAGCGGGCAAATGAGGCATGTAGTTTCGAATATAGAGATAACGTTGATCACGTAATGATCGTGAAAGATCTGGTCGCTCATCCATCCGTTCACGAAAACCGTACAGGTACTCGGCAGGCGGCTGACGATAATCGCCGGCAAACGCATGACCCTGCATGTAACTGGGTGGCTTGATGCCGGCCAAACTCAATGTGGTAGGGGCCAAATCAATGAAACCAACCAGTTCTTTTGAGTGTTTACCTGGCTCGTATCCGGCAGGAGCCAGATGTTTGTATTTTTCGGGAAAATAAATCAGCATTGGGACCCGCATACCCGAATCACCCGCATACCGTTTGTGACGGGGCATACCCGATCCATGGTCGCCAAAAAAAACAACGATCGTCTCTTCCGATAACCCCGCCTGATCAAGGCGCTTGAGTTGACTGCCCACCCATTGATCCATCTTGGCAATATTATCGTAATACTGCGCCCAGTCCTGTCGGACCTCCGCGCGGTCAGGCCAATAAGCTGCCAAGGAAACCGCAGCCGGGTCCGTAACAGCCTGGTGGGGCCGATTTCGTATCCTGCTCTCATGAGTTCCCGTGTGATTCACAACGGCAAAAAAAGGGGAGTTTGGTTTTTGCGAACTTCGGCTACCTACACCAAAATTGGAGTTCTTTGCCAATTTGTCCCACACCTTTCCCGGTTTCGGATGATTGTAATCCTCTTTCTTTTGATTGGTGCAAACGTACCCCGCTTCCCGCAGTAGCTGTGGAAACATGGCAACGCCCTGAGGCAGCGGCCGAGAACAGCGCATGTGGCCACCGCCATTGGCGACCGCGTACATCCCGGTGATGATCGTCGTTCGGGCAGGCGCGCATACAGGGTAATTGGACCAGGCAATGTCAAAGACCATCCCACGGTCTGCCAACGCATCAAGATTGGGCGTCTTGGCAACCGGGTCCCCATAACAACCAAGCTGAGGGCCAATATCCTCAGTCGACAACCAAAGAATGTTCGGACGATCAGGAGATGATTTGGAATCGGACAAGCCGTCCTGAGCGCCCAAGGGTACTACCCAGGAAATACCAAACACCCCGAATAGGATCGCTCGGATCGCTCGACGGGTAAAAACAGTCAGGTGACCTGCTGGCCAATATTTAAAATTCATCAGGTTGTTACCCGTCAAACCAGTTGGAAGATAGTATGTCACTCGTCTTGTGCCCCTCATTTTCTCTTTTGTGAGAAAGCTATGCAATGGTCACACGCTCACAGCATAGCGGCCAGGTCGACTTTCCCAATCAGTTGATGCGGGGCCCGGACAGAAAATCCTGTAAAACGGCAAAACCGGGCATCCCGAGGGTGCAGGAGACAATCGAGGTGAATCCATAACCGGTATCATTCCAAGACGGTTTCCCATCCACGAGCTTACCCGGCAGCGAGTGATCTCGCTACCAAATATTCGCTGGCAATACCTTGAAATCCATTCCCGCAAAGAACCGCTGAGTTGGGTACGCAAAAAGCGGAAGTGTTCAAAATTGCAGCCGGTTCGATTTGGTATATTAACCTTGTTCCAAAAGGGTTCTGGCAAACGCAGCGGGCGATCAATTGCACCGCGTTTCCCTTGGCTACAATCCTGTTCCTGTTTCTACTGCGTCACGCCTGGCAAGCCTTAGCTAAACGGGCGGCCAGCTCACGAGCAGGGTAATTTGTGTTAGGATGCAAAGAGATGGGCTGATCGTCCCCATTGAGCCCCCTCTGGAAATTGCCCCGGTAGCTCAGCTGGATAGAGCAACTGACTTCTAATCAGTAGGTCGCAGGTTCGAATCCTGCCCGGGGTGCTTACTCTGGCCATCGCTCGCCCTCTACGCGATGGACCGGAAACAAAAAGTTTACACCTTTGTCCCGGCTAGAACCAAGACCCTTCTAGCCTCGATCCGGCACGTCAATCGCGCTGGCACTTATCCCTCCGATCACTTTCCAGTTTTTGCAGAGATTGAATTTCCAGCGTCCCCTTTTGGTCTTTCCGGGAACCCATGATCAACGGCCGACGAGCAGGCGAAAATGTCGAGTCGAATGAAGCTCACCACGCTGTTGCATGCTTGCAGCCAACCGAAAACGACGGAGTCCCGGGAAACCGAAACGGACCGGCTCAGGAAACTGGCGAGAGAAAATATACCGCGAGCTGAGATCCGCTGGACCCTTATCCGGAAATGGATTGATCCAGAAAAGCCAGCCCGTGTTTTAAAAACCGATGGAAGCCCTGCTGTTTCCAGCCTGCAGGGTTTACGACTGGGAGTGAATGGCAAAAAGCCAAGACAGGATGCTAGGCCACCGACTCCCTTCAAATTATATTGTTCAACATTAATCTCTGTTGAAAAACCTTCCCCTCGAAGCGCGCAGCTTGAGCTGGTCCTGCCGCTCATGTGGAAGCTGCCGGACGATCTATCTACCCCAAAACGATTGGAAACCTTGGCATGAATACTCCGCAAAGATCCGTAAACGATGATTCCGGCGCGCACCGACGGGACGGTGGTCGATACGTGGTCACTCCCCAGGAAGTGGAGCAATTTTCCCGTGAAGGTTACCTGAGCCTGAACGGGTTATTGACCGAAGCTGAAATGGCCACCCTCGACCCCTGGTTCGAACACTTTGTACAGGGAAAGGAGCCGGGCATGGAAAAAGATTTCTGCGATATGAGCCAGCCTTACGGAACGCCGGTCGAAGAATTCCGACTGGTCAACGCGATGCTGCCCAGTAAGTATCGCCCCGAGCTGGTAAATAATATCTTTTTTCAAGTCGCCCAAAGCGTGGCCAACCAACTTTACAGCGGCACAGCCGTCATGGATTACGAACAGTTCCTGGCCAAGAAACCACAGAAAGAAAACGCCGAGTTCGCCATGCACCAAGATTTGGGTTACTGGCCCAAAACCGACAATACATGGACGGCCACGTTTTCACTCGCCCTCAGCGACTCCGACTTGGAAAATGGCTGTTTACAAGTCTGCCCGGGGACCAATCGAGAACCCGAACTTCGAAAACACCAACCCAAGGACGACGGTCGCGACGAGTCACACACACTGGTGATTGAATCCAAACCAACCGACACACTCATTTATCTCCCAGTCAAACGGGGTTCCGTTACGATCCATGACGAGCGAATTGTTCACGGCTCTGGAGGAAACCTTTCAAACCAATGGCGGAAGACATACGTGATGGCTTTTCGGGACGAAGAGACGGTCAAACAGGAGCGGGCCATGGGGTTTACCCATTCCCACAATGACGAAATTAACTGGGATGAGATTATCCATTGAGAACGGGTCTGATTCGAAATGGGAAAAGACAGGACTGATAGCGATCAGTCATTCGAAGATGTGAATGAACTTATCCGCGAATTGACAGCCGCGCAGAAAGACTCCAGCCGGCGTGGAACCGACCGGCAACCCCACGCCTCTCCCTGATGGTGCAACCACTGGATCTTGATTTCCAACCTGTTGGAGACCCGTTTCGAGCGCTCTCTCGAGATGTCAGTGCCAGCGGCGTAGGGTTTCTCAAGCTGGAAGCCGTCCCTTACGAGTTTGTTCGCGTGTCGCTCGTCGATTTCAATGCCAGTATGGTTGCCCGGGTTCGCCATTGCTCCAGCTTGGGAAAGGACCATCCCTTGTACCTTGTCGGGCTCGAGTTCATCGAGGGCCAGCCCTGAAGCGACAACGCTTGACTCAAGGCATGGAAACCAGGATCCCGAGCCTCCGGCAGTGTGCTCGAGTCTCAGCAAGAGAGTGGCGTTTGACAGCCTGTTCGATTTGCAACGAGATCTCGGAGAGCTGCGGAAGCCCTACGGTTCCCCCGGTCCCCTTAATCCAATGGGCCATTTGACCTATCAAAGAGAAGTCCTGTTCTTCAACAGCCCGATCTAATTCGGGTAAGCGAGCCCGGATCTTTTCAATGAACTTATGCGAAAGCGACCGAAAAGGCTCTTCAGCCGGAAAATCAAGTGTGCAGCCCGCCTCAAGCTCCGGCGGATCGTGTGTTTTTATAGTCCCGACAGATCCTTGGGGCAGATTTGGATGGAACGGCGAAGGCTCTGGCCTGCCGTCGTTCTCGGATGATTCTGCCGGCAAATCCGCGACAGCTTTTCCAACAATTGGTCAAAGTCAATCGGCTTAGAAACATAGTCGTTGCAACCAGCAGCCAGGCATCTTTCCTCATCGCCCATCATTGAATTCGCTGTTAACGCGATGATCGGTCTATCGAACCCAAGTTGACGAAGACGCTCGGTCGCCGTATAGCCGTCGAGTATTGGCATTTGCATATCCATCAAAACCACATCAATCGGGTTCTCTTGTTGGAGTCGATCCAATGCTTGTTGCCCGTTTTCGCTTAATTCAATTGTGGCACCTGCTTCGCCCAATACGATCCTCAGAAGTTCCCTGTTGGTTTCCGAATCATCGACTACCAACGCTCTCAAACCGTCCAAACGGATCGGACTCCAGCTTCTGTCATAACCGATTCGCTCGAATTCTTCTAAGTAATCGCCGTCAACCATTTCAAGATCAGAGGTCGCTTCAAAGGGTAGACGCAAGGTGAAGCAGCTTCCTTTTCCCAAGGAACTCTTGACCGACATGGAACCCCCAAGGATCTCCATCAAGCGTTGACTGATGGACAATCCCAAACCCGTTCCCCCAAACCGGCGGGTGGTCGAAGAATCAGCTTGCGTGAACGGGTCGAAAATCTTCTCCAGCTGACGTTCCGTCATACCGATACCCGTGTCACGAATTTCCATCGTGAGTTGGTGGCTGGTTTCATCCACACGGATACTGACCACCACCTGACCTTGTTCAGTAAATTTCACAGCATTGCCGATGATATTGGTCAGGATCTGTCTCAGACGGGTCGGATCGCTGGTGATCGAGCGCGGAATCAAACCTAGAATGCGTAGATCGAACTCAACCCCCTTTTGAGCCGCCTTGGTTTCCAGCGTAGACATTACCTCTTGAGCAATCCGGGCCGGTTCACATGCCATCGACTCAACTTCAATTTTGTCCGCCTCGATCTTGGAAATATCCAATAGGTCATTGATTAATTGCAGGAGATGATTTCCGCTCGCGTGAATCGTTTCAAGATTGCGGCTTTGCTCACGGGGGTTGGTGACCACCCCTCGAAGCATAAGCTCGGTAAACCCGATAACGGCGGAAATCGGCGTGCGAATCTCGTGGCTAATCCTGGCCAGGAAACTGCTTTTGGCTGAGTTCGCCGCTTCCGCTTCATCCCGTGCGATCTCTAGGTCCTTTTGCGTTCGCCTCAATTCATTCG
>JAYZCF010000212.1:0-10730 GCA_036338455.1 Planctomycetota bacterium
CCACGTCTGATTTTCGAAATAACCCACTGGATGTCAACGGCTGCGCTTCCTCGCCCAACCCTGCCAGAAGCAGAAAACCCTATAATTATTGCAATGCCAGAGACGATATCGGAGTCTGGCTGCCGCCCCATCGCAGCGTCAATCAACACCCGTGCAGGTGCGGGCACCTGGAAAAGGCGACCTGGGTGGCCAGAGCAGAAGCCGGCCCGTTGTCAAAAGTGTGGTTTTCCATAGAAATTTGAACGGCCCCCCATCCTTACGGTCTCGCGGCCGCCCGAATGCTATAAAATCAAGCGGGGCAAGTGACTCAACAACAAACCGCCGGAGAATCGAGATGACGAAGATTTATTTACCCATCGCCACGATTTTACTCGCCGCCTTTTCCCTGCAAGCTCAAGAAAGAACGATCCGCGTCAGCGCTATGAGCGAGATAAAAGTGGTTCCCGACGAGGTGTATCTCGACTTCCGAATCGAATCCCGTCAGGAAGAGTTGATGGATGCCAAAAAGGCGAATGACGAGCTGGCCATGAGGGTCATCGCAATTGCCAAGGACCATGGCATCCCGTCGGCCGATGTCTCCGTCTTCGACATGGATCTCACTCCGGTCTACAAAAAGAATGATGAAGACGATCTGAATCAGAGCGTCCGCATGCCGATCGCCTTCCGTTATCTCCGTTCCATGGAAGTTCGGCTGACCGATTTCAAAAAAATCGAACCTTTTCTGGTCGAATGTTACAAGGTCGGCGTCCAAGATCTATCGGGAGTCTCTTTTCGTGTCAGTAATCAGCGTGAACACCAATTCCGAGCCCGGGAATTGGCTGTGACCTATTGCCGTGAAAAGGCGACCCATCTGACCGAGCTTACGGGCATGAAAATTGGCTCGCCGATCAGTATTCGAGAAGATGTGGAGAGAAACTTCGAAGCGGGAGGATATGGTGGTGGTGGGGTCTTTGGCGCCAGTTTGGAGTCCGACCGCTCTCGCTTACCGGGAAATGAGCAAAACGCAGACCGATCTGACACTCTCTATGTCTCCTTTAACAGTTTGGCCGAATTACAGGAAATAGATCTGGTCGCACCGGGCCAGATCGACATCAGTGCCAAGGTCACGATCACCTACGAGATGACCAAAGACGAGTAAAAGCTCATGTTTTTCAGCGGTAATCGATCGAGCAAAACCGGACACAGGAACAACACTTCGGGTCACGAAAAAGTTGTCTCGGAATGATCCCAATGCTTCAATTCAACTTGTTTTGGATCGGCCTGTTAATACTGATCATCAGTTGGCCCGAGTCATGCAACGCAGAACAGCCGAACATTCTGTTCTGTATTTCAGATGACCAATCGTATGCTCACACCTCGGCCAATGGTGATCCGGTCGTGCGAACCCCTGCTTTTGACCGGGTTGCCCGAGAAGGTTTACGATTCACCCACGCTTTTTGCGACGCGCCCACCTGCGGTCCGTCGCGCAGTGCAATCTTGACCGGCCAGGAAATTTGGCGATTGGAGGAGGGGGGCAACATTCATAGTACCCTGCCCGCCAAGTTCAAGACTTACACCGAATTATTACAAGACTCAGGGTATGCGGTTGGCTTCACCGGCAAGGGATGGGGACCCGGTCGGCTCCAACCAGGTGGCCGCAGAGAGAATCCAGCCGGGCAGGAATATCTCGGGTCCACGCTTCAACCAGCTTATCGATTTATCAACAACCGGGATTACGCGGCCAACTTCGAGCAATTCCTATCCGAACTGACAGAAGATCAGCCTTTCTGCTTCTGGCTGGGGACCTCTGAACCGCATCGCCCCTTTCAATCAGGCGTAGGTGTGAAAACGGGCAAAGATCTTCGACAGGTCAACGTGCCTGCCATCTTTCCCGACAACGAAATCGTGAGGAACGACCTGTTGGATTACCTGGTTGAAATCGAACACTTCGACTCGATGGTAGCACGGGCCATCGCGGCGTTGGAGAAAGCCGATCTGCTCGATAAAACGATCGTGGTAGTCACCAGCGACCATGGTATGCCCTTCCCCCGTGCCAAAGCCACGCTCTACGACGACGGGACACGGGTGCCCTTGGCCATCCGCTGGCCTGGTGGAATCTCGAACCCAGGGCGGATTGTCGAACAACCCGTCAACCTGAGCGACTTGACACCAACCTTTCTGGAGGCTGCTGCCGTAGCGGTCCCCCAATCGATGACGGCCGAAAGCCTGATCGGAATGTTTACCGACCAGCCCGTGGAGCGCTCGGCCGCCTTCATCGCCCTTGAGCGCCACGACGGCTGTCGCGCCGGGGGGAAAGGCTATCCTTGCCGCGCTATTCGCACAAAAGACTATCTCTACATTCACAATTTCCAACCGGATCGTTGGCCCTCCGGCTCACCTGATCCCGGAGACTGCGCCCGGAGCATCCCATTTGGTGAAATTGATACTTCCCCTACAAAAAAATTCCTGATGCAAAAACGAGCTCAGGCCAACATAGCGCCTCTGGCCGAACTCGCATTTGGAAGACGCCCAGCTGTCGAGTTTTACGATGTGCGCGAAGACCCGCATACAATGAGGAACCTGGCTGGCAGGCCCGACTTGAAAGATGTCGAAGAATCCCATAGAAAAAATCTGTTCGAACACCTGCGGGCTACCCAAGATCCACGAGTGTCGGGCGGGCCGATCTTGTGGGATCATTACCCTTATTACGGCAAAACGACGACCCCGGGCTGGCAAGTCGCCCCGCCCAAAGATGAATGAGCAGCCGTTACCGTTATTTCCTGAGTCACAAGTCCAAAACCGAGGGATTACTGGCTTACTTTAACCAACCCATTTTTCAAACGAAACCATCTTATTCCGAAGAGAGAATTTCCCCCATGCTAACGCCGTCCATAATGTTATTGCACGTCTCGTTGCTGGCCTTACCCAATTGGGCCGATGAAACCGATCGCACCCTGTTCCGCTTCAACTCGCCCCAAGCGGTGAGCGATTGGCGGACGGTCAATGACGGAGTCATGGGAGGCCGTTCCCAGGGCCGGTTTAAAGTTAACCGATTCAAGAATCTCGAGTTCTACGGGAACCTGTCCCTGGCCAACAACGGGGGCTTTGCCTCGGTCCGCTCCGGTCGCGGCCGGTTCGATTTGAAACAGGGCGACTCCATTGTGTTACACCTGCGGGGCGATGGCCGGACGTATAATTTCAACCTCTACGCAGCTGGTCGAACGGGCGAAACCACGTTCCGCAAGTCGTTCCCAACCGTAGCCGGCAAGTGGATTGATGTTCGCTTGCCCCTGGAGCAGTTCGTGGCCACTTACCGGGGACGCCAGCTGGCCAACCGGCGGCTCGATCCGGCCAGCATATCCCGGCTCGGCATTCAACTCGGCGACAAGAAGGCGGGGCCCTTCCAACTCGAAGTCGAATCGATCAAGGCAGCAGGCCCACAGCCAAGTCGATAACCGCAAGAAGAGACAGCTTGCTGACCGACTAAAAAGAAGCCAAGATAGACGAGCGTCAATCGAATCGATCCCAGCAACAACGAGCCTGCCGATCAGGCGAGCTCCCACGAGCAGTTCCATGGCACGTCGCGTCTACCAATGCAAACAATGCAATGAGCCGGTCCCTCCGGATATCGCCAAATGCCCACACTGCTCGCTCGAGCACCCGCTCGAGCTGGAACATGAATGGTGGTTTATCTGCTTATGGCTGTTGGCCTTGTTCGCTTTGGGCTGGACCGTTTTCGAAAACTTTTCCTGAGGTGACTTGGGGGTCGATCGCCAAGGCTCTCGCCCGTTTCACGGCGGTTCCGACTCGGCCGCACTCATAATCTTCGCTTGGCTTGAGCCCCCAGATGGGAAAGGCTCCGCCAAAATTCCGTCAACGTTCCTGGCGAACCAACCCACAGCGACTCCAACCGGCACATGGAATGTTGATTCTGCTAGGCCTGCTGGGCGGACTGACGCGCCGGCAGCGTACGTGACCAAGAGCCCTATTTCGGGATAAATTCTTCGCGGGACTGAACGGTCCCAACGAACTTTGCCAACAGGCTGGCCGCCGAATCGATATCAGCCAATGAAATCGTTTCCACCGCAGAGTGCATGTAACGATTCGGGATCGCAACAATTCCGGCAGCGACCCCCCCTCGAGTCACCTGCAACGCATTCGAATCATTCGGTGCAGCACGCCCCAAGGCGGCCTGTTGCACTGGGAGATCATGCTGCTGACCGAGCGACAACAGACGCTGACAAACGACCGGGTTCACATTCGGCCCTCGGACCACCACCGGGCCGCCTCCCAGCTTGACATCTCCTAATTGCCGCGTGTCTACCGTCGGACAATCGGTGGCATGAGTAACATCGACGGCAATCCCGACATGGGGATCGACTTCGAAAGCCGCCGTCTTGGCCCCTCGCAAACCGATCTCTTCCTGCACGGTTGAAACGGCAAACAGACCGCAATCCACCCCTTGTTCCACGGCTCGGCGCATCGCCTCCACAACGACCCAGACGCCGGTCCGGTTGTCCATCCCGGGCGAATTGGCCAAGCCATTCATTAAATCCTGATAACGGAGTTCAAAGGTGACTGGATCGCCGATTGCGACACTCTGTCGAGCCTCTTGCTCATCGTTGGCACCAATATCAATCCACAAGTCCTTGGCTTTGACCACCTGCTTGCGTTCCCCCTCCTCCAATAGATGAATTGCCTTGCGGGCAATCACACCGGGAACAGGCCCCGTAGCAGTCCACACGGTCATCCGCTGTCCCACCAGTTGCTGCGGATCCCAACCACCTACGGTTTGAGTGTATAGGTAGCCGCCATCATCAATACTCGAAACAATCAAGCCGATCTGATCTGCATGTCCCGCCAACATGACCCTCACAGGGGCGTCAGGGTTTTTGGCCAAAATCACATTACCGTGCAGATCCGTCTGTATCTCATCAACAAAATCACGCGCATAGGAACGAACCAAATCCTGAACCTTTGTCTCGTAGCCGGAAACACCAGGCGTCTCGACAAGTTGGACCAAAAATTGTTTTGCCTTCTCATCCATCGCTAACCTGCGTCTTTCTCAAGGGTTCTCATCAGTTAACTATGTCTTCTTCGACGGTGCGATCCTCTCGAACGTCGCTTCGCAATTCACGAGCAAGCATCTCCGAGATCACCCGGATCGCCTCCTGCAAAGGGCGATCAACATGAGGTTGGCTGCTATCCTCGTCGGCGGCCCCCGTTTCGGTCACGACCAAGAGTCCTTGAAGGTCCCGGCGGTTTCTCTGACGAGCATTTTCAAACACCTCATCCTCTGACATTTCGACAGAAAAATCACGCCGCTTCAAATACTGGGGTTCCGGCACAACACCCCAGACTCCCGACTCGGCGGCCGTGTCTTCGAAGCGGTTGATATTTGTCCCGTTCGGTCGCCAATAGCTGGCAGTGGTCAATTTCAAGGCGCTCCGCCCCCGTTCGATAGGAATCACATGCTGCACCGTCCCTTTGCCCCAGCTCTGTTCGCCAATAATGCTTGCCCGATCGTGGTCCTGCAGACACGCTGCAACGATTTCGCTCGCACTCGCTGAATTACGATTGACCAAAACGACCAAGGGTTTGGCGGGATCGTAGATCGGTTCCTTGGCCGAAAAAACCTCGTCGATCACTTCCCCACCCCGACCGCGGGTACTCACGATCAGCTGCTCCTTCCCCAAGAACATGTCACAGATTTCAATAGCGGCATCGAGCAAACCACCCGAGTTGTTTCTCAAATCCAGGATCAAACCATCGGACAAGGGACCGACTTCTTGAATGGCCGCTCGCATCTCTTCCACGGACATCGAACCGAATTGCAGCAACCGAAGGTAAGCAATGTTCGGTTGCTCTTTCAGAAAAAACTTCCATGTCCCATCAGCCTCTCGCCAGTCGCCGTGCACTGAAGGAACGGGAATCGCAGCTCGCACCAACTCAACATCAAACTCCTTCTCCCCCCGCCCCATCTTCACCGTCACGGGTTCTCCCTGGGGCCCCCGCATCAAGCGGATTGCATCCCCACGCTCCATGTCCACCGTCGGAACCCCGCCAATCTCTTTGATCCAGTCACCGGCCAGGACACCCGCCTCGAAAGCGGGCGTCCCTGGTATCGGTGCCAAGACGACCAATTTCCCGTCGACAGGATCATTGTCGACGTACATGCCCACACCACCAAATTTTTGTTTCATATCTTCGTCAAAAAATTGGAAAGCCTCACCCGATATGTACATCGAGTGTTCGTCCAACTGTGACATCATCCCGCTCAATGCGTTATCGAATAGTGTCCGCTGAGGGACCTCGCGCAGCGACTCCTGGTCAACGACTTCCAGGGCCTCGGCAAACAAATTGGCAAACCGATTCTTGGAGGCGACTGAGTAACACACCAATGAAAAAATCGCGCACAAAGCGATGGCAACGACATTTCTTAAAGGCATTCAATTCTCCGACGAGAAACCACCCACCGGTGGCGCGGCACCGAATGCCGCATGGATCATCCTTTCCACCCGACAGGCGACCACTCCGTTCATGGCTTCGCCCCGGGGTCTTCTATCCTAACGTCGATCCGTTTTCTTTTGAACATGGCACACGATGGTTTGGAGCAGTTGAGCCCAAGTATGAAAAAAGGCCGCCTTATACAGGCGGCCTTTGTGGATCTCAGGATTCTTTCGCGTGCAGTCGTAGAACCTAGTGTGCCGGGTATTGATAAGCCGGGTTGTCAGGGCTGAAGTCCTCGTTTTGCAGCCCGACATTCAACTGCACCTTGATGTAGGTATATTCCTCAATCAACTGCGGCTTACCACCTTCGGTGGTCGGCCAATCATAGGCAGCGTAACGGATCGGAATGTTGTATTCCTTATCGATGTAAACCTTGGCCTTGTGGAAATCCAAGGGGGCTTTTCTTACGGGATGCGTAACTTCGATCAGCGTGCAGTCGCGACCATTGATCTTGGCTCCATCGACATAATTGACCTGGCACATTCCCATCTTGCGATCCCGTTCGGCTTTTTCGATTAACTTGACCACCAGGTTCTCAATACCGGCTTCGTAAATAGGGTAACGATTTCCTTTCATGGCAACCCATCCATCCGGATCGAGATGAAAACGTTTAATACCGAGGATACCTGCCTCGTGGGCGACTAGCTTCCCCTCGTTTTGTCCTTTGACCCAGATGACTTCGCGGCCAGCCACTTCTTTTGGCTTCAGAAATTTCATGTAAACGCTGAAGGGAATTTCCTGATTGTTGACTCGGCGACCATTCCGAATCTTGATCCGCATATACTCGGGATCTCCCAAGGTGTTATCCACGCGCTCACGTTTGACCATGATAGCCGAATAATCGTAAATATCTCGCTGGATATGATCGAGGCCACTGTGAGCCATTTGGATCGCCCGATCCAAAGGATGCGGGGTAGCCACCGGTTGGGCAGCCACCGCGGCCGGCGTAATGGACTGACTTTTTTTCTCTGGGTTCACATCGGTATCGGGAAGCTCCGCAACGCGGGGCACCCTGTAAACCGGCTGCGTGGTTTTCTTATCATCCTCCTGCCCTATCGCCGATGAATTGGCCAAGGCAAAGCAGCCAGCCGTTGCCAGCAAGATTATTGTCCATATATTGATCTGGCTAATTCGCATCCGATCCTCCTTGATCCGACTATTGGTCGCTCGTGAACCCGTCCACTTAAGGCGAATTCAACTGAACGTATCTGCACCGTTCAGCAGCACCCGACGAGTCTAGCGGGTTCACTCTTCCGCCTCTATATTGATCGCCCGACACGCCTGCATGCTAGCAGACTACCGCCGTTCGTATTTCTTTCTTATCGCCATCGGCGAGCCGTCTCCGCAGTCCCTTATTTTTTGCAGACAGAACAGGCGAGAAAATCGGAACAGATGGAACGAACGGCGTGTGGCAGCCCCGGTCCAGTTGCCCTAACAGGAACATTTCAACAAAAAAAAACCGCAAAATCGCAATCTTTTTTGATCGCCTTGATACAGGACGTTGAGTCAGATGGGACGGACGGATCACCCACCATTGGGCTCCAGCGGTAAAGTCACTTTAAAAACGATACCGGAATCGGCTTCCCGCGCTACGTCAACGCTACCACCGTGAGCCTTGAACGAATTTTCACTGACTGACATGGCGATACCCATCAGGTTGGAATTCTCGTTAACCGACAGCGGATCAAACATCGAGCCAAATTCCTCCGATCGCATCTCGCTCCCACTGTTCCGGATCGTGACGACGACCTGCTCCAGATCGGTTTCCAGGTCCATCGATAAAGAAACGACCCCCTCCTCTCGACACGTATTGATGCCGGTTAGCAAAACATTTTGAAAGGCGCGTTCTAATAAAGCGTAATCAAATCGAAACCTGATTGCTTCGCGGCCCAACTCCCACTCCAGTTTCACATGGTGATAGTCTGCCCGCCGCTCCAATCCTCGCAGGGTTGCCCTCAGCAGCTGACACAAATCCCCCCGTGACAAATTGGGCACCGCAGGTTGACTGTGTGCTAACATGTCCATTACCAACCCGGAAAGATACTCCTGGTTACGCTGAACCATCATCCACCCCTGCTCGACCAAATCGTACTGCTCCTCCTTCAATCCGCACTCGATCAGGTGGGCTCCTCCATTAATACTCTGCATCACGTTTTTGATGTAATGAGACAGCGACTCCATCACTTCGCCGACAGCAATGTTTCGTTCCCGCTGCAACATCATCGAATAATAACCAGTGTTTTCTATCGCCACGGCCGCCTGATGGCCGATGGCTAACAGCATTTTCAACTGATCTGGCTGAAAGGCAGGTGGACTGGAACCCTCCGCTCCATTCCCTGCGGAGATATCACATTCAACATAAATCAAACCGGTAATCTCATCACTACCCCGAATCGGTACGCACATCACCGACCGACCGTCGCCCTCCATGTCTGCAGCATCGCCAACCCAACGGGAATCTTCTTTATGGTTGGCTGAAAAGATTCCTTCCTCCTGCTCCCGAACATAATCGAGAATCGCTCGACAGGGATAAAAAGAGAACCCCGGATCTTTGGACTTGGCGCGCTGACGGGTTGACTTGACCACCCAATCCCCGAGGGTTTCATCCCAAAGGATGACGCAAGCTCGGTCGGCAGCAATCCAAGAAAAAACAAGATCCATCAATCGCTCAATCAGCAGATCCATCTCGGTGTGAAGACTGGTCGCCATGGCTGTTTCACACATTACCTGCAAATTGCTTTTCGCCTGCGCAATCCAGTCCACCGTTTCGGCAGCAACGGGCAAACCCAAGATCGTTTCAGCCGGTGAAGCATCTTGGGGCATTCCGCGATCCCCTGCCGAAGTCCCACGCTCCCGTGAAGAGGAGGGGGCGTTCGACTCAGAGGCCTGCCCATGAAACAGGAGCGTCGTCCCCCCCATTCTAACTTCATCCCCCGCAGACAATATCTTTCTTTTGACACGGACATCGTTGACAAAAACCCCATTGGAACTGCCCAAGTCAACGACCACAAACCTGTCGTCCTGGAAATGCAATTCTGCGTGCCGACGTGAAACTTCGGGGTCCGATATCTGAACCGAGTTGGTCTGCTCCCGTCCCACCGTCACGATTCCTACCGGCAATTCGAACGCAAGCCCTTTCTGCGGGCCCTGGACGACGACCATGGAATTGATTCGCATCTCTACTCTGCCCTTTTTGAGCGGAACCACGGGCCTTGCTGACAATATGCCACCTTGGTTCCCGTCAAAACGAAACACAGAAAATGAAAAGTAACCGATAGGTCATCCGAACATCACCACCGCAGGCACTCCGTCTAAACGAATCACCCACAGCCCTGACCATCTCTTTCAGTCGGCCGAAACGCGAGGGGCCTGATCGGCCGCATCATCATCAGCCGGCGGCTCAAAGGGGGCTCCTTCTGGCTCGGTCTGATCATCATACGTTTGATGGTAGTCCGGCAAACCAGGCGTTGGTGAATGGGTATGGCTATCGATGTCTTCCGAGAAACTCGTTTTGATTTCATTCAGGCTCTTGCGAAAATCGCGATAGGTGCCACCCAATGACCGCGCAACTTCGGGCAACCGTTTACCAAACAGCAAGATGGCGACCACGCCGAACAAGATCAGTTCGGGGTAGCCAACAGAACCAAACATAGCTAAATGAACTTCCACAAAACAACCTGTTAACACGCACAGGATAATGCTTAGCAACGCCGCATCTTATTCGCCGTATTCACTCTCTCCAGTTTTGTCTTCGACTGGAGGCATCTCAGCAGGCTGCTCTTTAATGCCAGTTTTGAATTCGTTGATGCTACGGCCCATGTTACGCATCAAGCCTGGCAATCTCGCACCACCAAACAACAGCACGATGATCCCGGCAAAAATTAAGATTTCCCAGGTACTAAGCCCAAACATTACGCATCCCAATCTAAACACTTAAGGAAACAAACTTGCCTTTCCATTCTAGAAACCGTTGTTTTAGTGTCAAACCCAACGAGGCTTTTCACCACTGTTTCAACGATTATAAAGCTGAAAATCACAAACGATTCCGGTTAGGCCAGTTATTCGATCCCATATTTCGACCGGGCCGATTCGCTTTTTGGCAATACGAATTCGGCAGACGCTGCTCAACCCGGCTGGCAGCCTAGCAACCGGGCATCCGCTTGGCTCAGTTCCAGAGGCCTGCAGACTATTTTGGGATCTCTCGGCAAGCTCAGGCGGACAGAAACATGGCGTGGCCTAAT
>JAYZCF010000213.1:0-3316 GCA_036338455.1 Planctomycetota bacterium
TTTCTGATAACGATTTTGTGAAAGAGAACCCGACCATGATCTATGTTTTTGCTTTCCATCTCGACGAGCCGCAGTCTCCAGCCATTACCCAAAATAGCGGCCGCTAAACCGACCGCCAGAGAACGAGCCTCGATCGCAGGCCGCGGACGGCTGTGCCGTCCCGACCTGCTTTCAGAGGGCGTTTTGCCTTGGCGATCGTCGCATCCGCCCTGCGGGTGCTTGTTCTGAAACCCCGGGTCAGCTGTTCCACTCACTGCCCCAAGAGTGGTTCGACCACGGCCCGCGCGTTTTCCGGCGGGCTGCGTTATTGACGGGACCCTTGGACCTCCCGCGCGGATGTCGGTCGGCCACCCGCCTTTGACCAAGTCGCTTGGCAAAACCTGCCGGTTCCTCTTCGACCTGCCGTTTCCTCTTCGACCTGCCGGAATCGGCTGCTGCCAAACAAAAAAATGATTAAAATAGCGCTTGGAAAATGGACGGAAACCCATAGAATCCGGTTCCCCCAGTGATCCACAGCTTCCGATATTTCGTCCCGATCAACGGCAACTCGATGGCCACACGTTCCCGCCAAACTGAAAGTAAAACGGGCCGACAAAAGAAATCAACGCCCCGTCGCGCGCAGGGAAAAAAGAGCGGCCCCGAATGGATTCGCCTGTCCAATGAAGAGCTACTCGATGTCCGAATTTGCGATCTGAAACTTTCCTTGGAAGGGACCGTCGTGGAGCGGTGCCTCCAGCAGTTACACCGCGAGATGCAGGGCCGTGGGCTACGGCTAAAGCCCCACTGTTGGTTGAGTGACGACTGGTTTTCCCCGGACGGCATCCCTGGCATCGCCGTCCCCTTCTATATGGCCCATCCACGGCTCAAGCGACTGGAACGGAACCAGATGCTGGAAGTCGAAGGTGGCACCCGTGCCTGGTGCATGCAGATCCTCAGGCATGAAGCAGGTCATGCCATGGACACGGCTTTCCGATTGCACCGCCGAAAAAAATACCGTGAGTGTTTCGGTAAGTATTCGGACCCCTACCCCGAATCGTACAAACCGAAACCGCAATCCAAGAGCTATGTGATTCATCTGGAGCAATGGTATGCACAGAGCCACCCTTCCGAGGATTTTGCCGAGACCTTTGCGGTCTGGTTACAGCCTCGTAAAAATTGGCGCCGCGATTATGCCGGTTGGGAGGCACTTCAGAAAATCGAATACGTGGACCAATTGATGACTGAGTTGAAGGCTCAACCTCCTAAAGTGAAATCGCGGGTCAAGGTCGACCCGGTCAGTCGGATGAGGCAGACGCTGCGCGAACATTACGCCGAACGCCTTGCGCGCTATGACGTGAGTTGGTGCGAATCCTTGGATCGAGAACTGAAAAAACTGTTTGTAAAAAAGTCAAAAAACAGTCGAAATACGGCGGCCGCTGATTTTCTTCGAAAAAACCGGGGAGAGTTGTGTGAGCTGGTCACCCATTGGACCGGCGAATACCAGTACAATACGGAGCGTGTGCTGCGAGAAATGATGTCTCGTTGCTCCGAGTTGAAGTTGTGTGTCCGTGGTAGCCAGTCGCGAATGCTGCAAAATACGATCGCCATGCTGACGGTGCACACGATGCAAAATCTGAATGGAGGACAAAACCGCGTCGCCCTATGAAAAAACTGCGTGTGCTGGTGTTGATGCACGAGTCACTGGTTCCACCCGAGAGCACTGAAGGCTACACCGAGGATGAGATACTCGAATGGAAGACCGAATTTGACGTCGTCAATACATTGCGAGACAACGGACATGAAGTCCTGCCGTTAGGTGTCTACGATGACCTGGGTGATATTCGCCGGGCCATCGTCGACTTCAAGCCCCATGTTCACTTCAACCTGCTTGAAGAGTTCCACGGGGTCGGTGTCTATGATCACCATGTCGTCAGTTACCTGGAGCTGATGAAGCAGCATTACACGGGCTGCAACCCTCGCGGCTTGCTGTTGTCCCACGACAAACCCCTGGCCAAAAAAATTCTGACGTTTCACCGGATCCATACGCCAGGTTTCTACGTGGTGCCGAGGGGGAAGAAACCGAAACGCCCCTCCGCTTACAAGTTTCCCCTGTTGGTGAAATCGGTATCCGAGGATGCATCACTCGGTATCACCCAGTCTTCGATTGTCCATGATGATCGGAAGTTGTTTGATCGGATCGAATACATTCACCAGGAAACTCAAACCGATGCCCTCGTGGAAACCTACATCGAGGGGCGTGAATTGTACGTGGGTGTGTTGGGAAACCGTCGTCTGACAACCCTGCCGATATGGGAGATGGTTTTCAAGAATGCCCCACCCGGGATGCCCCAGATTGCAACGGCCCGGGTTAAGTGGGACCTGGAGTACCAGAAGAAACTTGGCATCGAAACGTTGGCTGCCACGGACATGGATGCCTCGACCGAGCAGAAAATCCTCAAGACTTGCAAGCGGGTTTATCGGGCCCTCAGTCTGAGCGGCTATGCCAGAATGGATCTGCGTTTGAGTGAAGACGGTAAGGTCTATATTTTAGAGGCCAACCCGAACCCGAACCTCTCTTTTGGCGAGGACTTTTCCGAATCAGCTGAGAAAGTCGGGATACGGTACGAGAGTTTGTTGCAGAAGATCATCACGCTGGGTCTGAATTATCAGGCCGAATGGCGATCCGCCTGAAATTCGTTTTTCCATCGCAGGCCTGATGTTGGGAATCAGCTATGAAGCAACCGATTCTGCTTGGGATTATGGCAAAGCCTGAAATGCACCGCCGAATCGGGATAGGTCTCTTATTCCTGGTGGGCGGGGGATGCCTGCTGGCCAATCTGATCGCTATTTACCTGGCCGATTCAATCAATGATGGGGCCCCGTCTCGGCTTGCGTTGTTGGCCTTTAGCGTGGGGCTGGTTCTCGCTCAGCCGTTTATCCTGTTGATCTGGCTCATCCTCGGCACCGGGTCGATCTGGCAACGATTTTTCACCTGTATCGGCTTTTCGCTGGCAAGCATGTCGCTCTTTTTTCTCGGCTTCTCTTTTTTTGCGATCGATGTGGAACGCCCATTGTTGCGGCAATTGCGTGTATTGTTCCTGCAGTCACCCATCCTGTTGTTTCCCCTTTTCGCCTGGGGCGCAAGCCTCCCGTTGTTAGCTTACCATCTGTTACTGGGCAGGCGGTTTCAGTGGCAAGCGACATCGCCGGGACGCGCTGTCATTACAATTCGCGGTATCCTGTTATTCATGACGGTGACGGCCCTGGTCCTAGCATCTCTACAGGTGATGATCCTCACAAATCGTGGTCGCCCCATCTGGTGGTTCGCCAGCATCGG
>JAYZCF010000214.1:0-6661 GCA_036338455.1 Planctomycetota bacterium
GAGGTGGTTACTTTCGGCTCTACCCGTATTCCATGACGCGACGGCTGACTCGTCAGATCAACCAGTCGGGCCGACCCCTGATGTTTTATCTGCACCCCTGGGAAATTGACCCGCAGCAACCTGTCGTTGCCGGGCCGTCCTATCTGTCTCGCAAGCGACATCGCATCAACCTGGCAAAGACAGAGAAAAAACTCGAACGACTGCTCATGGATTTTTCCTTTGCCCCCATGACCCATGTTCTGGACTCGCAGAATTGGAACTCACCCGACTCCAGCCAACCCCGAATCGAATCCTACTCTCGCATATCGCAAGTCTGACCGTACACGATTGTTGTTCTGTCAGACAGTTGGCCAACCCGACACCAGGCGGACACGAATCTGCCTGATACCGGCCAGGCCTTCAGGTTGAGCCGACCGTATCTACCCTCCAGACGGTCGAGCCCTGCTCGCTTTTAAGCTCTGAAAACGATGACTGACGAAACCCCCGGTACGCCCTCAATTTCAGTGATCGTTCCCATTCGGAACGAAGCCGACCATATCGCCTCGACCCTGCAACAATTACTGGATCAGGACCGCTCGAACATCGATGTGGAAATCCTGGTCGCGGACGGGCGTTCCACAGACGAAACACGCCAGCTTGTGGCGGCGATGGCAGAGAAGCACCCAGAAATCCAGCTGTTTGATAACCCGATTCAATTGTCCAGTGGAGCCCGCAACATTGGGATCCAGAATGCGACCGGCCAATACCTGCTCATTGTCGATGGACATTGTGAAATCCCGACCCGCAGCTACTTTACCGATCTCGTTTCGGCATTCCAGCGGACCGGCGCGGACTGCCTTGGCCGTCCCCAACCTTTGGATGTCACGGATGCGACCCGATTACAAACCGCGATTGCAGCCGCCCGCAACTCCAGATTCGGACATCACCCCGATTCTTTCATCTATTCAAAACAGGAAATCCAAGTGCCTGCGATCAGCGTCGCAGTGGCCTATCGTCGAGAGGTGTTTGAGCAAGTCGGTCTGTTCGACACCCGGTTTGACGCCTGCGAAGACTGCGAACTCAATCACCGAATCGATCAGGCCGGCCTCACCTGTTTTCTGGTGCCAGAATTGGCCATCCGATATCAACCACGAAAGTCACTGGCCGGGTTGTTTAAACAGTTGACCCGGTACGGACGGGGACGGATACGGATGGCCCGTAAGCACCGTGAACTGCCCTCCTTCGCTGCCTTGATCCCCGCGCTCTTCCTGATCGGCCTGATTGTGGGCCCCATCCTGGGTTATCTGTTTCCGATTCTAGGTTTCTTTTACCTAAGTGTCGTGGGGTTGTATCTAGCACTCCTCGCCTGGTTCTCGGTCAAAGCGGGATGGAAAAATCCTGACCGCCGTGTCATCGACATCCTACCGTTAGTGTTTTTCACGATCCACATCTCATCCGGCTGGGGAGTCGTCCGCGAGTTCCTGTCACCCTTTTCAGCTCAGCGGGCAGAATCTTGAAACCCTCAAGTCCGAGCCGAATTTGCATGAAGGGGAACGGGCCGTGAGGATAATGCATTTAACCTCTTCCCGTTTCTTCGGTGGTCCTGAGCGACAGATGCTCGGCTTAGCCCAGGCGCTACGTCCCGATGTAAATACGGTTTTTGCTTCCTTCTCCGAAGGTGGCTTGAATGGTGCCTTTCTCGATAAAGTTCGTTCAGCCGGATTTGTTGGATCGG
This sequence comes from Planctomycetota bacterium, assembly GCA_036338455.1. Taxonomy (GTDB): domain Bacteria; phylum Planctomycetota; class Planctomycetia; order Pirellulales; family Pirellulaceae; genus Mariniblastus. The sequence continues at coordinate 1,715 of JAYZCF010000214.1, forward strand.
ATCTTCAAAGCGACACGCCGAGATTGCTCTCTGCCAAGAAAGAAGTCGCGGGCTTGATTGAAAAACAGGATGTGGATCTGTTATTGTGCCACGGCTACAAGGCAAGCACGGTCGGATGGTTTGCCGCCCGCAAAGTGGGTATCCCTCCAATCGCTGTTTCCCGGGGTTGGACCGCGGAAGATTGGAAAATCCGCATTTACGAACGGCTCGATCGCTTCATGCTGCGAAAGATGGAGCGAGTCGTTTGTGTTTCGCATGGGCAAGCAGACAAAGTAAAACGGGCAGGCGTTCACCCTGACCGGATCGAAGTCATTCACAATGCGATCGACATGCAGCGTTTCTCGAAGCCAGATCCCGCATACCGTGAGAATCTCGTCGGTAACTTCCCTCCCTCCCTCCGCTCCGAGATCAAATTCGTGGTAGGTGCCGCCGGCCGCTTGAGTCCCGAGAAGGGATTTGACCTCCTGATCAATGCGGCGGAAAGTGTCGTGCGCAACCATGCCGATGTCGGTTTCGTGCTGTTTGGCGATGGGGCCTTGCGCGGAGCGCTGCAGTCACAGATTGATAGGGCCGGCTTGAGTGGGCATTTCCAATTGGCGGGCTACACCGAAGAGCTGGATCACTTGATGCCTCACATGGACCTTTTCGTACAATCTTCCTATACCGAAGGACTGCCAAACGTCCTCTTGGAAGCAACCGCCGCAGGCACTCCCATCGTCGCCACCAAAGTTGGAGGGACGCCTGAGGTGGTGCAGGCAGGAGAGGCCTGCCTACTGCTGGAACCAGGCTGCAGCCGGCAACTCGCCCAGTGCATCCAGGAAATCAAAAGAAAGTCGGATGCTAAGGCGTTACCCATGGTGAGCACCGATCAACTCCAAAGACAATTCAGTTTTTCGACACAACGCGAAGCCTACCTGAAGATGTTTCGAACCATACTCAAACAGGAGAACACCCTCTGAAGCGACGATCGAGATATTTTTGCCAGTGGGATTACGTCCGCTTGAATCCAGAAAGTCGATCGATCAAAAGGCGACAATCATGAAACCTGACACACCTCCATCAAATAAATCGAACCCGACTCGCAGGCTGTGGATCGTTCTTCTTGTTGCGATTTTGGTCCTTGCTGGGTTCTACGGCGCAAAACTCGGTTGGACTTTTTACCGTTGGGATGTCAGCAACTGGGCCTACCATTACTGGACCGCACCCAATCCCGACCCCCCGGTTCCTGACGATGAAAAACACCTGATTTTTGTGATGGTCGACCATTACGAACATGGAGGTCGTCGGGACAAAGAACGGGGCACCCGGGAAAACGCAATCTGGTGTGATAAATTCATGGAAATATCGGATCAGCACCGGGACGACTATGGAAACAAATTTCGTTACACATGGTTCTATCCGTTCGACCACCAGAACGGTGAAATTATGGAACGTTTGTCTCAAATGGCCTTGGGAGGTTTCGGTGAAGTCGAACTCCATTGGCATCTCGGTTCCAAGTCAGGTGTGAACCGGGACAACTTCCAGGACCGTCTAAGCGAGGCGATCGAGTGGTTTCAGCAATACGGTGCGCTGATCACGGATGAAAATTCCGAGACGGCGTTTGCCTACGTGGCGGGCGTGTGGGACCTGGATGCCGGGCGAGGCGGCCAAGATACCCATGGGATTACCAATCAGATTCAAACACTTGTCGAACAAGGCTGCTATGCCGATTTCACCTTTTCGACAATCGGCACGCCGGCCCAGCCTTCAACCGTCAATTCACTTTATTACGTCATTGATGACCCAGACCAACCCAAATCGTATGACACGGGGCAACCGGCTCAGGTGGGTCAGTCCGTTGACAACCAACTCCTCATGTTCCAAGGCCCGAGTGGCCTATCCTGGGGTGGTGATTTGGAATACGGGGCGATTGAAGACGACCCCCGGTTCGAACCTGATCGGGTTTCCAAGTGGATCGACGCGAACATTCACGTCCACGGCAGACCCGAATGGATCTTCGTGAAAGTCTATTCTCACGGAGCCCAGTCGCAGCATGTGGTACTCGAACATGATTTGGACTGGATGCTCGGCTCGCTAAAGGAGCAATGCCGAGAGCGCGGCATTAAACTCCACTTCATGACCGCCCGTGAGGCCTTTAACGTCATCAAAAGTGCAGAAGCCGGCAAACAGGGAAACCCGGAACAGTACCGCGATTACCAGATCGGTAAGTACCAGAACATGGTCAAACCGTTCAACCAGCCTGTAGGAAAAGAACGTCCATAACCGGCGTAGACACGATAACAAACACTGTCCAGACGATCGTCCAGCCGCGCCACACGAGTAGACGGCACACGCGAAACAAAACGATGAATGATGATTTTCCAGCTTTGGCGATCATAAAAAGATGAAGACCGAGCCGATTCGAATCTGTTACGTAATCGACAACCTTTCCAGGGCTGGCACAGAAATGCAGTTGCGATTGTTGTTGAAGCACCTCGACCGGCGCCTGGTCACACCCTTCCTCTGTTTACTCGATGGTGAATCGGAGCCAAGCCGAAACCTCGAACCGGAAGATGTGGGCATCACGCGACTCGGAGTTAGAAGACTCTTCTCACCAAGGGCATTGCGGGCATCTCTCCAATTCCGAAAATTCCTGAAACAAAACAAAATACAAATTGTGCAATCCTTCTTTCCAGACAGCACACGTTTTGCGAGTCCGATCGCCAAGCTTGCGGGCATCTCCACAGTCCTGGGGACACGCCGTAACATTGGCCATTGGATGACCAACCGGGACAAGCAGCTCGCCAAATTTTTTAATCGAACCTGCATACAGTACGTCATCGCCAATTGTGAAGCGGCGAGGCAATCGGTCATCGACCAAGAGCGAATGCCGAAAAATCGCGTCCTGGTTATCCCCAATGGCATCGATTTAAAACGATTCAACAATTGCCAAACATGGGCGCCAGCCGGGGAGCAAACAAGCTGGAAAGTCGGGATGTTAGGTAATCTCCGAAGGGTCAAGGGCCCCGATGTATTGATCGATGCGGCCAAGCTCCTGCTGGAAAAAAACCAGAAGTTGCAGTTCATGATCGCGGGTGAAGGCAGCCGCGAGGAATATCAACAGAGAATTGACGATCATGGAATCGAGGCACACTTCCACCTGATCGGATCAGTAAAGGACGTTCCCGAGTTTCTATCGGGGCTGGACATTGCCGTCCTACCTTCGCGCGCCGAGGGGATGCCCAACTCCATCCTCGAATACATGGCGGCCGGACGGCCGATTGTCGCCACTCGGGTCGGAGGTACGGCGGAACTTTTGGAGAATGGAGAGTCAGGAGTCCTCGTTCTACCCGATTCTGCGGGAGAGTTGGCAGGGGGAATTGAATCGTTAATGGACAACGCCCAGATGGCGAGCGAACTGGCTCGGACTGCTCGACTGCGTGTTAATGAATCCTATGACATAAAGCGGATCTCCCAGCAGCATGCCGACCTCTATCGCCAATTATCAGCAGGGGAGCCAGGCAGAATGAAAACCAAAGAAAGCGGCGGATATCCATCATGATCTGGCTGCTCATTGGTTACATGTACCTGTACATTCATCGTCCATTTGAAATTTGGCCGTGGATTGGCGAGCTACGCGTTGAGCGAATCTACATGCTGATCACGATCGTTTTCTGGGCAGCTTTTGCTGAAAAAAAATGGACTCGAAATTGCATCAATATGGGTGTATTGGTTTTTGCCGTTTCTTTCACCCTGTCCACGGTTTTCAGCCGTTACGTCGGATTCGGGAACCTGGGAGTTCAGGATTGGTACAAGGTACTCGTCTTTTACATCCTGGTGATGACCTCGATCAATCAGCCTCGGGACTTCAGGCGGTTGATCGTGGGCTTTGTCCTCATTGCTGGTATCTACGAGCTCCATTCGCTCTATGAAGACTTTAATGGACGGGGCGTCTCTCGAATGGGGACGTGGCGAATGGTCGGGGTCAACGAATCGTTGGCCGACCCCAACAGCTTGGCGGCAACAACCAACACGTTTATTCCCCTCCTTCTCCCGCTCACCGTGTTCGCCAAGGACCGTTGGCAGAAACTTTCCCTCGCCGGTCTGCTCGTCCTGTTTGTTGTTGTGATATTTTTTACCGGTTCGAGAAGTGGCTTTCTGGCGCTTGTCGCCTTGGGGCTGGGGATTACGTTCATCGCGGTTCTAGGCAACCGCTACCGTTGGCGAGTCTTACCCTTACTCATTTTACCGTTCCTGGCATGGGGTTTTCTCCCGGACGATCTTCAAAAGCGTTACCGAACCATCATCGACCCTTCAGCCGGACCCGCCAACGCCCAACGCTCGGCCGATTCCCGAGTCGATTTTTTCTGGGCGGCTACCCGGGTGTGGAACCGGGAACCCGTTTTCGGAGTGGGACCCGGGGGCTTCAAAACTGCCAGTGGAATGGGAAGATCACCTCATTCCCTTTACGCCCAAGTGATCTCCGATTTGGGAAGTGTCGGTGTGCTGGCGTTATTGGCCCTGATCACTTGCTTCGGTTTCAATTTTTGGCAAACCCGAAAAATCTTTTACTCATCAGAGGATGACCCTTGGTTGAAGTTCCATTTCTACGTAGTCGCCGCCTGTGGGATTGCCGTGTTACAGCTCTTGCTACTCGGATTTGCCGGTCATAACCTGCTGCGTTTTACATGGATCTGGTACGCCGCATTCTCCGCACTCGGTTTCCAATTTGCCAGTCTGCGCCGCAACGAACTGATGTTACTGGCTGCTGAGGGCGAAGAGCCCAATCTGGCGGTTTCGGCATGAAGACACCTGTCACGGCAAACCAACATCCACCTGGCAAAAGTCGATCGTTCTCATTGCCAGTGGATCCCACGACACCCTCAATGCGACCGTCTTTAACAGAGTTCATCATTGGATGAAAAGAACGTTTTTACTACTGATCAAACGCCTCAGCTATCAACTAGG
>JAYZCF010000215.1:0-16998 GCA_036338455.1 Planctomycetota bacterium
GCTGCTGGGATCGGCTTGGTCCTACCGATTGGCGAGCATGCGAGCTCGTTTGGAGCGGCGTTCGGCTCGGAGACGGGCGCGGCGTTTCGTTTCGCTCGGCTTCTCATAATACTCTCGCCGACGCATTTCTTTCTTAATGCCACTTCGTTCGACGAGTTTCCTGAACCTTCTCACTGCCTCCTGAATGGATTCTTTGTCACGTACCAACAGCTTTACCATTGTTCCTCCAAAAATTTTTGTCTTACCATCGCAAGGCCCCTAGCCCGAATCTCCTCACACCCGCCAACGGGTGGCCTGTTGGGCTCGGGGGCACCTTCCCCCGGTATTTTACGGGTTTCGTGCGTCAATCTGGCAATTCTAGCCCGTTAGGTTCAAGGGTGTCTAGACCTTTTATCGGTCTCGTCAAGTTTATTTGGAGTGCCCAATTCGGACAATCTGCAAAGATTACCTGTCCCGGCCAACCAAAAATTCAGCAGAAGGACGATCGGCTTTTCCTCGTTTGGTCCGATTCTAACAGCGTCCAAACCAATGTTTTGCGAGTAAAAATGTCTGAATCGACCGTCAATCGTGTCTCCGGGGAGCAGTTTCAAGTGGTGCGAGATCTGCTTGATCGGCAGGAAGAGGTCCTCGAGCAACTCGACGCACTCGATGCCCAGGTCGAAGCGGCTATCAAGCAATTTGTCGGAAAAACGGATGACGAAGATACTGAGAATTCAGTGATGGAAACCGAATGCCCCGCTGAGTCAGTCGATGGGGAGACATTTGTTTCGGAAGAACCCGCCCCCGCTTCGATCGAAACGGCCAAGGCAGCCTAAGTCGCTGCGGCCTACTCTCTACAAGTTGCCGATGCCTTTGTTGCCAGCGACTGTCCCCCTCCCTTGAACAGAGTTGGCTGTTGTTTCGCTCCGCCAGCTATTTGTCCTGCTGGTCCAAGTTCCCTGATTTGCGAATTGCCCAGACCAGTCGTAGCCCGAGCATGACGCTGCAGAGCATTCCAAAAAGACCAAATACGGACAGATCACGAATCCCTAATGGCCCTTGCTCGGGGAATAAAAGGGGGGGGACGGCCGAAGCCAGCATCCAGGAAGAGCCGAGAAAGAGTGCGCTGGTCAGCATTCCCAGGACCAGCCGATTGACGGTCGGACCGAGTCTCCGATGGTCCAAGTGTATGTCGAATCGTCCCGTTTGGACCTGTTCCAATATATGATTGATTCGCTGGGGAAGTCCATCTGCCAACTGTTCGAGTTGCATGTAGAACCGTTGCATCTTCCTCGCTTGCCGAGATGGGGACAGGCGACGCAAAGTCAGGATGCGCTGGTAAGGCTTCATGATCTCCATCAAGCTGAACTCTGGGTTCAGTAGTCGCGCAGTTCCCTCCAACGAGATCAGAGTTTTGATCAGCAGACTGGCTTCCGCGGGCAACAAAATATTGTAGCGGCGGACCATCTCAACGAAATCACTCAGGGCGGCGCTCATGTCGAACTGGCTCAATACCTGGGTCGAGTACTGGCCGACATAGTCGGCGATGTCACCGTGGAGTGCCGATTCATTCAAGTCACTTGGGCACTTGCCAATCCGTTTGATGATCATGGCGAGCATCGGAACGTCGCGATTCACAATCGAAACCAGCATGGTCTCGACATCCTCTCTCAATTGCTCACTGATCCGGCCAACCATGCCGAAATCGATCAGCCCGAGTTTGCCGTTTTCCATCAAGAGGATATTGCCCGGGTGTGGGTCAGCGTGGTAGAAGCCGTGCTGAAAGATCATCTTGAGATATAGATTGGCTCCGTTCTTGGCGATATCTGCCAGTTGGATACCCGTGGGAGGTTCTCGTTGCGCGTCGCGAAGTTTGACACCGTCTAGTCGCTCCATCGTTAACATCTGCGTCGAGCAATAGGGTGCAATTGGCCGCGGAATGACCACGGAGTCTTCTTTTTCGAACAGGACTCGAAACTGTACCAGATTTCGATATTCTCGATCAAAGATCAGCTCGCGTCGTAATGTCTTGGAAATTTCTTCAACAATCATGGTCGGTTGGTAGTTTTTGAAATCGTCCAACCGCTCCGCCAGTGATGCCAGCCCGGAGAGGATATCCAGGTCTGTCTCGATTTTTGGTTCGATATTTGTGTGACGTACCTTGACCACCACGTCGCTGTGTTCCCTTGATTGGCCGTTGTCCGCCATGTCTGGACGTAAGATGGCACGGTGCACCTGGCCAATCGAAGCCGAGGCGATTGGGACTTCGTCGAATGATTCAAAAACGTCTTCAATCCGCTTCCCCATTTCGCCTTCGACCGTTTTGCGGATTTCACTGAAATCGTCCGAGGGGGCGTCAGATTGAAGCAGGGAGAGTTCCTCGGCCAACTCCGGGCCAATCAGGTCGGGCCGTGTGCTGAGCAATTGCCCGAACTTGATGAAGGTTGGCCCCAGGTCGGTAAGCGCCATGCGAATCAAGGCGGATTGTTTTTGGTGGGATACCAGTTCCCCGTCAGGGGCGCGGATCCAGTCCTTCATCCAATCGATGTTTAATCGCCCTAGCCAATCGGCGAGTCCATACTTGCTCAGGATCGATATGATCTCCGTCCAACGTTTTACGTTGCGGTAGAGTTGCGGGATGGAGGTGAATGCGCGTTTCATCTTTTTCCGTGTGGGACAGCCTTCAGCGTAGCCGAGTTCTTTCCGGATAGCAATTTGAAATTGATGGAGAGTCGCTCGATAAACGGAATCACGCTGGTTAAATTTCTGGTAAACTGCATCCAGCCAAAATTCATTAACTGAGTAATCCACAGGAGGCGTTACGTCTATGAATAAGTACGTTGCCAAAGGTCGCATTTGCCTTCTGGTCTTGGGCATCGGCTGTCTACTCCCAGGGGTGGGGCAGGGTTTCGACAATTGGCCGCAATGGCGAGGTGCTGAACAGAACAGTGTCAGTCGCGAAGTAAATCTTCCGGAATCGCTTAACAAGTCGAGCTTGCTGTGGCGCTCAGAACTTCCAGGGCCAGGCGGTGCCAGTCCGGTCGTTTGGGGAGACAATCTGTTTGTAACAACTTCCGACGGAGACGATTTGGCGTTGCTCTGTTTTTCCACGGCAGGAGAGTTGCGTTGGAAGCGGGGGTTGGAGGGGGAAAATGTTGTCACACGTATGGACAACAGCAATTCGGCCAGTCCTTCGCCGATGACCGATGGAAAGCATGTCTGGGCCATGATGACTAACGGGATCATGCATTGCTTTACGGTAGATGGAGAGTTGGCATGGAAAAAAGATATGCAGGAGGAGTATGGGCAATTTCAAATTCAATTTGGAATGGCCACGACGCCCGTATTGGATCGCGGGCGGCTCTATTTTCAATTGATTCATGGTGCCATGCGAGAAAAGGGGACGAGCGTTGGCTGGGTCATTGCGTTGGACAGCCAGACTGGTGCAGAGATTTTCAAGTCCGAGCGTAAGACGCCGGCCACCATGGAAAATAAACATGCGTACACGTCTCCGGTGGTTTACCGAAATGGGAAAACGGAATTTCTTGTGACACTTGGCGGTGACTATGCGATTGGCCACTCGTTGCAGGATGGTGCAGAGATCTGGCGCTGTGGAGGGATTAATCCGGAAGACGGGTACAACCCTTTTCTGCGACTTGTCAGCTCACCGGTTTGTCGGGGCGACCTGATCGTTATTCCTTCTGCCAAACGGGGGCCGGTTATCGGTTTACAGGTGGATCCCAATCGGCTGAAAGGGGATGTGACAAACGTCAAGGAAGTTCATCGTTGGAGAATTAAGCGGGGGACGCCTGACGTGGCAACGCCCGTGATTGATGGTGATCATGTCTATTTTGCCCGTGAAGATGGCGTATTTGTATGTGCAGATTCCCACACGGGGGACTTGCAATACGAGGAACGGACATTGGCGGGCAAGCACCGTGGTACGCCGGTTGTGGCCGATGGCAAGATCTACGTGGTGGGACGTGATGGCAAGATTGTCACGTTGAAGACGGGAGCCAAGTGCGAGGTCCTATGCGAATTTGAGCTGGGAGAACAGACAACGGCGTCGCCGGCCATCTCCAACGGGCGGATCTACATTCGAACATCAAAAGGTCTATATGCATTTGGCAAGACTGCAAAGCCTTGAAGGGCGGGTTTTGATTTCAAACGCGAAGGAGGAGAAAGTGAAGATGCGATCAATAATTAAGCGGGGTGGAACGGTCTGTTTGGCGGTGGGATTCGCCTTGGTTGTGCGTGGTTTGGAAGCCCGGCAAACAGAAGGTCAGACGGTACAGCCGCAACAGCCGAAGCAGATGGAGTATGCCATCGCAATTCATGGAGGAGCAGGAAGTAACCCCAAACGCTTCTCTGACGAGGCCAATCTAAAACGGCGTCGCTCACTTGAAAAAGCGCTGCGAATCGGAACTGATATCCTGAAATCTGGTGGCAGCTCGCTCGAAGCGGTCGAAAAGGTAGTTCTCTTTTTGGAAGATGACCCGCAATTCAACGCAGGTAAAGGAGCTGTATTCAACGCCGCGGGTGGCCATGAACTCGATGCCTCGATCATGGACGGCAAAACGTTGGAATGTGGAGCCGTGGCTGGAGTGTGGACGGTCAAAAACCCAATTTCGTTGGCCCGTATGGTCATGACGGACACGCGTCACATTATTTTGGCGAGTAACGGGGCGGAAGAATTTGCCACCAAAATGAAAGTGCCTCGAGTGGAGACAACTTATTTTGATACCCCCGCCACCCGTGCCGCTTGGAAGCGGGTCCGCGCTAAGATGGGGGACAATGGTATGCTTCCCGGTCCGCCTCGTATGCTTGACGAGGATACCGGCTCCTACCACGGGACGGTTGGCTGTGTTGCCTTGGACAAGGAGGGAAACTTGGCCGCCGCGACTTCGACCGGCGGAATGACAAACAAACAATTTGGACGGGTTGGCGATAGCCCGATTGTTGGCGCAGGGACGTTTGCTGATAACCGTACCTGTGCGGTTTCATGTACGGGAATCGGAGAGCAATTTATCCGCCATGCGGTCGCCTTCAACGTTTCAGCGCAGATGCGCTGGCGAGGGTTTACGGTTGACCAAAGCGTCGAGGATGTCCTGAAAAACGAGTTGAATAAAGGGGACGGTGGGATCATTGCCGTTGGCCATGATGGCTCGATCTCCATGCGCTTCAATACGAGTGGTATGTCGCGTGCGGCTGCTGATTCGAGTGGTCGATTTGAAGTTCTTTGGGACGAAGCAAACGATTCCAAGTAATCGGTCAGCCGGAGAGGATCAAGGCGCTCATCCGTTGCAAGATGAGCGTGGGATGAGCTGACGGGATCAACGACTCAGCCGGCGGAGGTTGCGCAGCATATTGGACACGTCATCCTGGACCGAGGAAGATGCCGAGACGACCAATATCCGCAGCGGTCGGTAGTAGTGGATGACTCCGTTACCACCACGTGATTTCCAGGATTGCGGGTCAATCGTGCTCTCGATCAGAGCGACCAGTTCTGGCCCGTGGTCCCAAGGGGGGGCGAAATTTCCACCCACATAAGTCCAGACCTGAACAGGTCCCCCGCCAAACGTACTCATGGCATAGGCATCCCGCGCCATGCTGTCGGAGAGGGCAACTTCAGGATCGGTCCCCTGTCCCGATGAAGGGAACGGATGGCGTTCCATGTTGGGTTCGGGGTTCCGGGCGGTCGCGACACGATCACCGGTGAAGGTCGCCTCCTGGTTCCCCGGCTCCCCAGCCTGGGGGGCCGTTGAAGTGGCTCGGTCGGCTTGCTTCGCCTCGAGATCAGCCCGCCGTTTGCGCCGTTTGATTTCCAGCTCAATCTCTTTGACATATTTCTTCAGGCGACTGGCTGCCACCGCGCGAAAACTCTGGAGTTGACGATTTGTTGCAAACCTTGGGTCATTGACGATTTCCGTATGCAGGTGACAGAGATCGATGATAGCGCCCACTGAGGCGACTGGGTCGTCAGCCAGCTTGGAGCGTTTGACAAATGCTTTAACATCTTTTCGGAGGTCGCCAATCGGTCGTTGTCCAACGGTTCCCGCCCGTTGGGAGTCGTCATCGCTGGCCAGCACGACGGCCGAGAAACTGCAGAAGAGGATTAAGGCAATCAATTTCATGCGGACAATCCAGCCCGATTTTGATCGTTGAGCCTCTGCACGCTGTAGAAGGTTCAGGTCGGTGCTTAACCAAGCTTTGAACATACTGGAGGTTCCTTGGAGGAATCGATTGCCGTGCCCCGGACCGATTCATCGTAACCGATCCGGCTCGATCGTAAATCACCATTTCGGCAAATCAAACAACTCGCTCGTTCAAACCTCGATGCGTCGTTTTCAGACGGGCAGCCCGCAGTGTGAGGCAACTTACTTCTTTGCAAACGCGCCGCCAGCTGATGTTTTTCAGATTTCGGTTTTTGGACAGTCATTTTGGCCGGAAGTTCGAGGTCCGGAGCTGGCAGTGTCGGCGGGAAGGTGGCCGGCCTTCGATTCCAGTCGATTGCAGAAGCGTCCCAAGCCGTAATCTTGCATTAAAAGACAGGAAACGACTAATGCGACTGCCGCGCCGGACAGGACATCCGTTGTCCAGTGGGCGTAGCTGACAATGCGTTGGAGCGAGGCGAGAACGGCCAGCGTTGCAAAAAAGTATTTGCCTCGGGGGAACACGTACGTCAATCCGACCGCCAATCCGACCGCCGTTGCGGTATGGCCTGACGGAAAAGATTGCAGCTGGGTCTGCAAGTTGAACTTGAAGGGTGTGATAAACCCCTGCCAAGTAGAAGTCGCCAACTCCCATTGGTTGACGAAATCGCCAGGACGTTCCCGGATGATGAACATTTTGATGAGTTGGGCTGTGAGACCGGAGCAGGCGGCCAGCAGAGCGACCCGCGGGATGTAAATTCGTTTCGTGGGAAACAGAACCCAGATTCCGATCAAGACAAGGAGGACGCCATAACCATGGGCAAAGATTTCGGACAACGAGAATATTTTTCGCAAGTCACCCGGCAGAAATCCCACTTCAATCGCTTGCGAGATCATTACGTCAAAGGGAGATATACAGACAGCGGCAAAAAGTAGAAAGAAGACGGCTAACAAAATCCGAGGCCATCGAAATTTTGACCGATCACCGATTGCCAGTTGGTTTTCGCTTAGCATAGTTCAATGCTTCCTGGATTCTTGTCGTGCAACATGCGGCCGATCCTCTACCCACCCCACTTGTAACGAAGCCGGCGGCGAAAATAAAGGTCGAATGCCAGCGAGTCGTCGGGACAAAAGGTGGCGACGGATCCGTTTGTCGACTCTCCAGATGGATGGGTGGGTCGTTTCGGCCTGAAATGGCGTGGGAAAACGCGAGTTATTTTGGGGTGGTACGGTTTGGCTGTGGGCGTGCGTCCGCGCGTTAGACCGCGCAGAACGTCCGTTGTCTGAGCTGAGCGTTTTTTTTAGCTTGCCTCGTTTTGCTCAGGGGACGCTGGTTTAATCTCCAGCCCCGCCAGCACTTGCCGGTTGGTGAGCCAGGCGATCGCTCCCACAGCGGAGGTGACCAACAGGACCATCCGAAAAGCGAAGGCGACCACGATGCCTCGCTGTTCCGAACCATCCGGTGTGAACGCCAGGTAGAGGAAGTCGATGGCCAGCTCCATTCCGCCGATGCCGCCCGGTAAGGGGATCGCGTTAGCCGTCATGGCAATGGGTGTAATGATGAAATGGTCTGCCCAGGTAGGAGGGGACGCTGTCATGGCACAGGCGACGAAAAAGATCGAGCTGGCAAAACAGATCACACAAATACTACTCAACAGGAAACAAAAGCCGATCGTTGGCAGTTTGCGTCGGTAAACTATCAGGACGTTGGAGAATCTGTCGATTACGGGCCCGATCCTGGGGATGCCTGTCACGCGTTGATAGCTGGCGGTTTGGGTCACACGCGGAACCAGAAACAGAGTCAACAAAGCTCCGTATCCGATTAGCGTTGCCATCACAATTGTGCGACAGGTGGCAATCAAAGCGGCCATCTGGTTGCTATTTGATTCCGCGGGAATCACCGTTAAGTCGGCTGTCATGAATGCGACGGAGGCAAAACTGAACATGGTCAGCAGGCCAATCAGTCGGTCAGCTACAACAGAAGAGATTGCCTCAGGTACCCGGTGCCGGACCTGGCGGGTTACGTAATAAGCCCGCAGCGTGTCTCCGCCGAGCATGCCGAATGCGAACAGGTTAAAAAAAGAGCCGATAAACCCGATTCGGATTGCGTCGAAGGCGGTGAATGGTATGCCCAGCGCGCGGACCATCATCCTCCAACGAAGATAACTGACGACATGGGCCGCTAAGCAGAACAGAAGGGCCAATGCCATCCAGCCCCAATCCAATCGTTCGAGACTGAGGTCCTGAAACTGGTCCGTTCGCCAGGCGCTGAAAAAGAGGTAGCTCAGGATGCCCAGGGACAACAAGACCTTGAAAACGAGGATGCCTGTTTTCTTGTTCACGTCTGGGAACCTGGCCTTGTCGCTCGCGTTGCAATAAATGATTCGAGATAGCGGGAGAGAGGCTCTTCGGGGATTTGCCAGTTGTCTTCATACATGCCGATGATGACGAATCCGGCATCGATTTGACCGCCTATTTGATCTGTCAGCGTGTGGCCGAACTCCATCGGTTCATTCTCTTCAATCAGTCTTTGGCGCTCTTCGTCGGGTAGGTCCCTCAGGTCGGAGTATGGGAGCTTGTGTTTGACCACCAGATTTCCTTCTTGCATCTGGAAGGAATCGAACAGGTAGCGGACCGGGTTGGCAAATCCCGACAACAAACTTCCCCCCGGTCGCAACACGCGAAATGCCTCTTGCCAAACCGGTCGAATCTCCGGTGCAAAACAATTGGAGCAAGGGTGGACAATCAGATCGAATGATTCGTCGTGAAAGGCCGACAGATCGTCCATCTGCCCCAGAACCGTTCTGATTTTCAAGCCCTCGCGATCGGCAACGGCTCGGTCGCTTGCCAATTGAACAGGGCTATTATCGAGGGTCGTCACGCGGCCCCCCGCCGCGGCAAGAATCGGTGCCTGCTGTCCTCCACCACCGGCAAGGCACAGGATGTCATGGCCGGATACGGACGTCAGCCACGCTTCAGGGACGTGCTTTTCCGGGGTCAAGACGATTCGCCAATCTCCCTGCCGAGCCCGGTCGATCGTCTCCGCCGATGCGGGAACAGTCCACTCGTTGTTCTTTTTCGCCAGCCCGTCCCAGGCTTGGCGATTGTATTGGAACAGTTCGTCCGAGTGCATGCTGGAATCCTCAAATGAAAATGGCAACACTGGCCGTGAATCCATGCAGGAAGTTTTTTCCGCCTATGGGACCGATTTCACCGGCCGCAAAGAAGCCGGCGATTTGATCGGTGGCTAGACCTCGGCTTAACAGTTCGGCGTCGTGGTGCAACTCGGGAAACATATTGGTCCCCCGGCCGTTGCAGGTAAACAGGACCGCCGATTTGGGCTGCAGATGATCCACCATGGTTGTTACACGTTGCTGCATTTCTGCATCCGCAGTTTCATGGTCGCGGATATGAAATTGAACCGTTTGCCCAACCGGCACGTAATCCGCGACCATCATTGCGCCCGTGTCACCATCGAGCGAGATGATGTTGCGTATCAGGAAATCACCATAGCCGAATTTTTCCTGGTATTCGTTGATGGCACGGCCTAAGTGCAGACCTGTTTCAACCATCCGCTGTTCACGCGTGGGTAACGCGTCAAAAATCTTTTTAAGTCGGACGAGGGCGGGTTCGCCGCCTAGCTGGTAAATGAGATTCCTCTCCGAGTGAGTGACGATCATCGGTTCACCGATCGGCCGGCAGCCTTGCGAGACTAATGTATGGAGGTAACTCGTCCCCGTGGTGCGGATCACGGCAGCTCCGCGCGAGAATGTCTGCGAATTGAGGAGGAGACGGCATTGACCGGGGCCTAAGGCGCCGCTGGCAATGCCGCCTACGATTTCAACACCGGGACGATCTTCGTTGAATCTTTCCAGTAAACCGTCCGTCGGAAATTCGAAAGGTTCGGCAATCACGATCAGCTTGGCCGGGTCGGGCCAAGAGCCACTGATCTCCTCGGGCCAACCAACGATCGCGCCACCGTCAGCACTTCGCTCGTATTCCAGGTGCATTGGGAGCAGTTCGCAGCCCGGCAGGTGCGCTACCCATACCACCAGGCATTTCTGGCCTTCGAACTCACGCGCTTTGGCAATCCCGGTTTCACATTGGCACCCAATCACGTTCGATGCGTTTAATAAATCCCGCGCCTGAGGTGCATATTGGTCAAATTCTTCCGGCGTGTAACCGGCAGCGAATAGAAAAGCGAGATCGATGGATTCCTGGAACCGCGTTTTCAGGTCCTGGCAGGCCTGGGCAACGGCCGTGCCAAGTGAATCCGAAGTGTCGAAGGAAACAGCGTAGTTGGATGAAGATTCCATGCAAATCCAACCCGGAACGTAAGACAGGCAACGCGACGTGCCGCACACAGCTCAACCATCATAACCCAAGGCGATAATCTTGGTAATCTCCCCGCAAGTCGGTTGCCTGGCCGAATTTTTCTCTGAAAATTGTGCGCACCGCCGCAACGAGGGAACTTTTTGTGGGTTTTGTGCGTCTTGTTAATAGTGTTTCCCATGGAACCGGGGGGACCGAGGAAATCAAAGAGGAAAAGGGAGATGCAATTGCTGCGCCGAAACCACCTCTCTCTATCCCTGTTTTTTATTCCCCCACTGTTATTATTGGCGGCGCTCGATTTTGAAAAGCCCGCTCCCCCCTCGATCCGCGTGGTCGACATCCCGTTTGAGGCTTGCGAGGTCGGCTTCTCTGGCGAAGCCTGCTTGACGATGTACCTGCAATCGCGGGGCTATGAGATTTCGCAGGAACAGGTATTTCGTCGAGCTCGGATAGACGTCGCTGAGGGCCGCGGTTGTCGAGCGGATGAGCTCGTTCGTACGGCTCGTCATTTTGGCATTGATCCTGGCCCGGTATGGCATTCCTTTCCCGCCGACAGCCGACACGCCCACTTGCAAAAGATCTGGCGGGAATGCCTGGCTGACCTGAAGGCCGAACGGCCCTCGGTTTTGCGTGTTTTCGAGAAGGAACAACCGACTTTCGTGCTGCTGACTGGCTACCTGCCGGAAACGGACGAAGTCATCTTACACGACCCGCGTGACGAGGGCGGTAACAGCCAACGCAGAGACAGGATTGCCTTCCTTTCACAGTGTGTCTTTGCGGAAATCGGTGAGCCACTGGAACTGGTCCGACTTAAGATGGAGGGTGATCTTCCCCCATCATGGCGGGAGCCTGCCCCGGCCTTTTCAGATGCGGATTATGCGCAGCATGTGCGGAAGTTAAAAGAAAATTTGCCGCCTGGCGATTTTCATGTTTTGGTGGAGAAGCCGTTTGTGGTCATTGGGGATGAGTCGTTGAGTACCTTGGAGCAGCGTTCTCTTCGTACGATCAAGTGGGCCGTGGATCGGCTGAAACGGGATTACTTCCTCAAAGACCCGAATCAGATCGTCGATATTTGGTTGTTCAAGAACAAACCGAGTTACCAAAAGAATGTTGAGCGTTTGGTAGGGTACGCGCCGACGACAAAGTTTGGCTTCTACTCTTCCCAGCATGCTGTGCTGGTGATGAACATCTCGACCGGTGGAGGGACGCTGGTTCACGAAATTGTTCACCCCTTCATGGAGAGCAACTTCCCGGCTTGCCCCTCTTGGTTCAACGAGGGATTAGCCTCCCTTTACGAGCAGTGCCGTGATCGCGATGGCCACATCTGGGGGAGTACCAACTGGCGATTGCGGGGATTGCAGGGGGCCATACAGAGTGATCGTCTACCCTCCTTTCAGGAGCTCTGTAGCACCTCGCGGGAACAGTTTTACCACGAAGACCCAGGCACCTATTATGCCCAGTCCCGATATCTCTGTTACTACCTGCAGGAAAAGGGGCTGCTGAGAAGGTATTACGAGACGTTTCGGGTCAATGCGAAAGTGGATCCCACAGGTTACGCAACATTGCATGAGGTCCTTGGACAGCCCGATATGGACGAGTTTCAGAGGGAGTGGGAAGCGTACGTTATGAAATTGACCTTTCCCTGAGGACGGGGATTAGCGGTTCCTGATTTCCTGGAGGTGTGATTTGAGTGCTTCTTTCTGTGAAGCATCCTGACAGAGACGGATCGCCTTGCGGAGATGGATCCGAGCCACTCGGTAATCTTCATTCGCTTCAGCGGTCTTGACCTGTTCAAGCTGGGCGGCGAATTCAGCGTCGCGCTGCTTTTGCTGCCTCGATTTTTGTGCTTTGATCTCCGCAACACTGACGTCTCCCGCTCGGGCGCTGCTAAAAGGGTGCCGCAGCGAAGGTGTGGCTGCTTCTTCGTGCGCATCGTCTGCCGGGTGAGGCGCCGTCAGGTCGACACCACTCTGAATGGCACGCGTGACGGCATTGTCGATAAAATAAGGTTGCGGTCGCTGACCGTTTCCAACGACCGGGATGACCCCAGTGACAAAGGGGCGGTAAACTCCATCGGTAAAAGTACCGCCCTGTCCATTTTGCACAACCATGCTGGGAGTTGTTGTGGTCATGGAGCGGTTGCTTCCCTTGCCGAAATCAAATCCGAGTGAGAATCCGCCCCCGCCACGGTTGAGATAATTGAAACCAAATCTGGCGTTGGCTCCCGGGTCGTACCCTCCGAATGGCGGCACTGCACTTGCGCTTCCGCCTTGGCGAAAGATCAGGTTGCCGTTGGGCGTGAATTGTCCGTTGGGCATTAGGCCCACGATGCGCGATCCAGGACCCCGCCCACCGGGAAGGCTGAAACCGAAGTCGACTCCCATCCGTTCATAAAAGGAGTCGCTCGTCGTTGTGAAAGGGGTTGCGATTCCAATCTGTTGTGCCGCCACAGGGCGAAGCGGCGGCAGAAAGCCGATTTGGAAAGGCTGGAAAAAGCAGATCACAGCGGCTGCGAAGATCAGCAGCAACTGGCCGCTTCCGGCATAAGGGATGACGCCATCGCTTTGTTTCACGGCTGGTTTCCGTTGGGCCAACATCGGTAATGCTCCTGGCAAATAGGCAACCAAATGAAAAACAGTGAGGCGGACTGTTCAGCAATTTTATGACAGCAGGCGAGTTCAGGTCAACGATTGCTATTGGTGTTTCTGCTGAAAAATAAAATGATGGAGACGTTTCTGCAGTTCCCCCGCCCATTAGGGGTGGAGGGTGAAAGCTCTGCCGGAATGAAACAAACCGGCCAGTGCGACACTGATTCGGGTGTTGGCGGCTTGATTATTTTGGAGTTGGTCGAAAGGCCGTTGCCCATATGGACTATTCCCAACTGGCTGAGTTCGTCAATTATGGTTTGTCGTGGATCGGTTTCGGAGCGGTCGTGGGATTGATCGCCAAAGCGATTATGCCGGGGCATGACCCCGGGGGCCCGGTTCCTTTCATGATTATGGGGATGGTGGGAGCGCTCGTCGGTTGTGCGCTTGCGCGGTATTTCTCTTCGGGCCCGGCCATCGAGCCTATCAGTTTGTACGGGTTTACGTTGGGCAGCGGCTCCGCCTTGATGGTGTTGGGCTTGTACCGGATGCTCAGTAGGCAGATAGCTCATGAGGCCCATAACGCGCGTCGCCGACGCCGCCGACGCCGCCAACGTCTCTACGACTTCCACGAAGAATGACGAGGGAACCTGTGCCCTGCGGGGTTGGAGAGCGGAACACCGAGAGCGAGACCTTTGTGGCCGGCTTGAGGATCTGTTTGAATAGCAGAAGGTTTCCGGTGTCTAGACGCCCTGCTGACGTCTGCGACGAATCCGCTCGCTGACCCGGTCCAAGAGATTTCGTTCCTCCGCTGAGAGACTGGCAATCCCTTGGTGGTGTAATTTCTCGAGGACTTCGTCAACGAGTCCTTCCTCCTGTTGCTCCACTTGGAATTCAAGGAGTTCCCGCTCTTCCTGTTTTTCCAAGAGCCACTGGGAGTATGTGGCCTGATCGGGTTCTTCAAATTCAAAGAAAGAGTTGTCCCCGTAAAGCGACTCGTAATTCAGATCGTCGAAGTCGTCCCAATCTTCGTCAATCGTGGAGAGTTCTTTCTCGTAGGAATAGCGTGCCGCAAACAGGATCACGATTCCCGAAAGCAACAACATTACCGAGGGTGGGACTAACGTTCCGCCTGTTTCCGATTTCAGGAACCAGGCGAGACCGATGAACGTCAGACCGACTGCGTGCCCAAATACCATCAGCGTGGATTCCCGCCGAATCGAGGGAAGCTCCGGGTTGACTCCTGAGATGATGGCTCGAAGGATCGGTTGGCCATCAAAGGGGTAGCAGGGAATCAGGTTGACGATCATGAGCTGGAAATTGACCCAGGTGATGATCTTGGTGAGCGACCAGCTCCAGTCGGCACCGCTGGCCAAGGGGTAGGGGTGGAGCGGGTTGATCAATTCGGTCGCGGATGCCACTTGTTGACTCGTCACCAACACGGTCGCGCACAAGGCAAAGACGATACCATTGGCAAGGGGCCCCGACAGGAAGACCAGAGTTCGCTGACGAGGCGAGCCGACGACGTCGAGGTCGGAATTCGCACCCCAGGGAGTCAGCACGACCTGGTTGATGTGGCCTCCCAAGCGGGAGAGCGTGTAAAGGTGAGCGGCCTCATGTAGGACAATACTGCCGAGTAGAACCAGTGAGGTTGCCAAGGCCGTTCCCAGCAGGTCCGCTCTTTCGCCGACGTAGTACCATTGCACGCAAAAAACAGTGGCGACGAACAGAAAGAAGAGCATGTGTACCCGCACCGGAATACCAAACCAGCGTCCGATGCTCGAGCTCCAACAGTCGTTGTCGTTCATCCCTAAATCCACTCTGTAGCTGTTTGGTATGGGGTATGATCCGTGATTGGCAATTTGGACGGCACTCGTGGGCACTCCAAGCCACCCCGCAGCGACTCGCTCCTCTTTTATTATTTTAGAAAGACATTGAAAATCCATCAATCATGTCGTTGATCAATAAATTCCCGCCAAAAATAACGGCCCCGTGCGATCCTTCCAATAGCCGGCCTCGATGCTAGTGTGAAGAAAAACACCGCTGCGACTGGGCCCGGTTCGAGAAGATACGACCCCAGCGGCCGCTCTGGGGCGTCTAGCGTTGGTACAGTCGCAGTGGAATTTGCTCCGGCGATGAAAGTAAATCGTCTCGGTGGTAGTGCCATTTTCGATGGTCGGGTACCAGTTGCGGCTCACGGGGCCAGGGCTTAAAAGGGGGCCGCCCAAGTTGCTTAGCCAGTTTGCGGCTGTTCATCGTCACATTGCCGGCCCGGGGGGGGACGGGTCCGGCTTCCAGGCGGTAGCATCCCTGCAGCAGGTCTGGGTCATAACCTCCCACGGCGTTAACGATTTGGGCAATCTCGTACAGTGAGACCTGTCGAGGGCCGCCGGCGTGAAACAGCCCGTTAAAACACCCAGCGATCGATTCTTCAAACAGCTCGTTCAGGCATTCCACATAGGTGGGTGAGCGAACCTCATCGTAATAAAGCGTGGCGGGTTTCCCCTGGATAAATCGAGATTGTATCCAGTCGATTGCACCCGCGTGCCCGTTGAAGCTTGTCCCCATGGGAAGTGAAATTCTTAGGACAACCGAGTCGGGCCGCTCCTGGAAAATTAACTCTTCTGCCTGAACCATCGTCTTGCCGTAGACCGTAACCGGATCGGTGGGCGCCGTTTCATCCAGTTGACCACCGGCGGTCCCGGAAAAAACCAAATCGACCGAGAGGTGGATCAAGCGGACATCACTGGATTTTATCGCTTGCAGCAAGGACTTTAGGGCCAGCACGTTAGCGCGCTGCGCCATCACCGGGTCGAGTTCACAGTTTTTGAGAGCGCAGCTTCCACCACAGTTGAGGACTGATTTGATGCCTTTTTCTTGAATCAGTCGCCGCGCCGAGTCAGGGTCTTCCAAGTCGACCCCGAGAATACCGGGGCCGGAAAGGGGCCAGTTGTTGACAGGTCGCTGGCCATAAACCGACTCGCCATACTTTTGACGGAAATAGGAAAATGCATTGAAACCAGCGACTCCGGCAATGCCGGTTACCAGAAGCGGGAGCCGCTCACCCTGTTCCAGCAGGCGGTTGAAACGGTGCAGGTTGGTGAAAAATGAGAGTTGCGACAAATCGGGTTTCATTCCGGTGTTTTCGTGTTACAAGTAAAGTCTATCGACCGTTTCAATTATTCGGCTGGAGGCCGTTTCGTGAACCGGTGTAGACAGAATCGACCTCTTTTGCCAATCCTGGCCGGTCGATCGGATGTCCTGTTCGTTCTTGACGACAAGCGATGCAATTCAAGACCAAAATTTGTGGTGTCACCAGTCTGGAGGATGCCCGGGCCGCGATCGAACTCGGTGCGGATGCGATCGGTCTGAACTTTTACCGGTCAAGTCGCAGGTTCGTCAATCCTGAGCTTGCGAGAGAAATTTCTCGAGACATCCAACCGGGAAAGGCTCTGCGGGTCGGGGTTTTCGTCAACATGCCGGTAGACGAGGTGTTGGAAACGGTGAAACAGGTGGGATTGGATGTGGTCCAGTTTCATGGAGATGAAACGATCGATATGATCGAGCCGATGGGGCTTCCGGTGATTCGAGCCATTCGCCTCGGTGAGCAAGCCTCGTCCGAAAAAGAGATCAGTCAGTGGATTGCTCACGGAGTTGGGGCAATCTTGTTGGACGCTGATGCGGGAAATGAGTACGGCGGGACGGGGAAGACGATTGATTGGCAGAAAGCAGGTCATATTTCGTGTGAAGTTCCCCTGATCCTGGCAGGTGGTTTGACCCCGGAAAACGTTGGTCGGGCGATTTCTGAGGCTCGTCCCGATGCGGTCGACGTGGCCAGCGGAGTGGAGGGGCAGGCAGGTGGAAAAGACCTTGGCCTGATGCGGGAGTTCATTCGTAACGCCCGCGAGGCGTTCGGTTGAACTCAACTCGTTGAAATCGCCCTGTTTCAC
>JAYZCF010000216.1:0-11624 GCA_036338455.1 Planctomycetota bacterium
TGGTTTGGCAATCGGGTGGCCAAGCAAACATTGACCTCTTTGAACGGATAAACGCGGCGCCCTACGACTCGGCGGTTGAATTCAGGGTGGAGGGCAAGCGCGT
Organism: Planctomycetota bacterium; assembly: GCA_036338455.1. GTDB lineage: Bacteria > Planctomycetota > Planctomycetia > Pirellulales > Pirellulaceae > Mariniblastus. The sequence continues at coordinate 104 of JAYZCF010000216.1, forward strand.
GACCAACCGCTTGGACCAGCAGGTGGGATGTCCCCAACATCACGGGCGCGGAGCGGTTGGCGCTCTTCAGGTATTCCTGCATTGGATCCCATGCAACCTCGCTGACCCAAACGATCGTCGGGTCGGGCCCTCCCTGGCCTGCCGCGTGCAGGTAAAGCAGGTTGAAGAATGGGGTATCCGATGTTCTTTCAGGTTTCGGTAATAGGGGCCATTTCACCGTTCGGTACCTCCCTTAGGCGGACTGTTGCAGCCAGCGTCGTTCGATCAACTGTGCCAGTTCCTCGATCGTGCGAAAATGACTAGGAGAAAAATCGTGACCAATTAATTTGACCCCCCAACACTGTTCCACAAACAGAACCAGATCCATCAATAACAAAGAGTCCAGGACCTCTTGTTCGATCAGATCGGTTTGCATTGTGATGGCTTCTGAGTTCGTGGTGTTCGCCTGAACAAAACCGAGTAATTCTTGTTTGACGTTGGATTTCAACTGTTTCTCCTGCTGGATTCCTACATCATGCGCTACGGTTGTAGGCTTGGCCCAGGTTGACTTGCTGGGCACGTTTGACCAGCTCTGTTCGATCGACTTTGCGGGCGGAGTTAACCGGCCAGTCGTCGACCGCCTCGTAATGCTGGGGAAGCATATGTCGAGGAAGTTCCCGTGAACAGAGCTGCCGTATTTTCAGACCCTCCAGAGCGCGGCCGTTGGATCGATAAAAAAGTGCGAGACGCGTTTGTCCTTGATCTTGGTAAGGTACGGTGACGAACTCCGCGTCGGGCAGCATGGACCGCAAAGTCAAGTCAATTTCGTTCGGGTGGAATCGGTAGCCCTGGATTTTGACCAGACCATTTTCGCGGCCACAGATTTTGTAATTTCCGAATCGATTTTTTTGCGCGCGGTCGCCCGTGTTCAGCCATCCATCGGTCAAAATACGTTGGTTGGTTTGCGGATCGTTCCAATAGCCGAGCATGATGTTGTCCCCCCGGGCGTACAACGTGCCAACTTCTCCCTCTTTTACTTCGCCGCCCTGCGGGTCACGAATACTGAAATCGACGCCGGGGATCGGCTGACCGATCGTGTCGGCCTGTGTTTCGATTTGATCCGATGGGAGGCAGGCAAGGCGGGCTGTGGCTTCGGTTTGTCCGTACATCAGAAAGAAATCGGCGGGGGAAATTTGTCTGGCTAGCTGGACAGCGCGGACCGGGTCCAGACGTCCGCCGGCTACGGCCATGTAACGCAAGTGAGAACAGCGTAACGGATCGGTCCCAAGTGCTCTCAAAAGGAAATCGAAAACTTCCGGGACGGCAATCAAGCTGGTGCAGTGTTGTTTTTCCAAGGCGTGAAGAAGGGCGGTCGGAAACAGCAGATCGCTTGAGAAGATTAGGCAGGCTCCATTGAGAACGTGCGTTTGCATCACGGAATTCCCCAGAGCGTGAGCAAATGGCATATTCGCCAAAGTTCGATCCGTCGAACCGAGGGGTAGGACTTTGGCGATGGATTGCATGTTGGCCAAGATGTTTTTGTGGCTCAACATGACCGCCTTGGGGTCTCCCGAGGAGCCAGACGTAAAAAGTAGCGCTGCCAACTGCCCCATAGGTCGAACCTGCCGACATTCTTTGGGGACCTTAGTCGCGTTCAGGCGGACGATGAGACGTTTAGCGGATGGCTTGGCGACACTGTTCTTTTCTTCTTCGATCAATAGCTTGAGTTGGGTCATGTGGATTTGGTGAAGTCGCCGACTGCCCTGCTGGTAGGGTGGAAGCGGTACCGCGACTCCGCCGGCTAGTTGGACGCCAAAAAAAGCAACGACGTACTCGGGCGAATTGGGAAGGCAGATGCCAATGTGCGCTCCCGTTTGGAAATCGGCATGATCGAGGAGATGTTGAGCCAGCCGATTCGCTTGGCAATACAACCAGTGGTAGGACCGTTCGCCTCGGCTGTCCTGCACGCTGGTCCGCTCCGCGTGCTGGTGGCAAATAGCGACGAATCGGTGGGCCAAGGTCGGTTCGTTGCGTGGTTGGGGTTGCCAGCCGTACCACGGATTAGACTCTGGCTCCGAGGCCGCGGTGGATTGAGCGAGGGAACGGATAGCCAGGCAGTATTCGTGTTTCATGATCGTGCGGTTCATGGTGAACCAAGGTAGAGTTTGAGGGTCTCGCGGGTCGTGCTGGTCAGGACAGAGCCTCCTTTTAATTATCGCCTGAGAAACGAGCGAGCTTCATCGAAAGCGGTTAAAACGGCCCGTTGCTAGCAGGCTGCTGGCCTGGGTGATCGCAGGCGGTTACGAAACGGACGACACCGGGCAAGATCAGGAAAAATCAGGGGCTGAGCGAGGCGGTCTTGGAGAGTGACGGAAGTTTAGTCGGGGATTGTGGCGACAATAACACCCCGCTAATATTATTTCTTCCCATTTTACCAGGCACTGATGAACGGCATAAATCACGATGACAGATCAAACGGAGCAGAAGAGAGATACGGCACGCCGAATTTGGATGTTTATTTCAGCTTTCGGAATCGTGTTTGCCTTCCTTTCATGGTTCCACGAAGCACTGTTGGCGGGCGACTCTATTCTCTGGAAAGGGCCGTTGGCCATGGTCCTCGGGCTGATCCTGTATCGGTTTTTTGTCGATCGGGTTTAAGCCAGCAAGCCTTGGCCGCCCCGTCCTCGTCCTCTGGGTGACCAGAGCCGATGTCCGCAGGCAAGCGAGATCGCGGAACCCAGGTCCCCCGCCCCAGGAGACCAACCAGAGGGACTCTCATTGGCCCCGTCCATCAAAAAGCAAGAAACCGTCGTCCGAGTGAAAGCGAACGCGATTTTTTTGAGACGCGTTTTGAATTCAAATTGACACCCCCATTCAGGAGATCTTGAGATGCGTATGAATCACCCGGCCCTGGCCGTCTTAACCAGTCTGTTGTTCGTTTTGTTGGTTGTCCTTTCGGGCAACTTGTTGCCCTTCCACGAGGCAGGTGCGAAAGATTCCCTTTCGGGTCTGGAGTCCGGTTGGCCAGTTGAACCTGGCGAAACTCAGGAACGAGACCAGGAACAAGAGGAGGACGAGGAAGAAGAAGAGTGGGACGAGGAGGAAGAGGGTGACGACGAGGAGGATGAGGAGTGGGATGAGGAAGAAGAGTGGGACGAAGAAGAGGAGGAGCGCGAGGAATGGGTCGAGGAACAGGAAGAAATGCTGAGGGAGTTGGAGATGACCCTGGGGCGTCTGGAAGTGATGAATCGTTTAGCCGAGATCGCAGCCAACAAGATGACGACTGCCAGTTACGCTTTGATGCAGATGGAGGAATTTCTTGAAGATGAGGAAGAGGGAGTAGAGGTCTTGCAGGAGCTAATCCAGGCGGAAAATGTCTCCCCCGGTGTGAAGACGCTGTTGCGAATGAAGCTGGTCGATTTCCTGGGCGAGCATGATCGGCGCGAGGAGGCTATCGAAGTTCTCAAGAGTATGATCACCGATTAAGCGGTCTTCTATTCTTTACCGATGCCGGCAAGGGGTCGCTTGGCAAATCGACCCTTTGCGGGCTTAACTCAGCAGGACCGAAACAATGGACTCGTCCAGCATCCATGATGGGGGCAATGCTGTTTGTTTACCAAGGTTCTGGAATGACGGTTTCGAGGGAATACCGTTTGAGAAAGCGGGGAGCCGCCAACGGGTCGGGGACACCGCGAATCGACAAGGATTCGATCTCGATCGGTTGATCGGTTGCGTAAATCATTAAGCCGCCCAAGAAGGGTGCTGCCGTTCGGTGGATTCCTTTACCATCGACCGTAATTCGGATTTCATCTCGCTCGGTTCGCGTGATTTTGAAATCATGAAACTTACCCGGTTGCAGGGCCCGTGGGTTGGTAATCTCTACCGGCAGACCTGCCCCGTCCGAACGGGGATCGGCAGGTAGGGTGCGGAAATGATTTCCCGGTTCCTCGCTGGAATTGAAAATGGCATGCAGCGGACCTGCCTGGAATTGAAAGTTGTGCTTGCCCGGTAAGTCGAAACCACCCATCCTGCCTCGGATGGTGATCGAGTCGATCGAGGAAAAGACCTGGTTCAGAGCAATAGCGCTGCCCGGGTAGAGTATGAGTCCTGTTTTCCGGTGGGCCGTTTTCCCACGCTGAATCAAGCTCTCAGGAAACAAGCCATCGCGTAGCGACAGGTTCCATTCGACCGGTTTGGCATACAGTTCTTCTAAGGTTGAGGCGACGCGTTGTCTCTCCTCACCTTGCAGATCCGGGTAAGCGGCTCGATACCATTGTCCGGCGCGTTCCCGGAGCGACAACGCTTGTTCACTACGTGTCTCGGATAGCTTCCACCAATTATCGGCGATCCATAAACGGGCGTCAGCCGAGTTGTGATCCCGCATCTCATATTGGGCAACCTGCTGAAGTTGACCGGGGGGTCCCTGCGCGAGGTACGGCACGCCGTTGTCCCAATCGTCGAGTTCGAAGCAAAGGTATTCGCCGAGGAGAGCCGCTTGTTCTGGATCAGGTTGTTGCACGACACGTTCCTGTAATTCCATTTTCTGACGATACCGTTCGGATTGCTGCCGAACCGTCGCCAGCAGGCGTTGGGTCGGTTCGATCTGCTTATGATTTTCAGGTAGTAGTTCCAGGTAGATTTGCAACAGTCCAGCCTGATCACGATAACGGCGCACCGCACCCGCCTGGTCGGCCAAGCCGCGAACCCGAGAGGCGAGCGACTTTCGTTCTTCCTCTCGATGGTTAACCCATTTGGAAGCGACCCATATTTGCATGGAGAGTGGGTCGACTTGAAAATTTTGGCACAGCAGGTCGATCCCGTGATCCGTCCAAGTTCGGTTTTGGGTCCGAGTCAAGCAATCAATGGCGACATCCAGCTTGGCATACAGGCGCGCCAGGTCCGTTTCTCCCCGCGTCATTTGAAGTAAGTCTCGGCCCTGACGATCGAGCTGGGCGATACCTAGGGGGCCTTTGACGGATTCGAGGTCCGGCTTGCCGATTTTCTGATATAGCAGGTTTCGTGCTTGGTCTCGTTTTTTCTGGTTCGGGACCAGGTTTGGTTTGCGACGATCGGAAGCGCGAACCCAGGGCTCAAGCAAAGGTGGCACGTCGGGGACTGACTGAACGGGTTGCCAGGACGAATAGGGTCGAGATCTGTTTTGGGAATCGACACGTTTCTGGGATTGGGGCACTCCTTCCGGGACCATCAACACGCGAAATCCGTGCGAGATGCTCTTAGCAGCTGTGTCGCGATTAGGCTCACGACCGAGTCGCGAGGAGCGGAATTCAGCCGGTCTCCGGGCGATATGGCGTGTTTCATCAAAAAAATCGCCGCAAAATTCCCAAATTTGCGGAGTGTAGATCAACCCCAGGGGGTGGTCGTTTTCCCCAGCCGATGCGGCTTTATCCCAGGTAAAATCGGGTTGGAAAAATGAGGGCGACTGACCTGATCGCCAGGCAAATTCCCATTCCTGCTGCGAGGGTAGGCGGTACGTTTGGCCATCACGTCGGCTTAGCTTTTCACAAAAATCGTTGGCTTCCTGCCAAGACATACCCGTTGCATAGGGGGCGCTTCGGTCGGAAGCGTCGGTCGGCTGGTCGTTCCAGGGTTCGGTTCCCATCAGGTCGGACCAGGCCTCTCGAGTCACGGGCCGGCGCGAAAGGTAGAAGGGGCTGTCGACAGTCTGTAACGTTGGGTCCTGTGGCCACGTCTGTTCGACGCGCACTTGTTCGGGAAACCCAGCGAGAAAACGCCCGGTGGGCACCAAGGTGAGCTCCATTCCGATCTCATTTGTCCTTTGCACCTTCAGTTGTAACCACTCCGCCCATTGTTGCTGGTGAAGCTCTGCCTGATTGGCGTCATAGCTTCCGAAAAGCAGTGCCGGTTGCGGCCCCACCGGCGGGCGTTTGGCTGTTTCTCTGGCGGTGGGCAACTTGGTTGAGTCAGCCTTTGAGTCAGCCTTTGAGCCAGCCGGCGTGGTCGACGGAACCGGGGAAATCGAGTCGGTCGGCTGGCGCGGCTCTCGAACTTCATCATCTGGGTCACTCGCTCGGACAGCGAGGGGGGGAGGAATCACCCTGCCGGAAGAGGGGAGCGGACGGACCGGCTGAGGCGGCCGGGTGGTGAAAGGTACTCCCGGACCGGCGGGATCCGGGGTAATTCGGAACAGGCGGGCGTCCAGGAGTAGCCACGCTGTCAAAAGAATCACGACGGTCAGGACAACTCCCGTTTTCCAGCCTCCCTGCCGGATTGTTTGAAGCAGGGATTGAAGGGGCCACTGTCTGGGTTGGGTGCGATGTTTACTCCAAAGTTCCGCTGTGCGGGAGGGCGCCGGCTCTGGCTCATCCGCGGGTTGGGCGATCAGCGGAATGGAAGGTTTTATTTCCGCTGATGGTATTTCGGATTTCTCCGTCGGCTCCTCCGGTCCGTTGGTCGATGTATTCTCAGCCGGTTCAACCAATTCCGGCAGAATGCCTTTTCGGCGGAGTTTCTGGTTGTATCGTTCGCGTTTGGCCGGGTCGAGGAGCGCATCGCGCGCCGCATTCAGATAGCGCGTCCGACGGGCAGCCCTGTGGTTGTCAGGGTTCTGGTCGGGATGATGTTCCTGCATCACACGTCGGTAGGCACGACGAATTTCGTCGTCATCCGCGTCGTGCGGGATCCCCAAGATCTCGTAGAACGTACGGGTAGCCATGCTGGAAGTGTTTGTGGGCGGAAGCGAGGTTAAACACAACTTTGATTCCTCGATCATAACAAGCGAGGATCCGAACTGCACGATGGTCGTCGAGGATAAGCGGTGACCTCTTGCGGATTTTGCCTGTCCTGCCGTTAAGGGTGGAAAAATAGGTTCGATTTCCCGTTTTCGTCGGTCCACGTGAGAGCGTTTTCCCCAGTTTCAGAGAGTTTACCCGAGAAAAACGAAGGTCGCGATCGATTTATGCGGGACCGATCTCGCATTTGAGGGCAACCTCAGTCATACTGTTGGCGGAACAGAAACAGGCCCACAATTTGCGTTAACGTCAAGAGCTAGACTCTTGACGGAGTATTTGCCGTTTGAGCGAGCCAGCGCGCGCTAGCTGTCTGCTCTGAGAGTCTGTGTGGAGATCTGCCTGTGTCGAATCGAAACTATTCTGTATCCAGAGTCGCCTTTACGCTCGTCGAGTTGTTGGTCGTAATCGCCATCATCGGAATCCTGATTGGGATGCTTTTGCCTGCCGTTCAGCAGGTGCGAGAAGCGGCGAGGCGGACCCAGTGTGCCAATAATCTTCGCCAGGTCGGCATCGCGCTGCACAATTATGAGGGGGCCAACGGACACATGCCAGCCGGCGCCTATTTTACGAATGTGACGGATAGGAATTACGGATCGATCATCATTCAATTGCTTCCCTTTATGGAGCAGAACAACCTGTTTGAGAATTATGATTTTCGCTCAAACGTTCTGCCGGATTACCAGCGAATGGCCGATGGGAGGTTGATTGCAGCGCATACGATCCCAAGCTTAGTTTGCCCATCGGATAATGGCGAAGAGTCGTATTTCAATGGCCGCGGGATTACTAATTACGTTTCCTCCAAGGGGCCGACGGCCCATATTGATAACCCGAACCATCCGAACCCGCTTTGGACAGTTTGGAACGCCAACGCGTTCGGAGCGTACAACAATCCTCGAGAAACAGCGGGTCCCTTCAACCGGCTTTCGGTGCGCTATGAGTTTCAAGATATTGTTGATGGTCAGTCCAATGTGATCTTTTTTGGCGAGGCTCGTCGCGCCGATTCGCGGCACATCCAGCGAGGTTGGGGGGCTACCAATAATGGGCAAGGGATGTTGTCCACATTGATTCCCATCAACTGGGAATGCAGCGATGAAAACGCAACGGATGGTCGTTTTCATCCCTCGAACTGGAACGGTGAGTTCGGTTACAAGTCCAATCACCCGGCTGGTGTTCAAATCTTGATGGGCGATAACAGCGCCCATTTCATGCGGGAAAGTATCGACCCGGATCTGTTCAATTTATTGGGTGCGAAGGCGGATTTGCAGGTGGCTGAATGGGATTTCTAAGTGATCAAGTTTCGGTCTGGATGCTGGCGGGGATCTGCCTGTTTGGATCGTTGGCCGGTTGTGGTCAAGCAAATCCTTCGACCTTTCCGGTCACGGGGCAGGTCCTGTTGGATGGGCAGCCGCTCGAGGGGGCAGCCGTGATGCTCAAGCCGGTAGCGGGGGGGAGCAACGGTTATGGTGTTGCGGATGCCGAAGGCCGTTTCGAAATCACGACGTATCGGCAAAGCGACGGTGCGATTCCAGGCGAACACCGGATCATCGTCACGCTGGAAAAGGTGGTGCAGCCGGTCGGTGTAGAGCCGGGTGAAGAAGACGAGGAAGGTCTTGACGATGGGATGGAGCTGGCCGTTTCCAACCAGGGCGAGGTGATCAGTGCTGTGCCAAGCCGCTACACGAATTTCGAGACTTCCGGTTTGACGGTGGTGGTTGGGCCGGACAATGAATCGCTGCAGTTGGAATTGACCAACGAATAGAAGCCGTTTTTTTCGTTTGGATTCAGGCCAATAAAAAAACTCGCCAGCCGGCGTTGAGCCGGGCGGGCGAGTCACATAGCGGAGACGACAGGATTCGAACCTGCGGATGGATTTGACTCCATCACCGATTTAGCAAACCGGCGCTTTCGACCACTCAGCCACATCTCCCTTTCAAAGGTTTGCAAACAGGGCTGTGGAGGGGAGCCGTCTAACGATCATCCCCCTGCCCTGCTTGCGATTTCGTCTGCCTCCAGGAATCTCTCATTGGCGGGTTTTCCCCGCGGCGGGAGCCCTGGGCGATCCGCCCTGAGAGCGGCCTGACAGGATCCCCATTCTACAAAATCCGCAGAGGAGGGAAAGGTGGAAAAAGGGCGGGCGCCCGTCTCGTTCGGAGGCGGAGTGGCAAATGTTTGCGTTTGGAGAGCGTTTTGAAAACGATTTATCCCGCCACGTCATGTACCCCATCTGCATGAATCGGCCCGGGAATACTCTCGTGGAGGCTATCGCTCGGGGTGTTCTACTTGCCGACAGGCAACGTCATCGATTTCAGTTGGCCACCACTACCCGCCACGACGATCGCACCGCTCTCAGGGTGGCAGGCAACAGCATAAGCCCAGCCATCAATGGCGGGCTCCACGCCTAATAATTTGACCTGATCCGTGTTCACCAATCGAAGCTGTCCGTCCGAGCACGCCGCAACCAAGTGGGATCCGTCCAGCCAGGCGATGTCGAGCGGTGTCGAATCAAGGCGGATGTACCGCATCATGCGGCCGATGGTTGGCTGCCAGAACCGGATGCTGCGATCTTCAGCCGCAGTAGCCACCATTGGCTGGTTGTTTACCACCGGGCAGATGGCCAACGCGTGAACATCGCCCGTGTGCTGATTAAGGGTTCGCGTTAGTTTACCTGTTGGGCCATCCCAGACGCGTACGGACCGATCATGCCCGGCCGTGACCCATTGGTCACCCGGCAAAATTCCCAGGGAACTTACTCCCCGCGAGTGGCCCCGCAACGTTGCCTCGCGTTCTCCCTTTGCCAGGTTCCATAAGATGATTTGACGGTCAAGGCTGACGGAAACGATTCGTTCCGGACCGATCCATTGGACGGCCAGAACCGAATCGTCATGGCCGATAAAGGTATCCAGCGAAACGCATTCAGGCCAAGAGAATATCTCAACCATCCCTTCTTCTGCTGGATTGCCTCCACCGACGGCCAGCCGTTTGCCATCCGGTGAAAACCGGACAGCATGCAAGTTGGTCGCCAAAACCTCTACGCGTTTCTGTAATTTTAAGTCGGGCCAGGAATAGATCTGCAGGCCACGTTGAGAACAGGCAACCACCGACTGGCCAGCGGGGGAAAAAATGATATCCGTGATGGGCGGCTCCTGGCCGGCCAGCAGGCAGGTCCCATAGAGAGCCAGGCAAATCGAACGGCCGAACGCCCAAGCGAGATGGCGAATGATCATGCCAATAATTCCTTGATCACAGATCCATCTTGGGGGGCCACTCGAATGGGCCGCCCGTCCGGCGTATGCAATTCATGGGAAGGATCAATGCCGAGCAACGTGTAAATGGTCGCCGAGAGATCGCCGGGTTGGATGGCCCGATCATCTACGAACTCGCCCAAGGCGTCGCTGGCACCAATCACCTGGCCCCCTTGGACTCCGCCACCTGCCATCGCAACGCTGAAACAGTTCGGCCAGTGGTCCCGTCCGCCGGTGCTGTTGATTTTTGGGGTGCGACCAAAATCCGTCATGATCAGGACGAGCGTTTCCTCCAGCATCCCCCGTTCCGATAGGTCGCCGAGCAAGGCGCTGAGTGCCTTGTCCAGGCCAGGAACCAACGCATGGGTGGCTGAACGGGGATCACCCGGGTGTCGGTTGGCATAGGTTTTCAGGTCGAGATGGTTGTCCCAACCGGTATTGTTGATGGTCACAAAGGGGACGCCTCGTTCCACCAGACGTCGGGCCAACAAGCATTGCTGTCCGATATTGTTCGCATCCGTCAGGTTGGCACGCGGATCAATGGTGTATCGCTCTCGGACCTGCCGAGGTTCCTGGGACAGATCAAAAGCGGCTTTGGCCTGATCCGAGGCGATCAGTTGGTAAGCCCTTTCGAGGTCAGGATCGGACGCGTCGGGTCTCTGTGACTTGCGATGGCCGTATTCATTCAACGCCTGAACCATCTTGCGGCGGCGGTCCAGCCGGGAAATGTCGAGCCCCTGGTAAAAATCGAGATCACGAACCTGGTAATCCTTTCGGCCAGGATCGCTGCCGAGTGAGAAATGCTTCGTCCGGTTGGGTAGAAAGCCATTCCCCAGGGCAGCAGCGTCGCGGGAGATGAGGTGGGGGATGGCGATGTTGGCCGGCAAGACCGCGTTGGCATCTCGAAGATGGGCGACCACGGACCCGATGACGGGGTACTCGATAGCTGGTGTGGGTTGATAGCCCGTCAGAAGATACTGCGCCGCGAAATTATGGACACCGAAGGGTGAGGTCACGCTTCGAATCAGTGCCAGCTTGTCGAGGAGTTTCGCCGTTTTGGGCATGTGCTCACTGAGGCGGACGCCGGGCAAGCTCGTGCCAATCGAATTGAATGGGCCCCGAACCTCGGCAGGCGCAAGCGGTTTCGGATCCCAAGTGTCCAAATGACTTGCCCCGCCGTCCAGCCAGATCAGGATACAGGACTTTGCGGATCCTGTTGACGGAAATCGATTCCAAGGCTCGCTCGCCGTCGCACGCTGGAGCTGGAAAAATTTACCAAGACCCAGCCCCAGAGCGGTCAATCCTCCGACCCGGACAAAATGCCGACGTGTCGTACCATCGCATCGTTTTTGAGTGGTCATGGCTTTCATTTTTCCCGATTTTGGTGCAACGTCATTTTGATTCAATCAGCAGCAGGTCAATGGTTGGAAACAAATTCTTGGCAGGTCACGATGCTCCAGACGAAATCTTCCAGTGTCTCGCGCTGCGCTGATGTCGGTTGTTCTTCGTTCAGCCAGCGCGAAATCGTTT
>JAYZCF010000217.1:0-7344 GCA_036338455.1 Planctomycetota bacterium
GCCAAAATGAAAACCGACGCTGCCTGGGCGATGGTAGTGGAAATGCCGGGGCGGCGAGACCACAGGGCAGGGGGGAGACAGCGGGTAAACCACTTCGTATTCGGGCACGATCTGAACGGCTCGCACGGGCGCTGCCGCCTGACAGGGAACCGCCGATTGGCAAGCCAACAAGACGGCATCGGGCACCCCATGGGACTGCAAAAAAATCAGGTCGTTGACGGTCGGCAGCGCTCGCAAACCTTGTGTCTGGATCTGCCTTACAATCACATCCGATCCTAAACCGCGGGCGTTCAATTCGACAACCTGCTCAAACGTCAGCGCGGCCTGGCGAGCCTGCATGGCCCGGATCCGCTCATCGTATTTCACTTGTTCAACTTCCTGATCCGTCGCATTTCCGATCGCGTTTCCGGTGGCAGCCCCCGCTACCGCCCCAATCAGAGCCCCTTCCGGACTTTTGCCCCTGGCGTTACCGACGGCCGCGCCCAACATGCCCCCTGTCAAAGCGCCAAGAGCCGTCCCGCGTTGCTCGTTGGGCCCCATCGACTGACATCCGACATTGCAAACGAACAAACCAAGCAAACAAATTCGTAGAATCATAGGATTCGCCTTCACAGAAAGTTAGGGACGGCGGATGGTGCCAATTCCACGTCTTTGCGTCAATGGCGACCGCTGCCCGCAAAACTCTCTCCTTGCAGTTACTGGCAATGGCAAACAAAAGCAAGCATAATTCAGATATCACGGGAGGCCTCGAATGAGCCAACCCGAACGGGCCCCTTGTCCAAATGCCAGCGAGTCAGGTGTGAAACAGGTCAAAGAAACCGCTAAACGAATCATCAAGAACGTCGAAAAAGTGATTGTTGGCAAACGCCAGCCGATTGTCTTCTCCCTGGTCAATTGGTTCTGTGAAGGCCATTTCCTCTTGGAGGATGTTCCGGGCGTCGCCAAGACCATCCTGGCTCGCTCGCTGGCACAAAGCGTCGGCTGCGAATTCAAACGGATCCAATGCACACCTGACCTTTTACCAACAGACATCACGGGGGCCTCCATCTACAACCAACAACAGTCCCAATTCGACTTTCGCCCCGGCCCGCTGTTCGCGAACATTGTGCTGGCCGACGAAATCAATAGGACGACTCCCCGCACGCAATCGGCTTTGCTGGAAGCAATGGCCGAATCCCGCATCACGGTCGACGGTGTCACCCACGCTCTGAACGCTCCTTTCTTGGTGATCGCCACCCAGAACCCGGTCGATCACGAAGGGACGTTCCCATTGCCCGAAGCGCAACTCGATCGTTTTCTGATGAAATTCTCCGTCGGCTACCCATCCCTCGAAGATGAAATGCAGATCCTCAACAACCTGCAAATGTCTCACCCAATTGACCAACTACAGGCCGTGGCCGATGGGCAGGAGATCGTCGAATGCCAGCGGCAGGTCCGAACAGTTCACGTGGATGAGAAGATCCGCAAATACATACTGCAAATCGTCCACCTCACTCGCCATCACCCTCACCTCTTACTGGGGGGTAGCCCCCGGGCCTCGCTCGCACTGTTTCGTACGGCCCAGGCACTGGCCGCTATTCGAGGCCGTAATTTCGCACTACCCGACGACGTCAAAATGATCGCTCCTCCTGTACTGGGCCATCGCCTGATTTTGAAGCCGGAGAGTCGTTTGCGAAAAATAACCACCGATCAGATCATCTCGCAGATTCTCGGTGAGCTTGCGGTACCCGTGATTGGGAACGAGGTCTCGTAATTATGAAATGGCTGCTGACAGCGGTGCTTCTATTGGTCGTGGCTGTCGCGTTTGATTTGAGCTTGCTGGTTTATGCCATCTACGCCATTGCCCTGATCCTGCTCGTATCGCGCGTAGTCACACGCAATTGGGCCGCCCACGTAATTTCCCAACGAAAAACGTCCGCCTCGACAGCGAATGTCGGTGATCAGGTCACCGTAAACATCGAGATCACCAACCAGGCTGGCTGGCCGATTACCTGGATGATCATTGAAGATCTGATTCCGCCAAAATCGATCAGACAACAGCCGCCTGCCTTGGAAATCAGTGGAAAGCGGATCGACATTTGCAAATTCCAGGGCCGGGAAACAAAGCGCTGGATCTATCAGATTTCCTGTCATCGCCGCGGTTATCACCAAATTGGCCCCACCCTAATCGAAACGGGGGACATGTTTGGTTTCAATCGCAGATTTCGTGTCCTTAATGAACCACAATTCCTACTGGTCTACCCGGAAATCATTCCGTTGTCCGGTTACGACATCGATTCAAAACGCCCGATTGGCGAGGTGATCATGACCAATCGACTATTTGAAGACCCCACTCGGATCGCCGGTGTAAGGGATTACCAATCCGGTGACGCATTCAACCGGATCCACTGGCGCGCCACCGCCAGCACCGGAAAGCTGCAGAGTAAACTTTACGAACCTTCGTCGCTGGCGGGCGCCACACTTTTGATTGATTTCCACCAGGACGCGTTTGACCCGAAACATGAGCCTGTCAGGAGTGAACTCTCCATCACAGCCGCAGCCAGTATTGCCAGCGCGCTGCATGAGATGGGTCAGCAATGCGGCCTAATCTCCAACGGCAGGGATGCCGCAGATCGAATTCGTCAGGAGGGCTGGCAGGGAGACGAGAGAACGCGTGAACAGGCTGCGGTTTCGGCGCGAATGGCCTCCCACAGCGAGAGAATCGAACCGGTCATCGTACCAACTCGAAAAGGACCGGTCCCCCATCTACAGATTTTGCGGTCGCTGGCTCGGCTCGAAGTGACCGACGCACTATCGTTTCCTGAACTTTTGATCGAAGCGCAATCCCGACTGAGCCGCAGCGCCACCGTGATTGCCATTGTCTCCAACATGAACCTCGAAAAAGCGGTCGCCCTACAAGCTCTCAAGAAACAAGGTTTTCGAGTGACGGCAATCGTCAACCAATTCTCCGACGAAAACTTTGCTCAGACTTCCTCCGCCTTGCTGGATCAGGGCATTCCGGTATCGCAACTTAAGGACATCGACTCGATCCGTGGAATCTGCGAAAAGACGGCGATGCTCAAATAGCCACAACCTAAAGTGCTAGCAGCCGGCCAAGTGACTCGCAAAAGAAGCGGGAGATCGACGACGAAAAAGACGCCTTACCCTGGCGTTTTGAGAGAGGGCAAAACAACGTTGACTTCCATTTTCAGGTGGGGTAGTCTCACGGGTCAGCTTGGTCATTGACTCCCGCATCAACACCAAACCAGTCGCTATGAAATTGCCGTTAACGGTTTTGATTCCTTGCAAGAACGAACGGATGAACATCCGCGCGTGCATCGAAAGCTGCTACGGCATTGCTGACGAAATCTTGGTTGCCGACTCCGGCTCGACCGATGAAACAATGGATATCGCCCGCGAATTTGACAAGGTTCGCATCATCGAACGGGAATACATCACCTCGGGTGATTTCAAGAATTGGGCGATTCCCCAGGCCACCCACGAATGGGTGCTGATTATCGATGCTGACGAACGCGTCACCCGAGAACTGGCTAATGAAATCCAGCTCGAGCTGAGCCGTGGACCTTCGTACGACGGTTACTGGATCTATCGAACGAATTATTTCATGGGGCATCCACTCAAATTTGGAGATGCCCGCACGGACAGCGTCTTACGCTTGTTTCGACGTGACTTTGCGCGGTACACCGGCCCCAGCGATCACGGAGAAATTCAGATCAAGTCTCGACGTGTGGGGAAACTGAAGAACCCGTTTCTGCACTTCTCAGCCTGGAATTACGACCAGCTGTTTAGCAAGATCCATCGCTACTCGACCTTGCAGGCAGAGCAATGGCAGGAACAGGGAAAGGACACCACATACTTCAAGCTACTGGTACGCCCACTGCTACGGTTTATCCGAGAATATATTGTACAGGGAGCGATCTTCGACGGCCGGAAAGGAGTACAAACCGCCTGGATTGCGGCGATGTACTCATTCACCAAGCAAGCCAGGCTGTGGGAATTGAATCACGCCCTTCCGCAACCTGACCCAGAGTCGAAGGGCATGGACCAGGACAAGTCCAGCAGGGAAACATCCTCGCGAGCTGCTTAGCAACGCCGCACAGAACGGAATAAACTCTCAGCTACCGTAGCCGTTCGGATGTGTTTGATGCCATTGCCAGGCCGTCTCGATGATGGAGCGAATGTCAGTATATCTGGGCGTCCAACCTAGCAATTCACGAGCCAATCCTGCATCGGCGACCAACTCAGGCGGATCGCCCTGCCGCCGGGGACCGGACTCGACTTCAATCCTTGCACCACTGACTTCTCGACAAACATCGATCACCTCCCGAACGGTGTAGCCGCGCCCCGTTCCCAAGTTCACTTTGATCCCCTCTCCGGCCTCGATCTTCTCCAACGCCGCCAGATGAGCCTGCCCCAGGTCATCAACGTGAACGTAATCACGGACACAGGAGCCATCTCGAGTCGGCCAGTCCTCGCCAAAGATCGCGATCGAGGCACGCTGCTGCAGCGCGACTTGCAAAACGATCGGTATGAGGTGCGTCTCCGGGTCGTGATCCTCACCAATCCCCCCCTCCGGTGAAGCGCCCGCAGCATTGAAATACCGCAAAGCAGCGTACCCAAATCCGTAGGCACGCGCGTAATCCTCCAGCATGCGTTCGCATACGAGCTTACTAAACCCATACGGATTGACCGGCTCTTGAGGGGTTCCCTCACGGATCGGCATCTCGCTCGGTATTCCATACGTAGCACAGGTACTGGAGAAAACGATTTTTTTGACGCCGACCGCTCGCATCGCCTCCAGCAGGGCCAAGGTGCCGGCCACATTATTCTGATAATATTTGCCAGGATCTTGCACGGACTCCCCGACCAAAGCGCAGGCTGCAAAATGCATTACCGAGTCAAGGGCGTGCTCGCGCAGCGTTGATTCGACCAGCGCACGATCCCCCATATCACCAACGACCAAGGTACCGGCCGTCACCGCTTTCCGGAAACCAGTGGACAAATTATCCAATACAACGACATGATGCCCTGCTCGATCCAGCAGCCGAACCATATGGCTACCGATGTAACCGGCCCCTCCAACAACTAGTACTCGCATGAAAAACCCATAAAAAATTCAAGCGGCTCGACTTAGGGGCGCAACCCCTGACACGAGATGATCAATCGTTTGCCCCGGCTCATGCCGAGTACGCCAATCACGACTGTGGAACTCAGCCGTATCACGGTAGTGTTCATAGTGCTTCACGATCTCATCGACTGCATTCGGCAGCTCGGCTGGATCCGCCGCGATGACGCCAACCTCACCAACCGGGACCGACTGCTCCAGCTCAAGACATTTCACCTCCAAGTTGCGAACACTGGCATTGGAGTCATGAAAGGCGTTGGTCAACTTCACTCGGACCGATTCGTACGGCTCAAAACATTGAAAAACTGCCGTGGGCCTGATGGATCGGTGACTGTGGCCGACGACCTGGACGTCTGTTGCCACCACCTGCCCCAGCCTATCCAGAAATTCAACCTCAACCCGACAATACACCCCACAAACTTGGGGCCAATGCCAATCAAATTCGATGGCGAAGGCATTAAAGGCAGGCGCAAACGCCTGCTCGCGCTGAAACCCGAACAAGAAGGGGTGGCGTGATTGATCAAACGATAACACACCGCCCGGCAAAGGCACGTTACGAAAATCTCTTTCCCACTGCGACGAAGCCAAGACACCCACGCCGTGTTGCGAGATCTGACGGTGAACATGCGAAAAGACCGAGTCTTGAATCTGATCGGCCAACCAGCATCCGGCCGGCACGATCACCGGTTTCCCGCTGCTCAACAGTTCCCCCAGAACACCAGCCCGTCGGCCGTAATAAGCGCGACTATCGTACACCAGCAATCCGCAATCCGTATTGGAAATCAGGTCGACATAGGACGATTCATCGAGCGGGTGAGAGTAATATTCCACCCAGTCGGTATTCGCCGAGGATTCTCCTGCAGGTGGCTGCAAGTCGATCTTCTCCCTCGCCGGCCAGCGCCTGACGGGCCTTTGCAAGGCGAGTCGAATCTGACGATTGACCAGGTAACGATCCCACACCTGGTTTACCAGATTTTGTAGGCAATCGGCATTACTCTTTTCACGGCGAAACTCCCCCGGACACGTCAACCGCAAGGGTCGTTCTCGACGGGGCACCGAAGAACAGGCTTCATCGCGACTGCCATTACCCACAGGCAGCCCGTCGCCGAAGCGACCCGTGGCAGTTTCGGTCGAAGCATGGAAAAAATCGGGCCGCACCGGGTAGGCCAGCACTTCAAACTGCCCGACGCCCAAACGATTGTATTGCTCAGCCAACGCATCGGAGGTGGTGTAAAACTGGATTTTATGAAAGGGCACCTTGGCCAAAGCGGAATCAAAGCACCGCTGCACCATCCGCGCAACCTGTTGCTGAGATTCGTATTCGGGGGTTCTACCATCGAACAGATTGAAATGAAATTGCAGGTGCCAATTCAATTCGATCATCTCGGGGTGCTGAGAAAGGAATGTGGCAAGTCCCAGCAATTCGATTTCATTAACGGTTGTAAAGAAGACATGATCCTGCGACGAACAAGTCATCGACCGAAAAAAATCTTTACAACTTTGGGCGAAACCACGAGCCAGTGATTCCCGCCGACGGCGATGGCGCCACAGCTGACCGGCCAACCAGGGACGTCGCCAAGCCGAAGGCTCACCCGTCTCCAACTCAACAAAACGATCTCCCGATCGGGTCAGGTGCCGCAAGCCAGAAAGGTAACTATCGGCAAGGTAGGTCGATTTTTGGAAGACGTTTCGGATCTCACCGAACTTCCTCAAGCCGTCCGATTGTTGGAAATGCTGATGCGTTCCGATGACGTTTCGAAAGCCGCGAGCTTGGCATGCCTCCGCTACGCAGCGGACATAATCGAAGTGGTGCCCACCCAGTTTTTCCAGAGACTGATCGATCAGATAAAAGTTAGCCAATCCATGGCTCCTTGGAATAACAAAACCATCTGACCACCATCCTAGTTTCTTTGATTTGAAAGGGTCAATTGCAAACAGCATGAGTCACCACGCGCCCAACTGCTAGCACTGCGGCTGGGCGGTTTGTTATTGACGGTGCAGTTTCGGTTTGGGTAAAAATTTGAGCGGACGGGCACGACTTCATCGTGCCGGCAACATGAAAGTGATACCAATGCCAAATAACCAACACGTCGTCATCCTCCCTTATTTCTGTGATGACGAAATCAAAAGATACCTGAAAATCGCGGACAAGCTTCGTTCGTGTCCACACCCTGCCGCCAATGTCCACTACCTGTTAGCGTGCAGTCCGCGTCGCAGCC
>JAYZCF010000218.1:0-9992 GCA_036338455.1 Planctomycetota bacterium
CCCACCCTGAATCCCGCCCTCTGAATATTGACCCCGGCTATATCACCGAAGCAAAACTGGTGCTGGCCACTACCAAGGACCGCGATCACCGAATCTACCTGCGGGATGGCATTTACGCTGAGGTCACTCTTCACTACCAGCAAAACCGCTGGTCGGAATCAAGGTGGACGTATCCCGACTACCGCCGGAGCGATTTTCATTCTTTTTTCACTGACTGCAGAAACCACTTGAGAAATCGGCTGAAAATGGGATAGCCCCGGTAACGGGGCGGCTATCTCGTTGACGGGGCAGGGGGAGTTGTTAAAACGGGTTTTAAACCGGGCGAACGTTTCAGAAGCGTTCGCCTCATACTTGACGATTCGTATTTCCGGTTCCTCCAACCCCCTTTGGAAAGAATTGATTCATGGCTGTTTCTTCTCGATTCACCCGTCTTGCCGTCTATGGTTGCAGTTTCTTTTTCTGGTTGACCGGGTGTCTGCCTGGCGACGAGGGAATGTACCCGGTCAGCGAAATTGGAAAGCTCAATTTGCCAGCCCAAGGCTTAAAGATGTTACCCGGCGACATCTTTAACCCAAATCAGGCCTGTCTGATCGACGGGATCTGCAAAGTCAATGGTTGTACGGGTTCGTTCGTCTCCCCCCAAGGACTGATTATCACCAATCACCATTGTGCCTATCGCGCTATTCAGAGCGCGAGCACCACGGAAAACAATTTCCTGGCCGATGGCTTTCAAGCGCGCACATTAGCGGATGAAATTCCGGCCAAGGGTTACACGGTCCGGATTACGGAGGCCTTCAGCGATGTGTCAGAACAGGTTCTAGCCGTGTTGGAGGAGGGGATGGGCTTTGCCGAACGCACCAAGGCAATCGATCAGCGACGCAAGGAACTTGAGAAGACTGCCGAAGAGGCCAACTCGGGAATGCGAGCCGAGGTCGCCGAAATGTTTGCCGGGAAAACCTATGTCCTCTTTCTGTATACGTACATCACCGACGTACGCCTGGTGTTTGCTCCACCCGCTTCCGTGGGCGAATTCGGTGGTGACACGGACAACTGGGAATGGCCGCGCCACACAGGAGACTTCACGTTCCTGAGGGCCTACGTTGCCCCCGATGGTTCCACAGCCGACTACGCGAAAGAAAATGTCCCCTATCAACCCAAGCGTTTCATCCAAGTGGACCCCAACGGCGTGGATGAGGGTGACTTCGTGATGTTGATCGGCTATCCAGGCCGTACAGCTCGGCACAAAACCGCCAGCTTCCTGACGTTCGAAGAGCAAGTTCGCTTACCTTTTATTGTTGACTTGTACGGTTGGCAAATCGATCAGATGGAAGCTGCCGGGCAAGACAACCGCGCCGTGGCACTCAAACTGACATCACGAATCAAGTCATTGGCCAATGTTGAAAAGAGATCGCGCGGCCAGCTCAAAGGTTTGCGCCGAGCCAATATTGCAGCGGGAAGGGCGGCGGGGGAGGCCGATTTACAAGCTTACATCGACGCGGATCCGGAACGAAAAAAACAGTACGGGGACCTCTTAAGCGAGATCAACAACGTCTACGCGGAGATGGGTGATGCGGCCGATTTCGAGCTGAACCTGCAGAACCTGATTTCTGCCTCGCGGATGATGAACCTGGCGTTCACCCTGTACGACAGTGCCGTGGAGCGTGAAAAGCCTGACCTGGAACGTGAAGCGGCCTACATGGACCGCAATTTTGACCTGACACGGAAGCGGCAGTTACTCGGTCAACAGAATATCGACCCCGCCACCGATAAAATCCTCTTGTCGGGCATGCTTGATCGACTGGCTCAAGTACCGGCCGCCAGAGCAGTGGATGCCCTGCGTGTGGCCCAGTTAAAAGACAACTTGCGGAGCAATTACCTGGACTCCATGTATTCGCAATCATGGCTGATTGATGGAAAATTTGTTGAGGACGGATTTGATAAAAATCCGTCCGAGTTAAAAGAACTGGATGATCCATTTCTGAACTGGGTCATCGAGTTGTACCCGCACTACCTGGAACTCCGAGAAAAAGGGAAAGAACGGAACGGCCGACTGGACCAGTTGTACGGTGAGCTGGTCGCAGTCAAGCAACAGTACCAAAACGCCAATTTTGTTCCCGATGCAAACGCGACACTCCGAATTACTTTTGGTCATGTGAAAGGCTACTCCCCTGAGGACGCGGTCTACAAATCACCGGTCACCTCTTTGAGCGGTGTCATCGACAAGACCACGGGCCAGGCGCCCTTTATCACCCCTCAAAAAATTATCGACATGCATGCCAAACAGCAATTTGGACGCTACCGTAATGAAAAACTGAACGATGTGCCCGTCGCAATTCTCTATGACACAGATACAACGGGTGGCAATTCAGGGAGCCCGATTTTGAATGCGGAAGGCGAATTAGTCGGTGTCAATTTCGATCGCGCCTTTGAAGCAACCATCAATGATTTTGCTTGGAATGAGTCCTACAGCCGTTCGATTGGTGTGGATATTCGATACGTGTTATGGATCACGGGAGACGTATTCGGCGCTTCCCACCTGTTAAAAGAGATGGGGGTCGAATGAGTTCGACCGAAGTCGGAGAACCCAGGAAAACCGAAAAGGGCAAGTCAAAAACCTGCCTCAGACCTTCGACAAAGCTAGTTGGGAGGTGATAACTCTTCAGGTTGATCCTCGCGTGGCACCGCAGAACCCGACGGTGCGGGTGCCGGTTTGGGCTCTTGGGACGGCTCTTCTGGAGCAGAATTACCCTCCATCGCATCCCGGCGAGAGCCAAACGTCTCTGCCCAGGAACGACTGAAAGCGGCCCCGTAGAATAGAACCAGGCCATTGATGTAAACCCAGATCAACATGACGACCAGTGAACCGGCAGCACCATACACTTCACTGGTTGTGGAAAATTTAAGGTAAACCTCGATCGCATTACGGCTGATATTTACCAGAACCGAAGTCAGCAGGGCAGCCGGGATAACATCCGTCCAGCGGATCTTTGTCATCGGTACCAGCCAAAACAACAAGGAAAGCACGAGCGGAACAACCAAGTACATCACACCACGGTCTGCCAGATGAAGCCAAGAAACCGAATCGCTTTTATCACCCATGTACCCATTGACCGTGGTCAGCATCGTTTTCAGTACCAGGGACGCCAGCAAGGACAACCCAACACCAAAGACCATCGTCAACCCGAACAGACGCATCCGCAGCGTATTGAGAAATCGGTGCTTGGGCTTCACCTTCCAAATCTGATTCAGCGTAAACTGCAATTGGGTAAACACAGCGGAAGATGCCCAAAACAAAATGATCAAACTGATCGTACCCGCCACAATGCCCGTTGCAGGACGTTTTGCATTTTGAATCAGGCCCGCAACCGTGTTGGCGATTTCGGCAGAACTGGTGAACATTTCCACCTGTTTGACAATTTGCTCTTCCGCCAGCTGATCGTCAAAAACATAGCCTGCGATGGCAATCGCAATCAAAATCAGCGGCGCCATCGAGAGCATGGTAAAGTAGGCCAACGCCGCTGACATTCGTGAAGCGTGCGCAGCAATCCAAATCTGGAAAGAGCCCTTTAATAAACGCCAAAAACGAAACAACATGTGACCCGCTGACCAACCTTCTGCTGGAACGATGAGAACCTCCACATCATCAGGTTAAACCGGGCTTTCGTCCAGAACCATGGCATTATTCGCTTTTGTACTCAAGAAGGTCCCTGTCCTGTGATGAAATGCCCGACTCACCTTGAATCTACCCGAGGAACACGCTCTGATGACGGCAAATTAAGGGCGAGCCAGGCAGACGGCTCAATGACAATGAAGTCAAATACATTTAAAATAGGCATACCTATTTTGGGCATATTCTTGGGTTCGAAGTCCGTGGGACGCATCGAAAGAGACAAACTGTGAAAACGATTATTGCATACGCGGTGCTGGCCTCAGTTGCGGTTCTGACAGGGATCGGCGCTGGCTGGGGATTTGGCTGGTGGGAATCCTCTAACACGGAGGAAAATTTCTTCCAGAATCAATGGGCACGGATCGATTCCTCGAATGTGGCTCCCCAAGTCAGTCTGCTCGGTTCCAACGACTTTCAATTCAAAGCACTGAAACAGGGGGAACCCGTCATTCACGATTTTGTCATCAAGAATAGTGGGACCTCGGACCTCGAAATCAAGCTGGAAGAGCAATCAGACAATGTGGACGTCCTCCTGCCGGATGGTCAGGTGGTTTTGCCCGGCAGGACGTTTCCAGTAACGCTTAAACTTCGCAATTCAAACTTGCCGGGTGAATTTAAAGAGTTCGCCGTGATCTCCACAAATGACCCCTCTGAGGAGAGAAAACAGCTGCGATTCTCCATCTCTGGAACCTTATCGAAAAACGGTGAAAAGCGACCTTAGGTCCGCGAGCTGAAAGTGAAAGCAACCCGCATCCTGCAAGCGTTGCCATTTACCTAAATTGCCTCGAACTGTATTCTTGAAGACAGTACCCTTGATTGGTACCAGGCGACGCGGTCGACGACGCCTCTGCCCGGCCCCAATCACTCTGACTCTCATTTTCATTGTCACCGTTCGTCAGAGATTGTTGATGATGATCGACCAATAGATGAGACCGTTGCAATAAGAGGTTTTCGATGGCTTATCACGGCAACACGAAACGGATTCTGGTTTTCTGCAGCCTGATCGCGGGCACGGCCGCGCTGTTGATTGCTCTTGGCTGTGATCAAAACAGCCCGTTGATTGGCATCACCTCTCCAATCGGTTTGTCCCAACCGTGGATCCGTCAAGACAAAGATGAAGCATTGGATCCGAGTGAAACGGGTACGGCCGAAGATCTGTTAAAGGACTGGGAGAAACCGGATTTCGCTCTGTTCGTTTCCGGCCGGCAACACGGCTACATGGAACCTTGTGGCTGTATCACTCTGGCCCTGCAAAAGGGAGGAATGATGCGAAGGCATACCGTGCAAAAAATTCTCCTCGAGCGCGGTTGGGATCTGATTTCCATAGACGCAGGTAATCAGGTAAAGCGATTTGGACAACAACCCGTGATCAAACTCAGGCACACTTACCAGGCCTTGTGCCAAGCCATGAACTACGATGCGATTGGCTTTGGCGTGGATGACCTCAAGTTACCAACGATCGATCTGATCCAGGTCATGGCAGATTCCATCGGAAGTGAAAACCCGTTCGTCTGCGCCAATGTCGACATCATGCAGGCAGGTATGCAAAGTCCATTCGTGCTAGTGGAAATCAATGGTAAGAAAGTTGGTATTACCCAAGTCCTGGGAGACGAGCACATTGCCGATTTAAAGGACAACCCCGAGTTGACGCTAAGCTCTGTCAAAGAAGGTCTGGATCGAACCGTTCCCGCATTGCTGGGTGAAAAATGTGATGTCAATGTGCTGATCGCTCATACCGGCTTGGAAGATTGCCGTGAACTGGCCAAACAATATCCCGTGTTTGATGTCCTGATCACCGCCGGCGGAGCCGGAGACCCCACCATGCTGCCGGAGTACATTCAGGCAGGCAACAAGAGAACGGCCATGATTCAAGTCGGTGTCAAGGGTATGTATGTGGGCATCCTCGCGTTTTACGAGAAAGACGGAAAACTCGAGCCAAGGTACAAACGGGTTCCACTCGATGCCCGTTACAAGGATTCGACGCAGATCAAAAGTATCTTTTTGAACTACCAAAATGAATTGAAACAATTGTACGTCAATGGGCAGCTGACCGATGTCAAACCGCGCAAACATCCCAGTGGTAACCAGTTTGTAGGCTCGGAAACCTGTTACGATTGCCACGATGCCGAATATGAAATCTGGGAAGAGGGAACCGAAGGGGAGGGCGGTCCCCACTTCCGCGCGACTCTTGACCTGACCGATCCCGGCGAACGTACGTGGGTAAAACGGAATTACGACCCCGAGTGCTTAAGTTGCCATGTGACGGGTTGGAATCCGCAAAAGTACTATCCCTACGAATCGGGTTTTATCAACATGGAGCAGGATCCACACCTTTCTGGCAATGGCTGCGAAAACTGCCACGGCCCCGGATCAGCACATGTCGAGGCAGAAAATGATGGCGCCGATGATGCGGTATTGGAAAAGCTGCGTTTGGAAATGCGTATGACGCTCGAGGAGGCCAGGCAGACAGCATGCATGGAATGCCACGACCATGACAACAGCCCGCCATTTTTCAAAGAGGGCGCCTTTGAGAAATAC
The DNA here is from genome assembly GCA_036338455.1 of Planctomycetota bacterium. Lineage (GTDB taxonomy): Bacteria > Planctomycetota > Planctomycetia > Pirellulales > Pirellulaceae > Mariniblastus. The sequence continues at coordinate 6,206 of JAYZCF010000218.1, forward strand.
TGGCAGAAGATTGAGCACTAACTTGGCTGCCAAGTAGTGAGTGTCGCTTGCTAGCGTTTACGGCGTGATCCACTCTTGACCGACTGTTTCAGGATGAGGGGAAGCAAATAACCCGCGCGACCCGCAAATCTTCTACGGCGGAACACGGGAATGCTTGACCTGTTAGGATTCGTTCCTAGTATTGCGAACTTGAATTGAACCAATCGGCACAGCCCCGCGTAGGGTTGTTGTCTGTTGCATCCAAAATCGATGTACTGCGCACTCCATGACGGAGGCTCTCATCGCTTCAACCGGGAATCAGGAAGGCCACCCGTTTGAACGAATCCGTCAAATGCCGGGGAGTGCCTGTGATACATAAAAGATCAATCCTGTTTTCGCATGTCTGCTGGATGACATGCGCGGTTCTCACCACCTTCTCCAACACGGTCCAAGCCGACCAGTTTCTCCGGTTTGATATTCCTGCTACGTGTGCGGCCGTCGAGCAGGAACCAGGCCGCCAGGGTCAGAAAACGGTCGAGATCGTCGTGCCCGTTTCACTGGACCTGGTCAGCGATTCCAAGATCTCGATTCGCGAGCTGGAGATTGAGATCCAATGGAACCGGGGGGCGTACCAAGTCACCGATTACCAACCGAGAACGACAATGCAGTCTGAGATTGTGGGTACGATCCAGGTCGAAGACCGAAAGGATCGTCATGCCTCAGCAGGCCTGGACATTTCCAGTGGTTATTTCGACGCAGTCAGCGGCAAGGCATGCCTGCAGGCCGGGCAAAAAAATGGACAGACATTAAGATACGAGGAGATACCGGAACACGATATTCTGGTGACCAGCGGAACGATCAAAAGGGGGACTGGCGTCAATTTCTGCTTTCAGCCGTCACGGTCCAGCACCTTGCTGGGGAGTCGTGAATTGAAGATCATCTGCCAGGTCCCAGAAGAATGGCAGGGAGGTGTCCTGCTGGTCAAATGCCGAGCCAGGGCCAACCGAAAGTTCCTTGGTACGTTTGATGACACCTTGCAGCAGGGAAGCGCCTTTGTGCTCCCCGTATTCCTGCAGGGCAACCGCCAGGCAAGGGATTTCGCCAACGAATTTGTGCGAACCGAACAACAGCTACGTTCGGAATGGCGGCGTTACCAAACGCGAAAACAGGGCAACCAGGTGGCCCATCACTGGAACTCCATGGTTGGCCGAGCGACCAAGCCAATCCCGGACGTCTGGGTCCACCAGTTGATCCAGGCGGGAGACGATGACTGGCTGGAAAAATACCGTCAACGACTCCCATCCCATATCGCCTCGACAGCCCATGCATTCGTCGAGGCACGACGCGAACTGGCAGAGCTGGGCCGCTGAACTGCGATTTCGGCCAGATGAGTGGCCGTGTCTACAGCGCCTCACAGACCAGGTCACCAATCTGTTCGGTGGAGTAGCCCATTTTCCCTGCCGATTGACTCGTCATCTTGCTGCCGGTCACTGCTTGGATGGCATTCAGAACCCGCTGGCCGGCAACCGCCTGGCCGCTATGCTCCAACAACATGGCCATCGCACCAATGGCGGCAATCGGGTTGATGACGCCCTGTCCGGTGTACTTGGGGGCACTGCCGCCCATCGGCTCATACATACTGGTGCCGCCAGGATCGGGATTAATATTTCCCCCAGCCGCCACGCCCATGCCACCCTGAATCATCGCCCCCAGGTCGGTAATGATGTCCCCGAACATGTTGGTGGTAGCGATCACATCATAGTATTCTGGGTTCTTGACGAACCACATGCAACAGGCATCGACATGGTTGTAATCGGCTTCGACATCCGGGTAATCACCCGCAATCTCCTGGAAGGTTCGCCAGATCAGGTCATGGCCAAACGTCAATACATTCGTTTTCCCGACCAGTGTTAAACGCTTGCCTTTCGGGTTATTTCTTTTCTGAGTGTATTCAAACGCCCAGCGCAACCAACGCTCACATCCTTTGCGTGAATAGATCGCCGTTTGAGTAGCAACTTCGTCGGCCGTTCCTTTCTTGAGGAATCCACCAATTCCTGCATACAGGTCCTCCGTGTTTTCCCGGACAACAACGAAGTCGATGTCCTCCGGTCCTTTTCCGGCCAGGGGTGTTTCAACACCGGGATAAAGTTTCACCGGTCGCAGATTGATGTACTGGTCCAGCTGGAACCTCAAGGTCAACAGCAGTCCTTTTTCAATCACACCCGGTGTCACGTCCGGATGTCCCACTGCTCCGAGGTAAATGGCATCGTGCGCTCGCAATGTCTCGATACCACCCTCCGGAATGATTTCATTCGTCTTGAGGTAACGTTCTCCGCCCCAATCCAAATCCGTCAGCTCGTAAGTAAAACCTTCCGCCTTGGCAACGGCTGAGAGTACCTTGAGCGCTTCACTGGTGACCTCAGGCCCGGTTCCGTCACCACCGATTACAGCAATTTTCATCGTATTATGTTCTTATCCAACGATTTTCCAGAAATCCAACCGGGCAGACTGCCCCACAGAAGAGTGCAAATTTTATCAACCTGAATTTCGCATCACAAGCGGAGGAGTGAAAACGTATCGCAGCGTCAATCTGGGAAACTCCTCGCGGCACCCGCCACGAATCGGAACCGCAGTGCGATCCTCAGCGGAATGGAACTCTCCGGAGTGAGGTCCTAGTTCTGACTGAAATCGAAGGTCACTGGGGCATCCAGAGCCAGCGGGTTTTTCTTGTATTCCCGGTAGCATTGAGAACAGAGATCAAACTGTCGGTTCTGATAAACATCCTCACTCAGCTCCTGACAATCCGCTTCTTCGAGTCGTTCCAGGATCTCTTCGATCTCCATCAAATGATCCCCTTCATCATCCGGTTCCACCGAGTCAATCGTCGCCTGAATTTCGATTCGCACGATATATCGTATCTCTTCCAAAGAATCGATTCTTCGTTGACATCGATCGCAAGAGTAATGAATCATGGTCATTCCTTAATCCATGGTTGCATTGGTCATCCTATTCACCCCAAACAGAATGATGCCGTTATCCTAGTAATTGCCCAGCTCGTTGCAACCAAAAAATGATCGATTTTGTAACATTGTCCGACGGGCCATCTTCTCTCCCCGGACCGTATCGACTGCTTTCCCAGGTACACCCATCCGGTGGGCAAGCGCAGGCAAATCGCCCTCGAGCGACCCGAAAAAGAAACGTCTTTGCAACTCAGTGTTCTCGAATAACTTTCGGTTATCTGAAAGCCGTTCCCTCAGTCTGTTCATCAACGGCCAACCGACGTATTCCCGGCCTGTCGATCTCAAAAACGGGACGAAGATCAAACCGATTGCGATTCAGGGCAACCGCTGTTGGGCTTGGCCCGCCGCAACGCAGCGCATCCCCCTTGGCCGGTGGCGTGAGACGCCTGGAGATTCTGGATATCACGAATGCAATCTGCTAGACTCGCAAGGGGAGTGGTGGACCGATTCTCTCTCAGCGTCACGCACCGGGAAATTTGCCTGGCCTGCGCTACCAGGGCGACACGATTTGCCGGAAGGGAGAGACTTTACATGAAACCAAGTCGAACAGACTCAAGTCTCAATGGCAGCGTCCTTGTTCTCAACCGCTTTTACATGGCTGTTCACATCGTATCGGTACGCCGGGCACTGGTAATCCTCTACCGCGAACTTGCCGAGGTGATTCATGTCGAGGACGGCCACTACTCGAATTACGATTTTGAAAGCTGGATGGAAATCAGCGAGTTCACCCTAGCCGATCAAGTGCAGCAGAAGGTGAATCACGAGTGGGTCCGCAGTGTCAATTTTTC
>JAYZCF010000219.1:0-8789 GCA_036338455.1 Planctomycetota bacterium
CGCTGGAGTGGCTGGAAAACAACCTGAAAGGCCTGCTGCGAGGGGCGGTTGAGCCGGGGCCCATCATTCACAGTTTCAAAAAGGCAATGCACATCCGGATTGGCGTTCGGGATATCCTGGGTCGCGATCCGGTTTTCCAAATACATCAGGCGCTCTCTGACGTTGCTCAGGTTTGTCTCGAGTCGATGACGGACGCATCGCTGAGCCGGCTGGAAAAAAAATATTCCCCGGCCGCTACTCCCTCGGGTAGCGGTGAGGGTCAGCCGGCCTTCGTGATTCTCGGCTTGGGTAAAATCGGTGGGCGGGAACCGAATTACCATAGCGACATCGATGTCATTTTTCTGTTTGACAGTGATCTTCAAAGGCCCGTGCAGCGCACGACCAGCGACCAGCATTTCTACAGTGAAGTGGCGGCCGCTGTCACCCGATCGGTGACGACGGCCGGCCCCGATGGACGGTTGTACGAAATGGATAGTCGCTTGCGGCCAACGGGCCAAAGTGGTTCCCTGGCGGTCTCTTTTGCCGAGTTTCAACGTTATTTTGCCAGCGGCGCCGGCCATTTATGGGAGCGGCAAGCGCTCTGCAAAGCGCGGGCCATCTACGGACATCACGATTTGCGGGCGCGGGCAATGCAGCTGGTGCATGAGGCAATTCGGGCGGAACCTTGGCGGCCGGAAAATGCGTCGGAAATCCGCCGGATGCGTTACCGGATGCAGGAAGACTGCTCACCCGACAACTTGAAACGGGGGGTGGGTGGTACGGTCGATGTCGAGTTTTTGCTCCAGATGTTGCAGCTCAAACACGCCGACCGCACGGAACTTCTGATTCCGGGAACTTTGGATGCGATCCGGGTACTCGAAGCACAAGGGGTGCTCACGGGTGACACGGCCCGATGTTTGGCGGCCAACTATGAGACCCTGCGCAGCGTTGAGTCACGGCTGCGGTTGATGAATACAACCGCTCGCCATGACCTGCCCAGCGACCCAGCCGGGCTGGCCCGGCTGGTCTTCCTGCTGCGGCTGGACAACGAGCAAGAGCTGTTAGACCTGGTGGCCGAGGCCCGCCGCGGAAACCGCGAAATCTTCGAGGCGATCTTCAGCCAGCAGGAATGACTACTCCGACGGGTAGAGGGAGGTGGAAAGGTACCGCTCACCGAGATCCGGTAGCACGACAACGACCATTTTCCCCTCGTTTTCAGGTCGCTTGGCAACTTCGATCGCCGCAAAGGCGGCTGCCCCGCAGCTGATCCCGCAGAACAGGCCTTCCTTGGTGGACAGGTCACGGGTCATCTGGACGCAGTCTTCATCTCGGACGTGGAATACTTCGTCGATCACATCGGTGTTCAAAACGTTGGGAATAAACCCGGCACCGATCCCTTGAATCGTGTGCTTGCCAGGCTGCAGGTCATCACCGTTGCGGTGCTGAGAAATCACGGGACTGTTGAGTGGTTCCACGGCGATAGCTTGCAGTTCCGGCTTGTAGCCCTTGAGGACTTCGCCGCAACCGGTGATCGTCCCGCCCGTCCCGACCCCGGAAACGAGGATATCGATCTCGCCTGCCGTATCGCGCCAGATCTCCTCAGCCGTCGTTTTCCGGTGGATCTCCGGGTTGGCTGGGTTGTTGAACTGTTGAGGCATGTAATGGTTCTCTTCGGCCTCGGCGATTTCGGTCGCCTTGCGCACGGCACCGGGCATCCCTTCGGCGGCCGGGGTCAGGATCACTTCGGCCCCTAGAGCTTTAAGTAAGCGACGCCTTTCGATCGACATACTTTCCGGCATACAAACCCGCAACTTGTACCCCCGCGCGGCGCAGACGTATGCCAGTGCGATCCCGGTATTGCCACTGGTCGGTTCAATCACGACCGTGTCCTGGTTGATCTTTCCTTCTTGCTCCGCCGCATCAATCATGGCTCGACCGATCCGGTCTTTGACACTCCAGAGAGGGTTCATGTTTTCGACTTTAGCGACGACAGTGGCCACACATCCCTGGGAGACGTTTCTCAACTTTACCAGTGGGGTGTTGCCAATACACTGCGTGATTTCTTCATGAATGCGCGGTGACGAAGAGGTCTTCATGTTCCAGTCCTTTGAGTCAGAAGTGATAGCAGTTTTCTGCAGCCAAATTTGCGGTGACCAGTGATGAATTGATCGGCCGTCTCTCGCTGGGCAGTATAGCAAAGCCGTTAATTAAAGGGAAACTTGCTGTCCCCCGAGCGGCAGAGGCCGATTTTCGACGGTTTCTAAAAAAATGGGGGGCCGTTGGACAGGCGTCGCGTGAAATGGTCGATGATAAGAGTGTTATGGAAACCACTTTACATCAACAATTGAAAGAGAAATTTAGGGAACCGGGTAGTGAGATCGAGGTCAAGGTTGGTCGCTACCGGATCGACGTCGTCAACGGCGAGCGGTTGGTTGAAATTCAGCGGAGTGGGTTGGCATCGATTCGGGACAAGATCAACGTCCTGCTGCAGGATTTTCAAGTCGACGTCGTGAAACCCCTGATTATCCGTAAACGCCTGATTAAGTTCGACAAGGAAGAGGGAAAGATCGTGGACCAGAGGTGGAGCCCGCGGCGCGGTTCGATTCTCGACCTGTTTGATGAATTGCTTTATTTCACGCGGGTTTTTCCGCATCCTAACCTTCGGTTGATCGCTCCCCTGATCGAGATTGAAGAACACCGTTACCCGGGGCACGGCAAGCGCCGCCGACGCCGAAAAGGGGACTTTGAGGTCAAAGATCGGTTCCTCTCTAAAATACATGGTGTCGAGACCTTTGAAACGGCGGCCGATTTACATCGTCTGATGCCGGCCAATCTTCCGAACCCCTTCGATTCGGCTAACTTGGCAGCCGGTTTGGGGATCGATCGTTGGATTGCCCAACGGATTGCATACGTCTTGCGGCACACTGGAAGCGCGAAATTGGTGGGAAAAAAGGGGAACACCAATCTTTTCGAGTTGGTGGGAAATGTCTCACGACGTCGACGCAGTAAGAAAAAAACGGTGCGGTCCTCTGGGAAACGAGCCGTCAGTCGTGGCAGCGCGCAGCAAACCTCCAAGCGACGAAAAAACTCGGTGGCCTGAGACATTAACAGGGCAGGGCGGTAAGGAGCCGCAAGGGCTCCCGGTCATTAAACCTGAGCGTTGGAGTGGGCTTTCGATCTCGATTCCCGCAGGCCACGGCTGAGGATATCACGCAACAATGGCGAGTAATCTTCGAACTTCGCCTCGTCGGGGGCTCCCTTGGAATACTGGTAGATCGCATCCCGCGGTTTTTTACCCAATGAAATCAGAGTCGCGCTGACGGTACCGTAATCTTTATCACGAATGACCATGCTGGGGCGGCCGGGTGCACTCGGCGCTCGAGCCAAGACTTTACTGGCAACGGCCAGGAATTTGACAGGTGAGTCAAGCGTTTGCAGTGTGAGTAGGCGACGGGCCATATTGGCCCGCTCGTCACGGTGGTCATTCAGGTCACCGTCAGAAATGATACTCAATCCACGGGGAAGCTCGCTCACTTCCGTCTCTTCACCGGAGTGGACAACCCAGGCACATTCCGAGTCGGCAATCACGTAATTTACCCCGTCATACTGACCACCGTGCAACTCTTCCATGCACAAGTCGACGGCCAGGCGGGCAGAACCCGTTTTCAACATTTCTCGGCAGAGAACGCCCCGGGAACGTGGGTTCATCGGTACGTTGTATTTTCTGCGTCGGACAACCCCAATGAACATCCCGTTCTGATTGACGCCGAGATAGGTTCCATTGGTGTTTTGGTCGATACTGGCCAAAACACGGGGTTTTCCTGACTGAATGGAGGGGGTTGGACACAGGCGATCAAGGGGCTCATCCCTGTTATAAGCGACTAAGAGTGGGGCTTCGGGAACCAGGTGATATACAACTGCCAACAGGCTCATAGATATATTCGCTTAATTTCGATGATCGTGGACTGAATTTATGACGTGTGTCCCAATCTAACGGATTCAGACGGGTAGAACACCCCAAAAAGTGGGGTAATAATATCGTTTTGAGACATCCTCTCAGTCGTCGGTTACCCGGATTGTGGAGCGGGCCGGAATCTTCCTGGTTCGGCCCACAACACCGGATTGAGCTGGCTGGCTTCCTGTTTGAATGTCAAAATACTGTCACCAAAATGTCAAAAGCGGATTAATTTGATCTCTATGCTCTCCTGTTTTAGGATTTTGTCTTATGGACATCTGGGGGTTCGCATAAGATCTGCGAAAAGAAGACTAGGTCAATAGGTTGATTTTTTAATGTCAATCGCGACAGGTAATAAAGAAAAATTGAAGGAATCACTCTGGAATCGCTCGTTGCCCGGCATACGCGTCGTTTCGACCGGTATGTTTGCCCCGGACAATATCGTTCGCAATGAGGATCTGGCCGAGCTCGGTTACGATTCCGATTGGATTATTCAGCGAACCGGTATCAAGTCCCGCCGCCACGTGGAAGAGGGGCAGGCGACCAGCGACTTAGCGACTAACGCTGCTCGGGACTGCTTGGCCAGAGCAGGTGTTGAGCCCGAGGAAATCGACCTGATCATCGTGGCGACGATGACGCCTGACCATTATACGCCATCGGTAGCCTGTTTGACGCAGGCCAAGCTTGGCTGCCAGACAGCTGCTGCCTTTGACCTGAATTCCGCTTGCTCCGGTTTTGTCTACGCGATGACGACAGCCGGGAACATTCTTGCCGCTGGCAATTGCCGCAAGGCCCTGGTGATTGGGGCCGAGACGATGTCGATGGTGGTCGATCCGCGGGATAAGAAAACATACCCACTCTTTGGAGACGCGGCTGGGGCGGTTTTGCTGGAAGCTGATCCGAAACCGGAAGAGGAAACGTCGCCCGGCTTCCTCACTTACCGCTTGGCTTCGGTAGGTGAGATGTCGGACTGTCTATTGATCCCAGCCGGTGGATCGCGGCAGCCCCTTTCCCAAGAAGTTCTGGATGAGCGAGGGCAGTACCTGCGAATGGATGGCCGCACCGTGTTCAAGTGGGCCGTGCGACTCGTTCCTGAGATCACTCGGGAAATGCTGGAGGCAGTCAATCTCACGCTGGAGGATGTCGACTGGTTCATCTACCACCAGGCCAACCAGCGGATTATCTATTCGGTGGCCGAAGAGCTGGGAGTCGACCTGGATAAGGTGATCATCAATCTTCAGAAATACGGGAACACCTCGGCAGCCAGTATTCCGATCACGTTGCACGAGGGATACACCGCGGGTCAATTCAAGCGGGGTGACTTGATCGCGATGGCCGGTTTTGGCGCCGGCTTGAGCTGGGCTTCCGGTATCTTGCGCTGGTAGAAACTCGCCCATTCTGTCTTGTGACGACCCTGCAGATCCCGGGGGCAAGCTGCCATGCTTCGGCGCTTTTACCATGCCCCACGACAAGAATTTCGCAGTGACAAAAATCCCTGCGATTGGGATCGAACACTAGTCGAGGGGAAACTCGTCTTCGGTGGCGCTGTTCCCGTACAGCGGTAGGTAACGGTAATAAACTTCGAGCGTCATGCAAGCTAACGAAGTCGCGTACAATCGGCCGCCGACCTTCGCTCCGTGATCCCCTTCACCGAAGTACCAGCTTCCTTTGGCATCGCCCTCATTGGATTGCGATTTGACCAAGAAGTCGCGCATTTTTCCGTTCCACCTTTTCCAGGTATCTCCACCGTAATGTTTCATCACTTGGGTGGCGTAATAGTTGTAATACATGTTGAACCGCGGTGCGCTACGGTTGAACTGGGGACCGAGATTCGCGTAGCCCCGTTGCCCCACGTCCGGCTCCAGTTTTGCCATCCATTCGACTCCATCGGTCAAACCGGCGTTGTCACGATCCCAGCCCATGTACATGCGACAAAGGAGACCGACTGCCGTACGCGCCTTGTGGACGGGGGTGCGCGATTGCGGCTTGTCCAGGTAACCGTAAATTGCCCCATAGTCGCTGGAGACTGAGTCCAGGAATTTATTCGTTAGCTTGTATGTCCGAGGGTTAATGTCGAGCCCACTCATCTTGCCGCTCTTGAGGGCCATGACCTGCCAGCCAACAGCTGAAGTGTCACCGGCTTGTCGGGGGGAATACCGCCAACCGCCTCCCACAACATCCTGGGCGTCCTCAATGAACCAGAGGGTTCCCTGCGAGTACGGGGCCAGCCGCGCGTCTTTGCTCATGGCAAAGGCCTCATTGAAGACGATTGCCACTAAACCGTGGGAGTACATGGTGCCGCCCGGTTCGTGGTAGGAGAGTCCGCGGCCTGAGCGTTTTCCCCGATCCATCAGGAACTCGAGTCCCTGTTTGACCACCTTTTTGTATTTTCCATTGAGGTGTGTTTGCCCATTGCCCAAGAACGGAAGCAAGGCCAGGGCCGTTGCCCCGAAACGGGCCTCCGGCCGCATGCCGGGGTCGCCGTTCTCTGGCGACTTGCGGAATTTGCCTGGGCCGATGGTATGATCGAGGCTCCAGCCACCATCCGGCAACTGGTGTTTGGCAAGCCACTCAAGAGCCATAGAAACGGCTTTTTCGGTGGCTGCATTTCCTCCGTATTTACGGAGCAATTGGTCTTTGCCCGTACCGCTGCGGCTACTGGTTTCATTAGAAAAGTCGGACGACGTCAATTCCATCATTTCGTCACCTTCAAAATTAGAGGTGTCGTCGGCAAGGAAAGAAGACGTTTCGACGAGCGCTGTGGTGTCGATGGTCAGTGGTTCGGCTTCGGTGATTTCTGTGTTGGCTTGCTCCGGAATTTCACTTTCAAAGGGGTCGGTCGTTTCGAAATCGGTGACTTCCAAATTGACATCGAGGGCCTCCACCGAAGTGTCGGCCATTTCGCCTGCCTCAAAGCTGACTGTTTTCTTGATCGGCAGTTCGATAACGAAGATCGCGAGGATCAGAATCAGGGCAACATGGCTGAGGAAACTGACCATCCAGCTTGGCATCGCATTAAAGAAAATAAACCGATGCCCACTCGTTTCGGCTGGCGCCTGCTCTTCTTCATTCGCTCCATCGGATGGCGCCGCAGATGATTGTTGGGAAGTTGGTTGCTTGGGCGCCGGTTGTTGGGGCGCCGGTTGTTGAGCAGGTGATTGTTGACTTACTGGTTCTCGGTCAGCCGGTGAATCGCCGCTCGAGTTTTCTTCCGGAAGTTTGTCAGGATCGCTCATTTCTTCGCTCAACTTGTTTTGGGTTTCCGGTTATCGCCAGGTGGCGATTTCCAGGTGACCGTGCTGGAACAGGAAACGCCCAAGGGGGAATTGCCGCCTGTGGGGGTGTGGCAACGGCTCTTTTTAATATACTCCATTTGCCGCACGTTTTTTTTGCCGGACCTCATATTTCACGGATCAATTTTGGAAGGAATCGTACAAATGTCGGTTTTTCGGTCCTGGCAGGGTGGGGTGATTGGCTGTGGCGGCGGATTCCTTTGGAATTGCCGGAATTTGCCGTTTTATAGCTATACTGCTGGAAACGATGGTGGAGGCCTGGAATTTGGAAATGAGTGAAATGCGCGTCGTGTCGGCCTGCCGAGAACTTACTCCGCTGATCGAGGATTACCGAAAACAGGGCCGCTCGATCGGCTTGGTACCGACCATGGGCGCGTTGCATGCCGGTCATCTCAGCCTGGTCGAAAGATCTCTTGCCAGCGCGGACCACACGTTTGTTTCGATTTTTGTCAATCCGACGCAATTCGCTGCTGATGAGGATCTCGATCAATACCCCAGGCCTCTTGAGCAGGACCTGGACAAACTCCGTGCGGCGGGTGTCGACTGTGTGTTCCTGCCCGATGCGGCCGAGATGTACCCGGTCAATTGCACGACCTCGATTGAACCGCCGCGAATTTCGCGCCGCTGGGAAGGGGAATCGCGCCCTTCGCATTTCGGTGGGGTTTGCACGATTGTCCTTAAGTTGTTCAACCTGATTCCTGCCGATGTGGCGTTTTTCGGTGAGAAAGACTTTCAGCAATTGGCCGTGATTCGTCAGATGGCCGACGATCTCAATGTGACCACCCGGATCGAAGGTTGTCCCATTGTCCGAGAGCCGGACGGCCTGGCAATGTCGTCGCGCAATGTCTATTTGGGGGAAGCGGACCGGGAGATTGCCCTTTCGCTGAGCCGGACGTTGGCCGAAGTGGCGGAGCAGGTGAAGCAGGGAGAAACGGACAGCCACCTTTTGATGGCAGAAATGCGTCAGCGGTTGATTGATTCGGGCGTATCAACGGTGGATTATGCGGTGATTGCCGATCCCGCCACGCTGGAAGTGGTGGAAGAGGTCGAGGACACCATCGTGGCGTTGCTGGCATGCCAGGTGGGTCAGGTGCGCCTGCTGGACAACTGTGTTATTACTCCTCGATAGACGTTACGATGACGCAATCGAGCCACCCGGTTGGTCGTCCCGACCGTCCCGGTAGGGGTGAATACGGGTTCTCAGCGAGCGAGAAGGGTTTCCTGATACCATGCAGCAGACATTGTTCCATATTCCGCATGCCTTGTTTGATGGCTGGCTCCTGACGATCTGGTTGGTGATCGGTCTCGGCATGATGGGATACCAATGGCTGGTGGCCAAACGAGGTTCGGATGCCTTGGGTCTGTTGCCAATTATTGTGATTGTTGGGTTGGTCATTCATTTCGTTCTGCCGGGATTGGAGAATCAAGGGATTAACCCAGAGGATCCTCAGGGTGACCTGATCCCGTTGGGTTTGGCGATTCGAGGTTACGGATTTTTCATGTTGCTGGCCATCGCGGCCGGATTGGGGTTGGTGTATTTGCGCTGCCAACAGGTCGGTTTT
>JAYZCF010000220.1:0-7299 GCA_036338455.1 Planctomycetota bacterium
GGCTCATGGTGCGTCTGCCGCTGTTGATATCGCCTAAATGGTTTACTCCGCACGTCACGACCTCCACCCTGGGATCGACTTCCCAGACTTGCTTGGCTAATTCAATTTCGTTCTCTGGCGGTTGAGTTTGCAAGTCGATCACAACGACTGCGTAGGGAAGACTCGCATGACGCGAAGCCTTGATTTTTTCAATCCCCTCGGCAGCCGTAAAGGCGAAATCAAAATGAAAGGGAGGCGTTTCCGATTCCTGTTCGTTTTGCACGATCAAGTCTGGCTCCGCCAACCCGAGAACCGGCGAGGAGTGGGGCTGGCTGCTCGATCGCAGCAATTTGTCGTAATCGAGACGAGTCGTTGGATTATCGGTGACAATGATCATTCGATGGTTGTCGTTAGCAAGCTGTGTTGGCATCATCTTGTTCCGCATAGTACTGAAAAAGAAAAGGTTTACAGGTCAAGCCTCCCTAAGAAATCGTCCCTTGCCGATCGAGTGGTGGCTGACCGCCGCCGACTTTGTTTAGCGGGAATTGCGCGCATGGCAGTGGTAAATTGCCAGGATCAACAAGGACAGGCTTGTCTCGATCGTCAGTCCGTTGGTTCTTGAAAACAACAGATCCAGATAAGAGAAGAAAAAGGGTGCTCCCTCAAACATACGTCATGAATCGAGGGCACCCACTCTTCTATCGTAAGATTTTCCTGTCGCGGGATTTTTTCAACGCGCAATTTTTTTGATGTTATTTTGGTTCGTCGCGATTCAAGGCTTGGCTCATCTTGAGTCGCGGTAGAGTTGGACTACTCTTCTTCGTTCCAATCGAACCCTGACAGCATATCAGGAGTGATTTGTGTCCCCAGCAGCTGATCGATTTCCAATAACATCAACTCTGGGATTTCCGCAAGGCACTCACTGAGTTGGCGGGATTCCTGATCGACTCGCTGGGCGGCATGCATTTTTTCCAGCGCCGTTTTGACCTCGGTAATTCGGGGCCAAATTTCGTCCACCACGGCATGGGCTTGGAGCTTCTCCAAGGATTCGATTTCCCGAATCAAGGTGGCCATTTTGCGCAGTTGTATCCGTAAAAACAGGGGGTCCATCCCCGTTTCCCGAGAGGCGGCCCAGGTCGAGTAGGCCGCTTGAAACGCCTGTCCTAGCTCAATGAGTTTTTCAGATTCCGTCATGATATTGCGAGCAACCAAGGGTTTTTCTGATTCTCAACCGGTTGCCCTCATGGCCGGTAGGAAGCTGGGTTCTGGACACATCTCCTTTGCTGCCGATGCACGGCATTGCCGTCAAGCGAGGCCTGCGTCCCGCCGAAGATGTGGCCTCCATCTTACGGCAGAAAATAAGCCCCTGAAATGACTTCTGGGCGAAACGACTTTGAATCCACCAAATATTGACCCTTTGGTTGCGGGTGAAACGGTGCAGCTATCTAAGTTATTAACGGAAATCACTGGCAATCCAAGCTAGCGGTTTCTGAGATTCCATTGATCTTGTTTGTCCACCGCCGTGTTTCTATGGTTTCGCGGACTAAATTTCCGAGTTGAAGCGGATGGCGATGATTTTTACTGAAAGACGCGTTGGAATTCTTCCTGCATGCTCAGCGTGGTTCGTCCTGTTGGCCCTGCTGTTCGGCAGCTGGTTTTCTGCAGGTGCTGTTTGGGCCAAGCAGGGGATTGGCTCGAGCTTGGATGCCCTCGAGGACGTGGCGGGGCAACCCAATGGTTCCCCTGCCAGCAAGGAACTTCGTCCGGCAGTGGTGGAGCCAATCAACCACCGGGTCGATACAAAGGCCGGCGTCAAGGATGCGGGAGACCCCGGCGATGTTCCGGCCGCACCGGACGTTTTGAACCTGGAACAATTGGAGTCTCGAATTGAAACGCAGCGCGCGTCGATTTCAGCCGATTCTCAATTGAGTGATGAGGATAAGAATTCCAAGCTCCAAATCCTTGGAGAGGCCCAAGAATGGATCAAGAAGATTCATCTTTACGATTCGAAAAAAAGAGAATTCGAGAACCGTTTACAAAGCTATCCGGCTGAAATTGATTCCAGCCGTAAGTTGTTGAACCATGCCATACCGAGCGAGGATCCACCAGCAGCCAGCCAGGTGAACTCGGAATCACTGCAACGGCAACTGATGAAGAAGCGTCAATTACTGAGTGAAAGTAAAGTTGCGCTGGAAACTCACGTTCAGGCAACCAAGGAATACCAAGAGAGGCTAACGGTTGTTCCCCGGCTGCGGGCGGAGGCCAATGATCAACTCAAACTTACTCGTCAAGCTATTGAGAAGATCGAAAACGAGCCACAGCTGGAATCAGGTCCATTGACGTTGCTGTTGCTTAACAGCAAACGCTTGGCATTGGCGAAGCAAGTCAAAATGCTGGATGCCGAAGTGGCCGTCCAGGAATTGACCGGTAAATTTCAGCCGATCCAGCATGATTTAACGGCGCGCCGAATTGCCCAACTCGAATCGGAAATCAAAAAGTGGGAGACGGAATTAAAAACTGTGCGTGATCTGGAAACCCGGCGCGAGGCGGAGCAAGCTAGGCTCGCCACGGCGACGGTTGACCCGGTTTTCAAGTCGCTGGCAGTGCGCAACGAAGAATTGGTTGCGGCTCGCAAGACCATGCATGAAAACCTGCAGAAACTGGCTGCGGAACTATCACGCGTGCAAACAGATATTGAAACATTGCAATCCCGCTTTGGGAGCCTGAAAGACAAGATTGATGCGGCGGGGTTGACGAAGGCCAATGGCATGCTGCTGGTGGAACTCCGGCGCAATCTAATGCCGGCCGGTGCCAGCCAATTACGGATTGGTCAAATCGAAGAGGATCTGCAAACGTTTCATTTGCAAATTGTTCAATTGACCGAGGAACGCGCTAAGCTGCATGACCCGGTCGCTTTTATTAGAGCCCAGATCCAACAAGAGGACCCACCAGAGCCTTTGTTGGGGTTGGGTTTGAAGTTCATTGATGCGAAACGGGGATATCTCGATCAGTTGGTCGCCGATAACCAGGAGTACCTGAAGTTATTGCAGAATGCGGGCGTCAAACATCAGCAGCTTATTGACGAGACGCATCAGGTTCGGCTTTACATTGATGAAAATGCCTTGTGGATCCGAAGTGCCGATCCTATCGGCGTGGCGGATGTTTCACCGGCGGTCCAAGGCGCTGTTGCTTTTTTTGATCCGGTGCGGTGGGGCGGTGCGCTGAGCCAAATGCGGAGTCGGATGAGTAGCCGCCCCTATGAGTCGGCGATTGCCACGATCGGGCTGTTCCTGCTTTTCGTGGTAAACCGACGATTGAAAATCGGTTTGAAGATTTAAAACAGGATGGCCTCTGTCAAAGTGGCCGTTTTATTTTGATGGAACTCAAGGGATGAGTCTAACCACGAATCAATCTGGAGCGGAGCAACTCGACGCGCCCGGGCATTCACACCGCTTGGAGCAGTACTCTCAGTATGCCCCGACCTTGCGGGCGGGCGCCCTGGTGATCATCTCTGCCATGTTCCTCCCGTTAATGCTGTTTTACCTGGCCTGGCAGCTGGGACCACCCTTTGAAAAGTCCACTTTGCAGGGGGCACTTTGCAGTAGTCTTGTATTTTCGATTCCCCTGTTTTTTGTCTGTATCTCGATCCACAAGTCGCTGGTTCCAGGCGGTCTCGCTGAAAAATACCTGCACTGGAAACCAGGTCTCTGTCGCGCTTTGTCCCGAACCTCTCAAGGGATGATCTTGCTCTGCCTTCCCTTACAGGTCGTCTACACGTCTCTCGAATGGTTTGAGGGAGGACAGTGGAACGACTCGTTTGGTCGATTCCTATTTATTCTGAATATGGCTGCACTGTCGGTTTGTCTTTACCGGGCGGTTTGTTCCCTTCAGCGGGAAGATTGGCATCACTCCGCGCAGCACCCTTCACGGATTTATTTGCAACGGACCTTGTTGGGTTGTATTGGTTTGCCGCTGACCTTGATGATCATGGCAGCCATGGGATTTTATTTTACGGCAGTCCAATTGAGTTGGAGGCTGTTTTGGTCGTATGCGATCCTGATGGGAATTGGGCTGTTGACAGGTTTTGCCGGCCGCTTGTTATTGACGACCCAATTCCGGATCAAGCTTCGCAAACTGGAAGAGACCCGTGATCCCGAAACGGTGGAGGAGGACCGGATCGATATTTCCGGAATATCGACCCAGGTCAATCGCCTGTTAAGGATCACGGCCATTGTTGCCACACTGGTAATCGGTTGGCATATCTGGGCCGGCGTCTTGCCGGCTGTCAACTGGTTGGACCAGGTCGCTTTATGGAACGCGGCGCGTGACTTCACGGTCAACGGTGTCACACCCCAGGTGACATTGCGGGATCTGCTGATTGCCATTGGCTCGCTTGGTATCACCATCATGCTGAGCCGAAATTTGCCTGGTCTGTTGGAAATTGTCTTGTTGGACCGTTTGCCACTAGACCGCGGTGGGCGTTACGCCATCTCTTTTGTCATGCGTTATCTAGTCGGTGTATTTGGTATTCTGCTTGCGTTTCGCTGGGTTGGGTTCTCTTGGACCAGTGTCCAGTGGTTGGCGGCCGGATTGACGGTTGGTTTGGGTTTCGGTTTACAGGAAATATTTGCGAACTTGGTTTCAGGGATTATCATCCTGATTGAGCGGCCGATTCGTGTGGGAGATTTTGTTACGGTCAATGGTGTTACCGGCAACGTGACCAGAATGGAACTGAGGGCAACCACCATCCGCGATTTGGACCACCGAGAGTCGATCATCCCGAATAAGCGGTTCATTACTGAGGACGTTACCAACTGGACCTTAAGCGACCGTCTTTCCCGGATCGTGCTACCGGTTGGAATTGCTTACGGCTCGGACACTCGCAAGGCTCAGGAGACGTTGTACCGGGTCGCGCGAGACAACCCGGATGTGGTGGTGGATCCGGCGCCGGAGGTGGTTTTTTCCGGCTTCGGGGCGAGCACGCTCGATTTTGAGTTGAAGGTGATGATCCCCAATCGCGAGATCTATTTTGAGGTTCAGCACGAACTGAACATGGCGATTGACTCAGCCTTTCGGGATGCCAATATTGAAATTGCTTTCCCACAACAGGATGTCCATTTGCACGGTTTGGAAAAACTGGCATCCATTCCTTCGGCGACCCAAGAGGGGCCTCCGGCCGCGATGAGTTTGCCAAAAGGGACGATGACAAGAGCTGCGAAACCGGTTAATGTGTCTGGTCATGGCGAGCCCCGTCAGGCATCCGATGTGAAACCTAACCGTCGCGCTTCCTGATCGGGTGATTCCCGCGGGACGTTTGTGACTTGCCAGTTTTCCTAAGTTGGAACTCGAGAGATGGGTTGGTTATACTTATCGATTGCGATTGTTTCTGAGGTCATTGGCACGACGTTCCTGAAGCGTGCCGACGGGAATGTCTTTACCTACTCTGGACTGTTGATGATGGTGTTCTACGCCATCAGCTTTACGTTTTTGGCCATTGCCATTAAGTGCAATATTGAGCTGGGGGTTGGTTATGCAATCTGGTCAGGGACTGGGACGGCACTGATTGCGATCATCGGGATCTATGCTTTCGGTGAAAATTCTTCGGTCATCAAGTTCCTCTGTATCGGGCTGATCATCATGGGCGTCGTCGGTTTAAAACTGGATACCCCCAGCCATGGCTCCAACAGTGAGACAAAGGCTCCTGCGGGTAAGACATCTCCCGCCGAGGATGCGGCGAAGGAGTGAGGTTGTCGCTTCGTGCGATGAGGCCGCCTGAGAGAAAGGGATGCTGACTACTTTCGATCAATCCCGTAATCGTCAATTTTACGGTAGAGTGTGGCCCGGCTGATTCCCAACAGTTCGGCGGCCTTGGGGACACTGCCTGCGGTCCGTTCGAGGGCTTGGCCAATCAGTTTTCGTTCCCAGTGGTCGATCTTGAGTGTGGCTAGTTCGCCGTCCTGGGCGTCGCGTATACCAAGGTCGCCCAAGCGAACTTCATCCCCGTCGGCCATCACAATGGCCGAGTCGATGACGTTGCGCAGTTGACGGACATTTCCGGGCCATTGGTAGGTCAATAGACGGGCATTCGCTTCATCCGAAATCGTCATGCCCGGCTTGCCGTGATGCCGGCAAAAGTGGTCCAGGAAAAAATCGATGAGAACCTGAATGTCACTACCCCGCTCACGAAGCGGTGGCACGTAAAGCTCATAGACGCTTAAACGGTAATAGAGATCTTCTCGGAATCGCTTCTCGGCGACAAATTCCTTCAAATCACGATTCGTGGCACAGATCACTCTCACATCCACCGTGACTTCTTCCGTCCCACCGACGGGCAGAAAAGGGTAGCCCTCCAACGTTCGTAGTAACTTCGCTTGCCCTTCCAAGGTCAACTCGCCAATTTCATCCAGAAAAAGGGTGCCCAGATCGGCCTGTTTGAACCAGCCGTCGTGATCTCGATCAGCACTGGTAAAGGAGCCTTTCTTGTGCCCGAACAGCTGGCTTTCCATGAGATCGCGGGGGATAGCCGCGCAGTTCACACTCAGCATTGGACGGTCAGCCCTGGGGCTGGCCCGATGCAGCGCCCGCGCCACGAGTTCCTTGCCAGCCCCCGATTCACCCCGGATCAAGACGCTTCCGGATGCTTGAGCGACCCGGTTGATGCGGGATTTGAGTTCCAGCATTTCAGGGCTTTCGCCCAGAAGTTCATCTGTGTTGGCTGACTGCTGCGCCAAACGCGAGTGTTCTGCTACCAGGGAAGCCTGGCGATTCGCGCGGGCGAGTGAGCGAACCATGATGTTGGCCATCGCGCATGCTAATTCAAAGTGAGAGTCGAAAAAAGACTTTTCTTGTCGGTACAAATGAATGGCACCGATGACCTGCTCTTCTTGGATCAGGGGTACGCAAATGGAGTCGGCAAATTGCTCTTCCCCATTTTTGTTAGTGCCATGCTCAATTCGGATGGAGTGTGATTCCTTGACGACTCTTCGGGTTAGGTCTTCGTCCAAAACGAGCTGATGGGAGCAATCAAGTGGATAGACAAATTTTGGTATCAGACTCCCGTTGTCACTCAGCCACATGAACCCTGTGACCGAAGCTCCCGTCCGCTCGTATAGGCGTTTCATGCAGATTTCGATCACCTCATCCGGATCATCGACACCCAGTAACTTGACGCTCAGCTGAAAGAGGAAGAAGAAATCTTGTCCCCAGTTGTGACCCTTCAGGAAATTCAATGTGTATTGGCCAAGCTCACGGGGATCCATCGAACGATCGAGAATGACCGTCGAGCTGGTTTGTCTCATGCCAGGAAAGGGGTCTTCCTGC
>JAYZCF010000221.1:0-16683 GCA_036338455.1 Planctomycetota bacterium
AATGCCAGCCGTTGCCAAGCAACTAGGAGATCAGTTGCGGAATCGGTTCCGCCCCCTCGACGCCAACCAGGCGTCGGTCCAGCCCACCAAAGAAGTAGCTAAGCTTGTTGCAATCGACGCCCATCTGGTGCAGGATCGTGGCGTGAATCCGACGCACGTGGAACCGGTCTTCAATCGCCACCGACCCGAGTTCATCGGTTTTCCCGACTGAAACACCCCCTTGGATACCGCCACCGGCCATCCACATCGTGAAGCCGTAGGCGTTGTGATCCCGACCTGTTCCCTTGGCGTACTCGGCCGTCGGCTGACGACCAAATTCGCCACCCCAGACAATCAACGTCTCATCAAACAGGCCTCGCTGCTTGAGATCCTTGATCAAGCCGGCAATCGGCTGGTCCGTTTCCTCAGCATGCAGGTCGTGGTTCACCTTCAAATCACCGTGGGCATCCCAGTTCGCATCGTTGTGATTTCCACCGGAGTAGATCTGAATAAAGCGGACACCTCGTTCTACCAACCTCCGCGCGAGCAGGCACTGCTTGCCGAAGTAACCCGCTACAGGATGATCGATTCCGTACAAGTCGCGTGTGGCCGCCGTCTCCTGGCTTAAGTCAACCGCTTCGGGGGCGCTTGCCTGCATCTTGTAGGCCAGCTCATAACTCGCAATTCGCGCGGCGAGGTTCGTGTTGTCGCCACGGCTCTGGAAATGCTCCCGGTTGTAACCTTGGATCTGGTCGATCATTTGCCGCTGCGTCGTCTTCTGGATCTGGTTCGGCTCCAGGTTCAAAATCGGGTTGCCCGTAGAGCGCAGCTGGGTTGCCT
Organism: Planctomycetota bacterium; assembly: GCA_036338455.1. Taxonomy (GTDB): domain Bacteria; phylum Planctomycetota; class Planctomycetia; order Pirellulales; family Pirellulaceae; genus Mariniblastus. The sequence continues at coordinate 820 of JAYZCF010000221.1, forward strand.
GGTAAGTGGCCGGCATGTACCCGGCGGACCAATTCTTGGGACCGCTGATCGGGCCGCCCCGCTTGTCGAGCATCACCACGAACCCGGGCAGGTTCTGGTTGACGGTTCCCAAGCCGTAATTGATCCAGGAACCCAGGCAGGGACTGCCACTGATGATTTCCCCACTGTTCATTTGCAACATGGCCGAACCATGAATTGGTGAATCGGCCGACATCGAGTGAATAAATGCGATGTCGTCCACATGCTCAGCTACATTCGGAAACAGCGACGAGACCCATTTACCACATTCACCATGCTGCTTGAATTTCCAACGGGGTTCGACGATCCGCCCTTGATTCTTGTGCCCACCACGACCAAACGTCTTGACCTTCACCGTCTTGTTGTCCATGCCGATCATGTTCGGCTTGTAGTCGAAGGTATCGATATGACTTGGACCTCCGTACATAAACAGGAAAATCACCGACTTTGCCTTGGGTGCGAAATCTGTCGGCTTCGGCGAGAGCGGATTTTTCCAATCGGACAGGTCGTCTGCTGCCCGAGCCTGTTTGGCAAAAAAGGAATCACCCAGCATGCCCGCCAGCGCGGTGCCAGCAAATCCACCACCTGCCTGCCACATGAATTCCCGTCGGGTTCGACCACAGAAGTTTCTTTGCGTGCTCATATTGTCTGCTTCAATCGTTTAACAAATAAAACGGCAAATCTCGTTCGTCCTTGCGGCCGCCCAGCAGCCCAAGGCTCAATCCAAGTACATAAACTCATTCAAGTTCAACGCCACGACACAGAACAGCTTCAAGGGGGATACAGTCGCACCCTCCTCCCGCTTTGACTCCAGGGAGCGGATGAAATCGACACCATCCTGCACCTCTGCCGAAGTCGGTTTGCGCTGCCATACCCGAGACAGGATCAATCGGACCTGTCCGCTCAAATCCCCAGGCAACTCGCGTTCAACCTGCTCGGCAAATTTACCCGCCTCGTCGTTGACAAACTCGCTGTTGAGCATGCCCAGCGCCTGGGTCGGCTGAACGGTGTTGAACCGAACCGGACAGGATGAATCGGGATCTGCCACATCGAAACTCTGCATGATCGGCACAGGCAGAGACCGCTTGATATGAATGTAGATACTCCGGCGGGTGATATCCTCCGGAGAGGAGTTCCCCCAGTTTTCACCGGGCCGGGACTGGCCGTGGAGAATCTCTTTTTCAATTTTTGGAAAGATGCTGGGGCCGAACATCTTGTCACGATTCAGGGTCTGGTTGACGGCTAAAATCGAATCCCGCAACTCCTCGGCTGTCAGCCGTCGCATTTCAAACCGCCACAGATGGTCGTTGGTCGGATCAGCCGCCAAAGCCGCCGGTCGCGATTCCGAAGACATCTGGTAGGTCTCACTTAGCATGATCTTCTTGTGCATCGCCTTGATTTTCCAGTCACCTTCAACAAACTCGGAAGCCAACCAATCCAGCAACTCGGGATGTGTCGGGGGCGTCCCCTGGAAACCAAAATCGTTGGCCGAGCGAACCAGGCCGCGGCCAAAGTGATGCTGCCAAATACGGTTAACCATCACTCGCGCTGCCAGCGGGTTTTGTGGATCAACGATCCAATTCGCCAAGGCGGTACGCCGCCCGGTCGACTTACCATCGGCCGGCTTCTCGATGACTGGCTCCGGAGGAGAGAGGACCGTTGGAAAGCCGGGCTCGACCTGATCACTTTCTGCTTGCGCGTTGCCTCGAATCAGAACATACGTCGGTTCGGCCGAGTCCCCCTTCTCTGTCACACAGAGGGCGGCCTCGAGATTCTTCGGTCGATTGCTGCGGAGAAACTTCATCCGCTCAAACTGCTTCTTATATTCGACATACTCTTCTTCGGTGAAAAGCTCACCATCGAGTTCCTTGCCCACACGTTGTTTGACCAAGGGGACCCGATTCATCTCGTGCCGAAACTCTTCATGCTCAACCGGAATAAAATCTTTCTTCACCCGTTTTTCGACCTGATTCAGATATTCCCGATTCTCTTTGACATTTCGCTCGTACTGCTGCACCTCGGCAGTGTGGGTCCGCTGCACCTCTTCCGAGACAATCGGCCGCGAGGACTGCCGCAGCACCGTATCGTGTCCGCGAACCCCGTAACGCTGGACATTTCGGAAGAACGCCAACATCGAGTAATAATCTTTGGTCGGAATCGGGTCGATTTTATGGTCGTGACAGCGAGCGCAATTGACCGTCATCCCCAGGAAAGCCTGGGAAGTCGTCGCCAGGACATCGTCCATGTCGTCGTACCAAGCCTGCTTGTGGTCGACCGGCTCATCATCCCATTTCCCCAGTCGGTAATAACCGGTGGCGATCAACGTTTCCGGTGTTTTCCCCGGGATTTCATCCCCCGCCAATTGCTCGATGACAAATTGGTCGTAAGGCTTGTCGGCATTAAACGATCGGATCACGTAGTCACGGTAACGCCAAACAAACGGCTTCGTACCATCCCGCTCGTAACTATTGGATTCGGCATACCGGACAAGGTCCAACCAGTGCCGTCCCCACTTCTCACCGTAATGTGGGGAATCGAGCAATTGATCGATCAAATTCTCCCAGGCATCGGGGGACGGATCGTCGACAAACGCCTTCACCTGTTCCGGTGTTGGGGGCAAGCCGGTCAGATCATAGTAAGCGCGACGAACAAGGGTCTCCTTCGAGGCGCGGGGGTTCGGCTGCAGGTTGTGCTCGGACAGTTGCTTATGGATGAACGCATCGATCGGGTGGGAAGCTTTCGTCGCCACGACGGGAACCGACGGCCGCTGGACAGGCTGGTAGGACCACCACTTTTTTGTCTCGGCGTTGACGGTTGGCACCGTGTGCGCTTCGGCTGTTTTTTGCGGCTTGAATTCAGCACCCTTCCACGGCGCTCCCATTTGGATCCAGGCAGTGATGTTGTCGATATCCTCCTTCGCAAGCTTCCCATCGGGCGGCATTTCGTAGGAATCATAATTGATCGCTTCGACCAACAAGCTATCCAACGGCGAGTCCAAATCGATCGCTTCGCCTGATTCACCGCCAGCCAAAATATCTTCCCGATTGGTCATCACGAAGTCTGCGCGGATCTTGTCACCCGAGCCGTGACATCCAAAGCACTTCTCCTGAAATACAGGCAGAACTTTCGTTTCAAAAAACTCACCAGCCTCTGCCTCGCTCATCTGAGGCACCTCAGGCTCCTTGCTGACCTGCACCACTTCGATGTCGTCAAACCACGCTGTACCGGTCGCCCGCCCCCAACCGCCAAACAGGCAATTCAGAGTGAGACGATCTCGGGGGCCCGAGTTGAATTCGGTGGTAATCCGAGTCCAGTCGTTGTCACCTTTGAGCGCATCCGACTTTCCCTCAAACTGAAGCTCGTGAAGATTAATCAGAGCTCCAAGACCTCCTCCCCCCACATCCTCGGTCTTGATCCACGCCGTGACGCGATAGTCTCGGTTTGGCTTGACCTTTAACGGAAAACTCCAACTGCCATCCCCTCCTTCTTCCGAAGAAATCACCACAGCGCGATTGCCGGTGCGGCCAGCGACCGGGTCGATACGAAAAACCGGTTCCCCACTCCAGATGTTGGTCGTCCACGCTTGAGCCGTTTGCGCTCCCCCTTTTTCAAAACTGCTGTTTTGGACGAGGTTGTCGGAGCGCGAGGCTTCCCAGCCTAGCAACGCCACAGGAACAAGGAGTAAAACGGAAAAAATAGCGGCAGAGGGATGTAGACGCCCACGGCGGCGTCGATCTAAGCAGGGCAAGGAGGGGCGGTTCGGCATGATACTTCCTGGTCTGTAAACTGAATCCATCTACCCAAATTCTAATCCAAATAAGCGGCCAGATCGATTAGTGGGAACCGTGAAAACGCTCCCCCTTAACCGTTTTATTTTTCCCGAGTAACGGCCAATTTTCAACAAAAATTATTTGCAAAAGCCGCAGCAAACGGATCCGCAAGGTACCACTGGAATTGGCAACAGCCTTGACGGGACAGTTCTTCAGAACCTTCAGGAAACGCCCTCAAAAAGAGTGGAAATTTCGGGTAAACCGTCATAAAAAATGCTTTGAATTTTGCGGGAAACCGCGCCGGCCCTGCAACCCCTGGCTTCATCAACGACCGTCGGAGAGCGCCTGCCCCCTGTCCAGGCCAGCATACCAGGCTTCGAAGCAAGAGGAGAAAAAGACTTTAACCACTGTGATATCGGTTTTCGTATTTCTGTAGCAGGTCGTCGAATTCCTGAATCAATTCGACAACATCCTCATAGGGAAGTTGCTGCAGCATCATCATCCTGTGGATTCGGCGATGGGTGGGAACCACGTGGCGGTCTGGACGATGAGGAGGCTCGACCACGACCACGTCATTCGGCTCGGTTCCCTCGTAACAAGTGTAACTCGGGTTGGCAAAAATCCGAAAACCGACGTCCTTCAAATGGGCTTCGTTACGAAAAATGGAAGCGGCGTCCCGTAGGCATCGAACGATATGAGAGGGACTGGAAACCAGCACGATCCGTTCGACTTCGTGTTGACCAAATATCAGCCCACCATTGCGAATCTCCTCCAGCGTGTTCATCGATTCGAGGTCCAATTCAAGTCGCGACAAAACCCACTCTGCCAGGTCGTCAACGCCCTGCTTTTCAAAATGCGTTTTCAGTGGTGCAAAGTTGGCCAATTCCGCGAAGTGGGATTTCAGATATTCCAAGGAATATTCACCCTCGGCCAGCAACTGCCCCGCTTTCTCGGATTCCCCTAGGTTGAACACTTTTTCCGAGGCACCGGTTCCGAAAACGATCACCGAGGCGTCGAACTCAAGCGCTGTGAGAATTCCCTGCGGTATCCGCCCCAGATGATGCGGCGGATCTCCCCAGGCGACATAACGCCAATTTTCGATGTGCAAGTTGCAGCCGTGTACCAGGACACCCGTTTTCATTATTACCAACCAGATCTCTGTTAAGGAATTTACCGGCGATCTAAGACTAGATTGTTACATCGTTTGAACCTTGGAGAAAGGGGCACCAGAGCAGGGACTGTGCACCGATCAGCGGAGAGAATGCCCCAGCGTTGTCAATCCGAATTTTTCGTGTTGCCCATTTCCGCGGATGACATTGATGCTTCATGAATGATAGCACGCGGCAATTGAATTCCGCAGTTAACCTCGTGACTTTTACTCGGTGTTTTCCGCATCAATTTAGAGTAAGGTCTCACAGAATAAAGTTTTTCAAAACATCTATTGACCGCCCAAACGTGTTTTCATAATTTGCGAAACATCGAAACGAGCTGGTTAACGAGTTAGCACTCGCAACCATATTTTTTGTTGCTTCGACGGCTTGATTTTGAGTTTCCACTCGACAAGTCAAAGACAGGATGGAATCTCACGGATGAGAAGTTTATCTCTGTTTTCAAAGTAGCAAATTGAGAGGTGATTGCGACAAGGATGTCTCAATCGACTTTCGACCAATCGCTCTCGGTATACGAAGGAATCCTTAGCCCCCCTGGGATCCGACGTTCCGAGGGCTTTTTTTATGCGCTTCCAGCAGCCTCGAACCCCAACATCATCCTGAACCGACGATTGCAATCCATCCCATGCTTTTCAGGCACCGGCCATCGCCGCACGCCGCTCACTCAGCAAGGCAATTAATTGCTTCTGCGGGTCGGCAAACTTGGCGATTCCCTCCGACATCAGTGTCTTGTGCATCTGGGGAAAATCAATCTGGTCGTCAATTTCGTCGAGGATCTGTTGAGCGGGAAGCTGATCCACCCGCCGAGTGAACAGCTCTGTCGATTCGGCCACCGCCTGGTTTGTTTTAGGGGGATTGGTTTGGATGTCGCTACCCGCCAGCGCCGCGACATACTTCCAAGGCTCATCCTCGGGTCGTTTCGTGCCGGTGCTGGCAAAGATAATCTCCTGCTGTAACGGACAACCTTTCTCTTTCCAAAATGCATCGTTCTCAGCCCAGATTCTTTGCGCATTGACAATCCCCACCATCCCCTGAGATGCCTGCGACAAACCCGGGTTCTGTTTCTGAGTGTAAACATCAATTCGCGAAACAAAGATGCTGTAAACACTCTTGAAAGCGTCCAAGGCACCCAATCTCTGAGCGCCCCGCCAGCAAGCGTCACGAGCCGCACGGTATTGCTGGTCGGTAAAAATCAATGTGACGTTGACTGGGATACCCGCGACCACAATCTCCTCCAGCGCGTCCACACCTGCCGGTGTTGCCGGAACTTTGATCATCCGATTGACATGTCCCGCTGACCAATGCTTAGCCAATTGGACATACTTGGCCACCCGCTCTTCGTGGGGCATGTCGAGTTCTGGATCTTCAATCAGAGGATCCAACTCAAAGCTGACGTACCCATCATTCCCAGCGGTGGACTCGTGGACATCATGAAAGACGACCTGCGCTTCTCGAACGAGCTGGTCCGCCATATCCCAAGCGATTTCCTCATCACTCAAGCCTTGGGCCACGAGCTCCTGCAGCCGGTGATCAAACCTGCCCGTCTTGATCAGGTCCGCGATGATGATCGGATTGGACGTAGCCCCCGTCGCCCCAAGAGAGCGGTTCTCCTCCACGAGTTCCGGATCAATACTGTCCAGCCAGAGCTTGGTGCCACAACCAATGAGTGAGCGAAGTGAATCAGACATTGAGGTTTCCTTAGAACCGTGAAACGAACCATTGAAAAATTTCCCCGCTGCCTATTTGAACTGACTCACGTTCCGGTTTCGAGGGGGGACGTGCCAGCCGGGAATTTGACCAACGTTCAGTTCCTCCCCGCCCGGATCCAAGTAGGTGTAACGGTTTTTGACAAGATCAAAGAAACGGAGGATATCCTGCCCGGTTTTCACGTCGATGGCACCGGATTCGATCGACTCCTCTATCGCCCAAGACAACTGTTCCGACATGCGATTAGGGGAGTGATTGACCTGCTGTAGTACGTCCAACAGGCTGGAACCGCTCACGCACTCCAACTGATCCGGACCGTAACAATTGACGATGTTGAATTTGCCCAACAGATTATGTTCATCGGCCAGTGCTTCCTGGTAAGCCCCGACCAGGAAAATGCCAAGCATGTAAGGCTCACCCTCCAGCGGATCATGCAATGGCAACGATTGCTGTTGCGAACCTGTCACCACGTAATTCCGAATACTCCCATCAGAGTCACAGGTAATATCGCTCAGCACTCCTTGCCGACTCGGGCGTTCCCCCAGGCGATGGATCGGCACCACGGGAAAAATTTGACCGAGCGCCCAACTGTCAGGCAACGCTTGAAACAGGGAAAAATTCCCAAAATAAGTCGCGGCAAGCTGATGCTTTAACTGCTCCAACTCACGGGGAATAAACTCGAGGCACTCGAGCTTCTGGTTGATTCGATTACAGATTGACCAACCGAGGCGCTCGGCTAAGGCACGTTGCTTTAGGCTGAGCAGACCGGCGGAAAAGAGAGTCATGGCGAGATCGACGGCCGTTTGGGCGTCGTGAAAATCCTCGGCCAAATTGTCGACATCCAGCGAATCGTGAATCTGCTGCAGATCGCGGAGAGGGGCGATATCTTCGATCTCGGCCGAATCGACAACGGGAACCGTTTCCAGTGGAGCGCACGAAGTCCCCATGACAGAAACGATCAACAGGCTGTGATGCGCGACCAGCGCTCGCCCACTCTCCGAGATAATACAAGGATGGGGTGCATTTGATTCGTCGCAAACCGTCTTAATGTAGTGAACCACATCGTTCGCATATTCGGCCAACGAGTAATTCATACTCGAGTTGTCCTGGTTCTGCAGTCCGGTGTAGTCAACGGCTAGACCTCCGCCCACATCGATCTCTTTTAAAGGGACCCCCTGCCTGATCAAACCGACATAGATTCGCGCGATCTCGATCAGGGACGATTTGATCTCACGCACCTTGGTAATCTGACTTCCGGGATGAAAATGCAGCAATTGCAAACAATCCAACAGCCCCTGACTCTCCAGCTGATCCACGGCCCGATTCAACTCGGAAATCGTCAAACCGAATTTCGATTTCGCTCCGCCCGACGCCTGCCAATGGCCTCCACTCTTGGCGGCCAATTTGACGCGCACCCCGATCCTCGGTCGCACGTTGAAGCGACGCACCGCCTCCATCAACAGAGCGATCTCGGTCGACTTTTCTAGAATGATCGTAATGGAGCGTCCCAATTGGGATGCCCTCAAGGCCATCTCGATCATATCTTTGTCTTTGAACCCATTGCAAAGAATGGGAACCTCAGATCCGGTCGTGGTAATCGCCGACAAAAGCTCGGCTTTGCTTCCCGTCTCGAGCCCGCCCCCCGAAGCCAGCACCGCTTGCATCGCCGCGTTCACCACCTCCCAATGCTGGTTCACCTTCACGGGATAAAAACACCGATAAGTGCCCCCGTAGCCAAATTGACGACGGGCTGAGTCGAAGGCTGCATGGATCTCTTCGGAGCGACGCTGGATCAGCTGCGGAAAGCGGAGCAGGAGCGGGGCAGCCAAGCCTTGACGCTGGGCCTGTTGGACAATGTCGCGGATGCGCACGGGGGCCGCAGCCGTGTCTTGATCCGCCGAAACCGTCACAAAGCCATCCGGGTCCACGTCAAAATACCCGAGGCCCCAACGGTTCAAGCCGTACAGCTCCACCGCCTCCTCAACCGACCATCGGCTCTTTTCCGGTTCCAACATGCTACCCTATCGGGACCGACTGGCACCCGCTCAACCTCAATTCTGCCATGAACGAAGTTAACTCGTTTTTGAGTTTATGTTATGATCGCCATCCAACCATCAACGTCAATTGGCCCGCTCCGGAAATCCGGGCCAGATTTTCACTGTCCCGATAAGATCCTGTCTTCCATGGAACAAATAAATTGGCGAATTTCGCCGGCGGCAACGCTGGCCAGGTACCTGTATACGGCCGAGGCCGGCTTGTCATCTCTGCCTCCTGAATGGCAGGCACTCGTTCCACGAGTTGCCGAGAACGCGACAAACCTTGGCATTTCCAAGGCTGCTTTCACCAGTCACAGTGAATTTGTCGATGCCATGGAGCCGTTGCTATTGTCCGACCAGCTCCCCCAACTGTGGGCAGGCATCCCAAAACCGGTCACCGAACAGATCACGAATGAAGTCTCACTCCGGACAAGCCAGTTGAAGCATCACTGGTTGGTTCGCGGCCCCCGCTTTCTGGAACTCCTGGAGGAGTGTTGCCCGCTGTTCAACCTGCTGGTACTCGATTTGTGGACCACCATTCCGGTCAAACAAACGGAGGTTTCCACGGCCCCCATACTCATGGGGGATGCCTACCCCGCCGCCCTGTTCAGCGCCTCACTGCATGACAATAATCCGTTTGTTCCCGAGGTCATGCGCCCCGCCTTCGTCGCCACTTTTTTTGCCGTCAAGTCCAAGATACCGCGCGCCAGTGAAGATCCCCGTCGCGCGGATCGCCTCAGCCAGGCCAGCTGCCGCTTGGCTCTATCTTTAGGTCAGGAAGTCGAATTAAATTCAGTCGACCGACCCTCTTTTGAAACAGCCGTTGGACTTTGGTTGGGACAACCCAACGTGCAACAGGTCGATGAGATCTGGGAAAATTCTGCCCATCTCGATCAGTTGACTGATCTTACCGACTTTTGCCTGAATTGGACGATGCATACTGAGCCGGGAGGGACACCGTAATGTGGTCCGTTTTAAGGGCAAAGCTGTTGGCTTACCCGACCCTGGCTTGGAACATGTTGTTGGGGCGCGTACTGAAGGTTCGCAATTGGTCGGACCCCGTCGATGATCAATTGATACTGGGGGCCTACCCGTTTGACAGAGACATTCCGAGCCTCGCGAAAAATGGAGTGACCTCGGTTCTTAATACGTGTGAGGAATACCCCGGGCCGGTCGAGCTGTACGATCAATACAAGATCCACCAATGTCGCGTCCCAATGGTTGACTTTACCCATCCCAGCCTGGCCAACATCGAGAGAGGTGTCGAATTCATCGAAGAGGAAATTGCCAAAGGGGGAAAGGTCTATGTCCACTGCAAAGCAGGCCGGGCCCGCAGCGCCACGATCGTTCTCTGTTGGCTGATGAAATATCGAGGGATGACGGCCCAAGAGGCCCAGGCCTACTTGTTGAAAAAAAGGCCGCAGGTCAATCCTCGCATTATGAATCGGATGGGAGTTCGGGAGTTTGAAGAAAAACTGGAAGAGACGCGCACCGCGAAAGAGGCGACGCCGGCTCCCAAATCAAATTGAAACCTTGCGCCAGCCGCCTTGGATAAACCTTCCACCAATCAGGAGGCTGCGAAAAGCGATGTCGATCGCCATCGCGTACCACGCTCCTTGAACGCCCCACCCCAGTCCTTGCATCGGCTGACCGTCAAATTCGAGCCAGGTGATCTGGTCCAAGCAAAGGTACAAGGTTAGCGGAATCCGCACCAGGAAAAATCCAGCCGCGGTGATCAACAACGGCCAAACCGTATCTCCCGCACCTCGAAAACCGCCGCTCAGAATCATCGTAGCGGCCAAGCAGGGGATCACGACAGCCACAATGCGCAGCAGTTCAGCCGTCAACAAAGCGGTAGGGTCATCCCAGCTACCGACAAAAAAGTAGGCAAACCAGTGGCCCTTGAAAAAGAGCAGAACGGCCAAGATCGACATCAGAACCAAGCCGCAAACGAAACAAAGCAGGACTCCCGAGGTGGCCCGCTCTGGGAGCCGTGCCCCAAGGAACTGACCTGCCATCGTCGCAGCAGCAATCTGGAAAGCCGCCCCCGTCAAAAAACAACAAGCTTCGATCTGGACGGCCAAACCATGGGCCGCCGCGGCAGCGTTACCCAAACTGTTGATGATCGCCAGGAAGATTAGTTGGCTAAACAGAACGGTGGCAATGTCGAAACCTCCCGGCAATCCAATGCGGAGTATCGTGCGCATCCGCTGCCAATCAGGCCGCATCCAGCCCAGGCGCAATCGGAGTTGCGCTCGCCCCACGATCAGCGCTGTAAGAATGATCAGCCCCCCAATGGAATGCCCAATTGCCGTTCCTATCGCCAAACCTTTCCAGCCAACCTCCGGAAAGGGGCCCCACCCGGTAACGAGGGAAGTGCTGACGAGGATATTGAACAAGACCACGAACGACTTGGCCACGAACCCGGTCACGGTGTCTCCTGCGCCGCGCAGGCACGCAGCGCCGACCTGAGTGCACATGACCAGCGGAATGGCGAACACGACCACACCGAGATACTCTCTGGCAAACCTCCCGGCTTCATCACGTAGTTGCATCACGTGGATAAAATGATCCCCCAGGCAGGCAACCAAAACCGTAATCAGAACGGCCGCGATTCCTCCGACCAGAAATGCCTGATTGGCAGTTCGCCTGGCACCGGTCAAGTCTCCCCGACCGACCAGCCGCGCTACCACCGCTGTCGCCCCGATGGCGATTGCCGAAAAAAGGCTGGGGATCAGCCACATGAAATACCCCATCAAGGACATCGCCGTCTTGGTCGCGTCTCCCTCAGTTTGAAAGAAGTGCCCCGCCAGCCACCAATCGGTCCAGGTCACCATCAATACGAGGAATTCCTCGGCCAAAGCCGGCATCGCCAAACCGAGCATCGGCCTCAGGTTCGTTTGGGAATGAACGATGGAATATGACTTCACGATTGCCTACTTTGACAGAATCCTATAACTTCGATGGCCGCCAGCGGTACAGGACACGAGGACCAGAAACGCCATCACCCAACCGACAGCACGGCCAATTAGATCACCTATTTCCCCTGAGGCCGTGGTCCGCAGGAACTTTTTTCAGGTATGAACCGTAGGATGTTTCGTCGATGTCGAGCGAAAAAACAACTGCTATCGTTTTGCGAGTTGTCGATTTTAGCGAGACAAGCTCCGTTGTAACCCTGATGACAAGGGACTTTGGAAAAATTACGGCACTTGCCAAAGGTGCGCGCCGCAAGAAAAGTCCTTTTGAGGCTGCACTTGACGTGCTGGCGATCTGTCGCGTAGTGTTCCTCCACAAAAAATCGCAGTCCTTGGATTTATTGACCGAAGCGAAGCTGGAACGCCGCTTCCGGGCCGCTTCGGTCGATTTGGAAAGGCTGTATGCAGCGTATTACGTGGTGGAGTTATTGGCCGCGTTGACCGATGAAGACGACCCACATGTTCCGTTGTTTGATTTAGCAGAGGATACGATAATTCGGCTGGATTCCGGTAGAGGTTCGCCCACGGCGATCCTCTTGAGATTCGAAATGCATGCCCTGTCCATCCTGGGTCACAGCCCGATGTTGACCCATTGCGTTGGTTGCGCACGCCCGCGAAACCAGCCGGATCGACGCGTCAGTTTCGGATTGAACGAGGGTGGCATCTTGTGCCGATCCTGCCGCAAAGGAAAAACCAAAGTCGTCGGGCTGTCCAGTGACAGCTGGAAAACCATGGTCCAGTTTTCCCAAGCCGATGACCAGGAACCAACGACGATTGCCGATGGCTGCCAAGCCGAAACGCGATCGGTGATGAACCAGTACCTATCGCACCTGTTGGGCTATCGCCCGAGGTTGCAAAAGTACATTACGAAAATTCGTTAAAAAAATTGACAAGGATGTCAAAAATGCGGTTTCGGTTTACCCTACGGCTCTGTACCTGCGCCCTCTTGCTTTCCTTGATGGGTGGCTGCCAGACGCTGAATTTCGATTTTTTCAACAAACAGAAGAAAACGGATTGGGGCGCGACAAGCGAAGACACCTCGATTGATCCGGACGAAATCCTGGATCCGCTTGGTCGGCGGCAGGCAAACCGCCTGGTTCTGGATGACTTGTCACCAAGTCAAATCGCCACGACTCTGGCGACCAAGACCGTTTTTTCCGAAGACCCGGAAGCCGCTCGCAATGCCTTCGCCGATGGGAAGGCAACGTACGAGCAGGCATTACAAGAGATGGACCAAGAACCCGATTCGGGGAAGCACGTCGAAACCTTCGCCAAAGCAGCCAATCATTTCAGGATCGCCAGCAGCCAGTGGCCTGATTCTCAGTTGGATCAGGAGGCGCTTTTTTGGCAGGCAGACGCTTTCTTTTTTGCGGATCGCTACGTGCAGGCGAACCGTGCCTACGAGACGCTACTCGTCAAATACCCTGGGTCCGACTACATGGACAAAGCGGAAGCCCGCAGGTTTGCCATCGCCCAGTACTGGCTCGAGCTTTCGGAAGTGGAGAGCGCCTTTGCCCTGACCGATCCGAGTCGCCCCAAAAAGGGAATGAACGCCGAAGCTCGTCGAATTCTGCACCGCATCCGATTGGATGATCCCACAGGAAAATTTGCAGACGATGCGACCTTGGCCCTGGCCACCGCCTATTTCAAGCAGGAGATGTGGCTGGACGCGGCCGACACCTACGAAGACCTGCGTTTGAACTACCCCGGTAGCCCTCACCAATTTCACGCCCATCTTTTCGAGTTGAAATCCAGACTGAACGCTTATCGAGGAAAAAGCTATTCAGCCGACCCACTGATTCGGGCGGACAAGTTGATGAAGCAGATCGTCAAAGCGTTTCCCAACGAGATCCAGTCAGAAAGGGAATACCTGTCCCAAGAAGCGGCCTTGATCCGACATAAATTAGCGGAGCGCGACTGGTCGATGGCGCAGTACTACCTCAAGAAGGGGGAAAACCGCGCGGCTCAGGTTTATCTTGGCAAGATCACTACCGAATTTGATGACACGGCCTATGCCAGTGCTGCACTCGAAGAGAAGGAAAAGATGATCGGCCTACCTGCGGAACCGAGCCAACCAGCCGAATGGTTCGTCAACCTGTTCCCCGATTCAGAATCCAAAGCAAAACCGGTCATCACGGCCCGGCAAACGAGTACCACAACTCGCTAAGGCGCACGAAACCGATGGTAATCTCCCCACGACATACCGATCCTCCGAGCCGTCGAGCCCGAATCTATTTCGCGGCAACCATGCTCGCTACGACTGCGATGGTGTCGCTGTGCGGATGTCGCAACTACAACCTCGGCAACCAGTATCTCTACCGCAGCGACATTCGCACCGTGCATGTCGCCATGTTTGATTCAGAATCTTTTCGGCTGTTCTTGGGACAACGTCTGACTGAGAGCGTCGTCAAACAGATCGAGTTGAACACGCCTTACACCATCGGAGCACCCCATGTCGCCGACAGCTTTGTGCGGGGAAAACTGATCCGTGAGCGCAAGCGGCCGCTGAGCGAGGACAAGTACGATGACCCGAATGTATTGGAAATTGAATACCGTGTCGAAGTAAGTTGGGTCGACCGAGCTGGCGTACCCCTCATGCCACTGCAGTCTGTGCGTATCGAACAAGATGCCGTTTTCATTCCCGAAGCGGGCCAGTCGATGGCGACCGCCCAACAACAGGTAATCGACCGGAGTGCGCACCAGATTGTCGGGCAAATGGAAATGCCCTGGTAGGTCACGACGCGACCATTTTCTCCCCCACTCAGCCAAGACCAACGCCGGCGTTGCCCCGGCAGACGATTTGCCCAACCCGTCGTCCGCCCCTCGTTTCACCACACGCCGGGTGCAATTCAGTTGGGAAACGCTACAATGGCATTCCGTTTAGTTTTTGCCAATTGCCACAGGGAGAGCCCTTTGATGAATCGTATTTTGAGCCTGACCATGACCGCCCTTTTCAGCTTGGGCCTGGCAACTTCGTTTGCCGGGGAACTGGAAACCAAAAATCTGCCTGAGACCGCGACCGCCCAACCGACCACCGCAGCCCCCCTACCCCACTGCGAAGTCCCCTGTGGCATCTACTCGGACCAGATGCGATTTGAAATGATGCTGGAAGACACCAAGACCATCGCCAAGGCAATTCCCAGTCTTAAGGAATATTGCGACGGTTTCAAAAACGGTCCTCCAAATGCGAAAACCGTCAACCAAATGACGCGCTGGGTCACTACCAAGGAAAGCCACGCGACCAACACACAGCACATCATGGCCCAGTATTTCCTGACACAGCGCATCAAGCCCGACAACAAGATGTACGCTCAGCAATTAGCAGCCGCACATAAGGTGATGGTTGCTGCCATGAAATGCAAACAGGATCCCGTCGACGAAACGCCAGTGGCACTCAAGGCTGCCATTCTGGATTTCTACCGTGTTTACGAGGGGAAAGAGCCTCAGCTTCACGAAGAAAAGTAATTCCACGAAATCCAACTATAGGATTTCACACGGCGCGCCAGGTTAAAGAACCGGGCGCGTTTTTTTTGCGCCTCGATCTAACGCCCTTCCCCTGACACAGAAGCCTGGGTAGGTCAGGGATCTTGCACTTTGATAAATTTGTAGCCCGTGCCCCTCACCGAAACGATATATCTCGGCTTGGAGGTTTCTGGTTCGATGATGCGCCTCAAACGCATCACGAAGTTGTCAATCGTTCGGGTTGTGATCTCCGCACTCTGCCCCCAGACGTTCTCCATGATCCGGCTTCTCGACAAAACAATCCCTTGATTCTCCAAAAAGTAACGCAGCAGCTGAATCTCCATCGTGGTGAGCGTGAACAATTCACCTTTCACTGTCACCTGAAATTTCGGGCAATCCACCTTGACGTCGTCGAACCGGTAAACATCAATGGATTGCGAGACTGTCTCGCTCGCGTCACTATTATCCGTTTTTCGCCATTTGAAGAGATTTCGAACTCGGCTCAACACCTCGTTCAGGTCAAAGGGTTTGGTGACATACTGGTCCGCCCCGCAATCAAACGCGTGGGCTTTGTCCTCACTCGAGGACCGTGCGCTCAATACCATGATCGGTATGTTCTCGTTGAAACCCCTGATCTCTTTGCAAATTTCATAACCGCTCATGCCTGGCAACATCAGGTCCAGCACAACCAGGTCAAACGGGAAGGGTCCTTCGAGCAACAGTCCCA
>JAYZCF010000222.1:0-14154 GCA_036338455.1 Planctomycetota bacterium
TCGATCAAACGGGTTTTCGGCTGACTGATTGGCTGACTGTCTGCTTGGCGAATCAAACCGATTTGCCAACCTTCCTTTTCGGGCTCCCAAGGTATCAAACAGGCAGCTGCGTCGACCGCTGCACCATTGCGATTCATATCACCGGGAAGAATGGTGAAAGATAGCGAGAAGGAACCGGATCCTACTTCCATTTCGACCGGGACACCCAAGCTTTGGCGATAACCCTCAATCCAATGCAAGACGCCCGACCGAGAGCCGCTCGATTCAATGGACGCAAACGAATTCGGATGAACAATCCGCAAGGGTAAATGATGCTTTGGAAACAGTGTCTCCCGCTGCCAGGTAACATTTTCCGCCAATCGATCCTCGGAACTAGCTACGGCAAATCCCGAACCCTGGTACGGATTGGAGGGCAGAGGTCGCGACTTGAACTTTAACGAACCGGACAACTGTTCCCAAGGCACCTCCGTTTGGTATTGCGCCTGGACGGGCGATTCGAAAACAGCGGCCGGAACCAAAGCCAACATCCAGGCGTTTGCCATGACGAGGTCGACGGCCAAAATCCCCAGAAAAAGGCCCCCCCAGATCGACCGCCTAACACCCCCGTTTTCCATTCCCTTCAGGGCTAACAGGCCCAAAACAAGCACCCCGATCACCTGCCACATTGAGAGCAGGATCACGTTCGATAAAGCTTCCATTTGTAACGGACCAAAGACGGGGTCTTGAAACGGCTCAATCCATTGGGGCAACGAGCTTGCCAGGCAACAGCCAAGCAAGCTGAGCAGGATCACGGCGAGTGCCATGCGCGCCATCCGCCGCAGGGGCCAACGCTTGGACAAGGTCCGACCAGCCAGGATACTGATCGCCAACACAGCTATCAGGAAAAGCTTGGCCGGGTAACGGAACCAGAAATACTTGGGAAGTGTCACCACCATCAGCCAGTAAAGGCCACCCACCTGGGGACCTAACCGCCACGAAGTCGCATCGTTAGACATCGGATCCACTTCGCCAAACGTCCAAACAGCGCCTAGTTCACCCAGTAACCAGGCAACCCCATACCACCCAAACGCCGCAAGTCCGAACCAGAGTCCGAGCCGGGACAGCCAAACATCTCTTACGGCACTTCCCCATAAACGAAAACTGCCTAGCGCCAGCAACAACGTCAACACCCCCATATAAAGAGAGGGAACCCACACCCGGTCGGCGCCAGGCAATCCACTGCTCCACCGCAAGTTGATGGGAAATGGCTGACCGCTAATGTTCGGCCATAACAACTCGGTCAGCATCCAAGGCGGCAGGCTGAATTGATAGATATGCGATCGATGCGAGCTTGCGGGCGGGGTTCCGAAAAGTGCTTGGGCCATCGATACGGAGCCAGGCTTCTCAGTCAATCCACCATACAAGTTGACCGGGCCTTCTCGAGGTTGTGCCCGCTTACTGGAATTAACGATTTCATAACTGGGCAGTAACTGGACCGCAGACAGAGTCGCCGTCACGGCAACCAATAACAAAAGGCGAGTCGCTTTCCCCGCGATCCAGGATAAGCTGTTTCGAAATCGCTCTTCCCAGCCACAGCCGAGAAACAGCGAAAACGATGTCACGACCAACGTCGCGGCTCCAATGAGTCCGACGTTGTAAACCATCTGGGGATCTCCCCCCAGCAGCATCAGGGCACAGACGGCTCCACCCGTCAAAGGCCATTTCCAGTCGGGACGGCGGAACATCATCCAGATACAGGCCAATGCCAATGGCAACCAGGCTGCCCCGACGAGGTAAATCACGTTATTCACCTGAAATAGTACGCTCCCCCCAAAGGCGTAACTGATCGCCGCCACCGTTCCGCCCAGACGATTGCAACGCAAAAGACGGGCTAAAAAGTAAGCGGTGGTAGCGGCCAACAGGACATGAAGCGACAAGTAACAACCGTATCTGGCCGGGAAGGGGAGGAAACGGCAGAAAAAGAGTAACTTACCGGGATAAAAGATACTGCTTGACCCGTCTGCCAAGAGAGGCTGCCCGCTTCCGTCATAGAGGTTGTAAAGTGGGATTCCACCTGCAGCCCATTCCAGATCAATGAATTTGAAAAGGGGGTAATACAAGTAAACCGAATCTCGAAATCCGGCAACATACTGTCCCGTCAGCAAAGGCCAGAAGACGAACAGCCAGAGGGATATGATGATCAAGGCCGGCCAGGCGGTGCGCCAGCAACGACAACGATCAAAAACAACAGAACTCACGTTAGTATTCACAGAAGATAAAATGGACCATGATCACGCGGAATCAGAGGGTCGACGGGAAACCCTAACGGAATTAGATTTTGCAAGTGATCATCCAGCCAGTAGGGAGAACCATTTACCAAGACAAAAAACCGAGATGGTCTCCGCCATGTCGACAAACCGAATTTCAAGGCGACGATCAGCGCGCCTTCAACATTTTCCTCGGTTTCACGGCCGGCTGGCACTTGGGACATTTGAGCATCATTTTTGTCTCCTGCAACAGCATCACGACCAGAACGCCGCCGACCGTCAATCCAAGACCAAAGATAACCGGAAACAGATTGGAGAAAATCAAGCCGAGCAGGGACATCACAACGCCCACCGCAAAAATGCTCCGCCCCAGGACATTACCCAGCGCGTTACTCTCTTTAACGGCCATCGGCGTTAGACGCGTCTTACACCGCCGGCAAGAAGGGGCGCGACTAATACGAGGTTTACCTCGATGTTCGATGGCAGCCAAGGCCTCGTCCTCCTGCTCCGCCTTTTGCAGGATACCTGTCCCAGGACGAGGGGGGACTTGCACCAACTTCGAACAGGTCGGGCAATCGATCAATTCCCCGACCTGGTGCCCCAGTGCGGTTAACGATTCTCCACAATCGCATTGGAATTCGATGTTCATAATGTTGTAAAATATCATAGATTGTTAGATTTCAAACATTTTTGTACCCGTTTCGGCCTGTTTTACCCGATCTCTTCCTAATGCCCGTTTGACGACCGTTTAAAGCTGCATTTTACCGCGGAAAAGGCGATTCCGGGCCCCTAGGGGTCACCCCGCAGTTCGATCGAGCGGGCAGAGCAGGGGGCAGACCGGGGCTCGTGATGGGACCAAATCCGTCTTTGCGCATTGGATGTCACCTGGATGATGATCATGAGGCAGCCAAAAGCCGCCGCGGTTTTCGCAATGTCCCAAGGGAGCAAAAGAGTGGTCGACAAACCGCATAAAAACGCGTTGAGCCTACCTTTTCAACGATCGCCCCAGCTCAAAGTCGCCCTGCAGGCGGCAGAAGCTGCCGGCTGTCTGATCAATGATTTTTTTCGGACTGAGCTGCAAGCCAATGTAAAACAGACCGGCGGCCAAACGGCCGGGTTGGTCACCGAGGCCGACACAGCGGCCGAACAGGCCATCTTGCAGGTTGTGAAGGATGCGTTCCCGGCTGATCGTATTTTGGCAGAGGAGACGGCTGCGGACCTGATCGCAAGTGGTGAAACGAACGAGGATCTGTGGGTCATCGACCCGCTGGACGGCACCAACAACTTCGCCCACGGAATTCCTCATTTCTCGATTTCGATTGCTTGTTTCCGGCAGGGCCAACCGTTTTGTGGCGTCGTTTTCGATCCACTGCACGATGACTGGTATGTGGCCCAACGTGGTGAGGGAGCCTGGCACAATCGGCAAAGGGTTCATGTCAACGAGCATACCGACCTGTCTGAAACGATGATTGCCGTCGGTTTTTACTATGACCGGGGTGACATGATGCGGGCAACCTTGGCCGCGATGGAAGATTTTTTCAACCTTCAAGTCCATGGCATACGAAGAATGGGATCGGCCGCCCTGGATCTGGTCTCCGTTGCGGCCGGACGGTTTGGTGTCTACTATGAGTACCTGCTCTCCCCTTGGGACTTCGCGGCGGCCTGGCTCTTCCTGCAAGAAGCAGGAGGAATCATCACCGATGGTCATGGCAATGATTTGCAATTGAGGCCCACATCGGTCCTGGCATCCAACCAACACCTATTTCAGCAGGCGCTGGGTATCGTCAAACGGAATCACCCCAACTAAAACGGTCTAAAAACAGGCCTGGAACCAATAAACAAGATGCTCAAATACCTGTTCGCCCAACCCACCGAGCGATCCACTGACGGAGAGTGGCTGGATGTACCTCCCGGGGCCGAGGTCTTTCCATACCACCGGGAACACGGCTTGCGAGTACTCCTGTTTGGACTGATTTTAGTCGCTGTCGTCGAAGCAACGGCACTCCATTGGCTGATTTCCCTCTGGAGTCATTGGCTTGCTGTGGCAGCAACCTTGACGTCCGTCTGGCTGATCCTGCAAATCCTGGCCCAAATCCGAGCCATTGGGTTGCGTCCTATCTATATCGATCAGGGACAGCTTTTCCTGCGGAATGGAGCATTTGACATCGCCCATTTACCGCTTGCTGACATCGAATCGATCAAAAAATCGACTCGGGATCCCGAAACGGAAAAGGGCGAACCCACGCCACTCAAGGTAAGCTTCCCGGCAGCCCACAATGTGATCCTGCGGTTGCAGAAACCTGCGCAAGCGACCATTCTTAACCGCAAGACACGCGATTTTCAAATCGCTTTGTTGGCGATCGACGATCCAGAGAGGATCGTCGCAACGATCAGCAGCCAACAGAACGCCGGCGCCCCAAAAGAGTCGAGTGACGACTAATAGTAGCCCTCAGCCAGACGAATTTGCGCCTTGGCCTGGGCGATCGCCTTCTGTTTCAATTCCATCAGTTCCGAATTCGCCGCCGACTCTCGTTCGGCTATTTCCAGTTCTTGCCGGGCCGCAGAAATATCAATTTCCTCTGCTGGAATGCTCCGGCCTGTCAAAACAGAAACGACATCATCCGCGACCTGGACAAAGCCACCGTCGACGTAATAACGGCTAACCTGGCCTCCGCTGACCGTTCGCAATTCGCCAGGGCCCAATCGCTCGACGAGCGGGGCATGACCATGATAGATACCGCGCTCACCATCAAAACTGGGCACAATCACGGAATCGACCTGTTGATCCAGTGTCGTCCGTTCCGGCGTTACAACAACAATTTGCAATGACATTTCTAGGAACCTTGTTTGGCAGACTACCCTTCAGGAGCAAACCGGTTTAACCACCCGCCATCTTTTTCGCTTGCTCTTCAGCCTGCTCGATCGAACCCACATACATAAAGGCATCCTCCGGCAGGTGATCCCACTTCCCATCACAGATTTCTTCAAAACTGCGAATCGTATCTTCCAGAGGTGTGATCTGTCCGGCCTTGCCCGTGAAGACCTCCGCAACGAGGAACGGCTGGGAAAGGAACCGTTCAATCCGTCTTGCTCGGTGAACGACCATCTTGTCTTCTTCCGACAACTCATCGACACCCAGAATCGCGATAATGTCCTGCAATTCACGGTAACGCTGCAACGTTGTCTGCACCCTTCGGGCAATGGCGTAATGACGTTCTCCGACATACTGCGGATCGAGAATTCGGGACGACGAAGCCAAAGGATCCACCGCAGGGTAAATCCCTTTCTCGGAAATCGACCGTTCCAAGTAAAGGAAGGCATCCAACTGCCCAAACGCCGTGGCCGGGGCAGGGTCCGTCGGGTCATCCGCCGGTACATAAACGGCTTGAACCGAGGTAATCGCACCTTTCTTGGTCGAAGCGATACGCTCCTGCAAGGCCCCCATCTCGGTGGCCAGCGTCGGCTGGTAACCGACCGCTGAAGGCATCCTTCCCAACAGGGCAGACACTTCGGAACCCGCTTGGGAGAAGCGGAAAATGTTATCCACGAATAACAGTGTGTCCTTACCGGTTTGATCCCGGAAGTATTCCGCCATCGTCAACGCCGAAAGGGCCACCCGCAGACGGGACCCGGGCGGCTCGTTCATCTGGCCGAACACCATGCAAGTCTGTTCAATCACTTTTCGACCCGTCTGGCCAATTTCTGTCTCCTGCATTTCGAGCCAGAGGTCGGTCCCTTCACGAGTCCGTTCACCCACGCCAGCAAAAACCGAGTAACCACCATGGGAACTGGCAATCCGGGCAATCAATTCAGTCAAGATAACGGTCTTGCCAAGACCCGCACCACCGAACAACCCCGCTTTCCCCCCACGCACAAACGGGGTGAGCAGATCGACAACTTTAATTCCCGTTTCGAACAATTCGGTGTTGGTCGACAGCTCTTCAACACTGGGTGCTTCACGATGAATGGACCGCACTTCTTCGGCACTCACCTCACCCCGACCGTCAACCGGTTCACCCAACATGTTGAACACCCGGCCAAGCGTCTGCTCGCCGACAGGCACGGACACTGGGGCGCCCGTATCTACACAGTCCTGCCCCCGCCGCAAACCCTCCGTCGAACCAAGCGCGACGCAACGAACACGACCACCACCAAGGTGTTTGGACACCTCCCCGGTCAAATTGAACGTGTTGCCACCCGCATTGATTTCAACTTTTACCGCGTTGTAAATCGCGGGCATTGCGTCTTCACTGAACACGGCATCAAACGTCGAGCCGATGACCTGGGAAACTTTTCCCGTTGATGTTGCTGTAGCCATATTTTCTTTCCGTCAGGAAGTCTCTATGTCAAATAATTTGTAAGAGTAATCTTAAATGCTTGTTTTAAATTTCCGTCTAACCCTCGAGTGCTTCCACACCCCCGATGACCTCCATGATCTCACCGGTAATCTGCGACTGTCGAGCACGGTTGTAAGTGCGAGAAAGATCTTTAATCATCTCGTTCGCATTCTCAGTCGCATTCTTCATCGCCACCATCCGTGAAATATGCTCGCTCACGGCCGCGTCCAGGAAGCACTTGAACAGCTTCACTTTGAAACTGGTTGGCACCACCTCGTCCAGGATGCTCCTGGCATCAGGCAGAAACTCATACAGAGAGACGGAGTCACTGTCATCCGTTGCCTCAGCCTCCGAGTCCATCCCTTCCAACTCACCCAGCGGCAACAAGGTCTCAACCACCGCCTCCTGGCGGGAACTCGAGATGAACCGAGTGTAGGCCACATCGAGACGATCGAGTTCACCGGCCGCGAATTCCCGCAGGTAGCGATCGGCAATCTTGTCGATCGTGGCAAACTCGGGATCGTCTTCGATTACCGAAACCCCCTCGTCATCGACAAATGATTCATCCACCTCGATGCCGCGAAATCGGAAGCCTGAATTGCCCCGCTTACCGACCACCTCGGTTCGCACGGAACCAAACTCCTGCTGCATCTCTTCCCGGCGGCCGATGGCCGCCCGGATCACATTCCCGTTGTAACCACCACACAAGCCACGGTTGGCCGAAATCGTCAAAACCGTACAAGACTGATTGGAATCTCGCGATTCCAGCAGCGGGTGACTGACTTCCAACCCGGCTTGTGCCAAATCCGCCACCAACGACGTGATTCGCTTTGTGTAATCGGTTGCCGCCGAGGCGCGATCCATCGCTTTTTTAAACCGCGCAGTGGCAATCAACTCCATCGTTCGCGTAATCTTCTTGATATTGCGAATCGACTTGCGACGTTTATCAAGTGCTCTGGCGTTAGCCATCGGTTATTCCAAATCGGTTGAGGTCGGTATCAGCCAGGAGCTGACAGCCGACCGGTCAATCTCACGCCTTAAACGACTGGTTAAACTCTTCCAACGCTTCACGTACCAACTTGGTCGTTTCGTTATCCGCCTTCTTCATCGCATCGCCATTGTTTTTATTGGCGTCGAGATTGTCCCAAACATCCTTTCGTTTCCCATGGACGAAATCGAGAAACTCCGCTTCCCAACGACCAACTTCGTTGACTGGAACTTTATCGATGAAACCGTTGGTACCAGCGTAAATCACCATGATCTGGTCAACGACATTCAGTGGCTTGTACTGAGGCTGTTTGAGCAGCTCGACCATTCGGTAACCCCGATCGAGACGAGCTTGAGTGGCGGGATCGAGGTCTGTCCCCAATTGAGCAAACGCTTCGAGTTCACGAAAGGCTGCCAGGTCCAATCGCAAACTACCAGCCACATTCTTCATCGCTTTTACCTGGGCTGCACCACCCACACGAGAGACCGAGATCCCCGCGTTCATCGCTGGCCGCACCCCGGCAAAAAAGAGGTCCGGTTGCAGGTAGATCTGCCCGTCGGTAATCGAAATCACGTTGGTCGGAATATAGGCCGAAACCTCACCTTCCAGGGTCTCGATGATCGGCAAGGAGGTGATCGACCCACCGCCCAACTCTTCGCTGAGCTTGGACGATCTTTCCAACAGGCGACTGTGACAATAAAAAACGTCCCCGGGGTAAGCTTCTCGACCAGGCGGACGACGCATCAACAATGACAATTCGCGGTACGCAACTGCCTGCTTGGAGAGGTCATCGTAGACAACCAAGCAGTGCCCTTTGTTCCACATGAAATGCTCGGCCATCGCTGTCCCAGCGTAAGGTGCGATGTACTGCATCGGGGCAGGCGCACTGGCACCTGAGACAATCACGGTCGTGTAGTCCATAGCGCCGTTCTCTTCGAGAACCTTAATCACACCGGCTACCGAAGAGTCTTTCTGGCCGACCGCCACGTAAAAACATTTAACGCCAGAGCCTTTTTGGTTAATGATGGCGTCGATTGCGATGGCTGTCTTGCCCGTTTTCCGGTCACCAATCACCAATTCTCGCTGTCCCCGGCCAATGGGTGTCATCGCGTCAACCGCCTTGATCCCAGTTTGCATCGGCTCGTGAACCGGCATACGCTCGGCCACGCCAGGGGCGATGATCTCAACTGGCCGAGTCTCGGAAGAATTGACTGGTCCTTTACCGTCCAACGGGTTGCCGAGCGGATCCAGTACGCGTCCCACCACGGCATCGCCGACGGGAACCGACAGCAAGGTACCAAGCGCCTTGACCTGATCACCTTCATTAATTTTCAGATAGTCACCCAAAATGATGACACCAACACTGTTCTCTTCCAGGTTGAACGCCAGCCCGATGATGCCGCCGGGGAACTCCACCATTTCACCGGCCGCCACATTGGTCAGTCCGTGAACCCGCGCAATACCATCACCCACTTCCAGGACCGTACCGACCTCGCTAATGTCGATTTCGCTTTCGTACTGCGCAATCTCCTGTTGAATGACGGAGGCAATTTCGTCAGCACTGATTTTCATTTGAATTCCTCGTTATTGACGAACCGGCCCGAGGGCGGTTCATGGACTGTTTTTCCACTTGAATGTTCTAAACGCTCACCGCTGGCTATTCTGCCATGAATGTTCCTATCTCCTGACGAATGGCATCCGTGGTTCGCTTCACGGCCTTAGCCCGAACGCGATCCAACTGATTGACCACACTGCCGTCGTAAACAGTGTCCCCAACCCGCACCACCATGCCACCAATGATCGCCTCATCGACTTTGGCCGAAAGGCCGACCTCTTTGCCGAGAACCGTCGACAGTTTGGCCTGTAGTTTCAGGCGAACTGAATCATCGACCTCGTGCGCCGTGGTTAGCGTCGCCTGAACCCGGCCTGCCATCTCATCGTGCAACCGCTGTGCGCCCGCCCGAATCGCTGCCAAGCAATCGAAACGATCTCTGGCACCGACGATTTTCAAAAAGTTGACCAAGTCTTGACTCACCTTGCCGCCGAAGATTTTCTCAACCAGGCGTTCTTTCTCTGCCCCGGAAATCCGCGGCGATTCAAGGGCCAGCTTAAGTTGCGGCGTCGATTCAACCGTATCGACCACCGCGTCAAACTCTTCAATCAACGAATCAACCGCTTCCGCCTGCTGAGCAAATCCCAGCAAAGCCTGCGCGTAGACTTTACCCAGCTGCTGCTGGTCCGAGTCAAAAACCGTGGCGTGTTTAACTTCCTGGTCCATCGCTGGATTACGCTCCGCTGGTGAAACTGTTGATCGAATCTTCGATCAGCTTGTCATGATCCTGCTTATCCAGGGACCGACCCACGATGTTGCCGGCCAAAAGAACCGCCGAATCGACACTCTTTTCCGCCAACTCCCGGACAGCCGCGTTCTTGGCCGCTTCAATATCGGCCAAGGCGCGATCCCGAATTCGCTGGGCTTCCTCCTGGGCTTCAGCCAGGATGCTGTCTTTGAGTGCGACCGCATCCTGCTTGGCTTCGTCCAGAACGGACTTCGCTTTGTCGGCAACCGACGCAAGCTGTTCTTCATATTGGCGAAGGTTGTCTTGCGCTTTTTCGTGCGCTCGATCGGCATCCTCAATTTTTTGAGCGATGTTTTCTTCGCGGTTGTTTAACCCTTGGATCAGTGGCTTCCAAGCGTACCGACTGAGTATGATCAACATCCCCAGGAAGATGATCAATGTCCACAGCGCCAAGTCTGCCTGAAAAACCAATGGATCGGCCTCATCACCACCGGAAGCCAAGATCAGCAAAGGTTCGTAAAAGCTATCCAACATCGCTTTCTCCAATACGAATGATCAACCGTAAAGAATTAACCAGCGACCAGGAAACAGACCAGCAGTGCAAAGAACGCCGCACCTTCAATCAGGGCCGCAAAAATAATCCCCGCAGTCTGAACCTTGGCAGCTACCTCAGGCTGGCGAGCGATGCTCTCACAGGCGGATCCACCGATTCGGCCAATCCCCATACCTGCACCAAGAATCGCCAGGCCCGCACCAATGGCGGCAATCCCGGGAATGGCTACACCCATGGCTCGCTCAAAGCCATCCATGGTTCGTTCTCCACCTGTCTCCTGTGCCATCAGCGGTGTGCAGAGCAACCCAAGCCCCAAAAAGACCGCAATCATTACCCATTTAGACATTTAAAAGTCTCCGTCGTATTGGTTGTCAATGTAAATGTAAATTTGTTAAGTGAATCCAAGGCATCCCTCACGTTAGTGAGGATGCAAAGCCGCCCCGATAAACAGGGCTGCCAAAAAAGTGAAAACATATGCCTGCAAACAGGCGACGAACAACTCCAACAGGCTGAGGGCAACCGCCACTACAACCACAATCGGGCCAACCACATAGAGCATGAGGCTAGCCGCAACTACCCCGATAAAACCGAGGAAGACGGCCAACACCAAGTGGCCCGCAAACATGTTAGCGAACAGACGAATGGCCAAAACAAAATGTTTGACAAACAGGCCAAACACTTCAATCATCCAGATCGAAGGGATCAGAATCAAAGCCAAAACCGGCGAGAGTTCCATATGCGGAACCTGCGCTTTTAAGAAACCAACAAACCCCATCTTCTTGATGCCGACCCCCATCACAATCGCAAACGTGATGATCGCCAAGACGGCCGTAACGGCCAAGGCTCCCGTGGCACCTCCCAACGAGGGGACCATACCAAAGAGGTTTAGCACAATAATGAACAGGAACAGGGTCAACAGGAATGGCAAGTAGCGGTCCGCATCTTTTTTACCGATGCTCGGTACGGCGATGTCATCGCGAATGAAACAGACAATCGACTCGAGGAAATTCCAAAGCCGTCCCTTGGGCGCCTTGCCCTCGGGCGTCACCTTACGAGCCAACCAGATGTAAGCCACCGTAATCAAGATGGCGGCCATCAGTTCGAGCGCCATGAACTTGGTCGGTCGCCCAACCACATGGAACCCTTCCTGAATCTTAATCATCGGGTTCTCTTTGGTGTAACCCGTCACGTTGGGAATCGCGACCTTACCACTGGATGAGATGAACTTGGGCACCTCGAAGTAGTGGGAGTCCTGAACATGGCCGAACAAGTGCCCGGGATCCATGTAGTGATCCAGGCCTTCCTGCAGCGAATAGCCATCGCCATGATCGGCAGAATGATCATGATGCGCGGCGTGATCGGCACCATGGTCGTCATCCGAATGGGCTGCCCCATGCGAATCGGCATTGGTGTCTTTCTCATCCTCAATGAATGGCACTTTGAACCTCATTCAAATTCTGATCTGCCGGGGATTTACCCAACCGGAACAGGGACAGCAACACACTGGTGATGAAACCTGCGGCGTACACGAAAACGATCATGAAAACGACATGATCGACAAGCTCGGGAATAGAATACACAAACAACAGAATGACGAGCAGCGGCATTCCAGTGCGACAAAATGTCGCCCCGCCCATCCGCATCAAAAGGTAGTCGTCCCCCCTTGGGAATTCGCTGGCGATCAGACCGAGTAACATCGGGACCCAAATCATAAAAAACACGAACAATCCATGAAATAGGGTCACGGGTGTCGAACTGAGCCAATTCTGCAGCGCCGCCGAGCCAAATGTTGCCAGACCGATCACCAAAGTCAGGCCAAGACCGCGCAACAGCAGGACCACCACAGGATTCTGGCGAAATGGAAATTCAATTCGGTTGGGACGGCTCATCATTACCACTTTTGGTCGTCTCTTGATTCGTCGTCTGTCGGTTAGCCTCAGGCTCCCCCTGAACGAGCTTGGTCAACTGCCAGATGCCGGCCACCATGCCCAATATCAGGCCCAGAACCATGAATAGAGGCAAGGTACCAGAGTAGCTGTCGAGGTAGTAGCCTCCCCAGGCAGGTAAAACCATCATCAGGCTGATCGTTGTAACATGGGTGGCCATATGCGCTGCCTTGACCGAGGGAGATCGGGTGTCGGTCGTGGGTTCCACGTTGGGGCTCTCCCTGAGTCGTATGTGGGCCGGCCAAGTCTCATGCCAAGAATCTATCGATCCGTCAAAAACTGGCAACCCATCGGCGGGAAAAGTCTGGGAAAAATTTCACAATGTTATCGCAAGACCATATATGAAAACAATTTAAGACGATTTACATGTGCTGACAAACACGCAATTCCCGATCCCGTCATGCACTTCCAAAATAGGCCATTTCCAGCCGCAAACTCTTTTCGCAAAACCTTATGAGAAAACACTTTACGCGCAAATGAAACAACCCTTTAAGGCCTTTAATGGTTGTGAATTTCCCGTTTTCGATTAATATGAATAACAGTTCGGAACGGAATATTCATCACCGTAAACATTGGGGTAAGAAAGCCCTCGGCGGCGTAAATTCCTGAACACGCCCCCCCGGATCTCATCGATTTGCTCGCCGCATACCGGGGGAACTGAGTCGAACAAGTAGCAAACAGTGGCGGTCGCCCGGGAGGAACCGGGCCGAAAGAAAATGGATCAATCGGATTGGGACATCCGATGACCAGCATGAGCGGCCAACGGGTCGCACATCGGTACTCCTGGTACCGAAGAGGAGAATTCCTTTGATTACTGCAGCAACCCTCCGGTCCCATACCTCCAAAGATCTGGCCCAGATGGCCAAAACGAAAGGGGTTCCTGGTTGGCACTCGATGCGCAAGGAACAACTCGTCAAAGCCCTGCTCAAGCAGGCGAGATCGAAGGCCCGAACGAGAAGTGAGAAGCGAGTCTCGACCAAGACTTTGGGGAAAAACCTCTTATCGAAGAAAGCCGTTACGGAAAAACTCTCGCGGCCAGCCCGCAAAACGGTCCGTTCCAATGGTTCCAGCAAAAGTCCGGTAGCGGAATCCCGTATTGCCCGCAAGATTCGGCTCGACCGACAACAACAGGAAAGCTTAAAAAATCTTGCTTTGATCAACAGCCTGGAGCGGGGCGGTGTTGACCCTGTCCAAGACCGCGTGATCGCCATCATCCGCGACCCCTACTGGATCCAAGCGTACTGGGAGGTCAGTAAATCGACGGTTGCCCGAGCCAAAGTCGCCCTGGTCGATCAATGGCACACGGCGCGTCCCGTGTTGCGTTTGTTAAGTGTTGTCAACGACGGTACCGCCAACTCGATGGAAAACGTCGTTCGCGAAATTCCTGTTCATGGTGGTGTCAGGAATTGGTTTATCGATGTTGCCGAGCCGCCCCAAAGCTACCGAATCGCGATTGGCTATGCGACGGAAGACGGGAAATTTCACCTTGTTGCCAAGAGCAATGCGGTCACCACGCCCGCCCCCAATACCGACTCGTTCGACCACAACTGGGCGGACATCGCGGACGATTTTAAAAAATTCTACGCGCTGAGCGGTGGCTATGCGAAAACGACCACCAACGACCTGCAACAGGTCTTTGAGGAAAAACTTAATCGGCCGATGAACCAACCTGAATTCGTGCGTTTAGGCAATGGAATCCATAGTGGTTTCCCCAGTTTTGATTTTGAAGTCGACGCCCATATGGTCATCCAGGGAGTCGCCGACCCCAACGCCAACGTCACACT
>JAYZCF010000223.1:0-13650 GCA_036338455.1 Planctomycetota bacterium
GAAAATACTCAATTGGTCGTTGCGGAGATGGTTGGCCACCATCGTCAGGACCCGGGCCACGATAAAGATATTTTCGCCATAGCTTTCGATTTTGGACCGCTGCATCCCGTTCACAGCATCTTCCATCGCCAGGCGATGCACGCCGAATAATTGACTCAGTTGGCGGAAGGTTGCGGCGTCTCCTACGCCTTGCACATTGACCCAGGTGATCGTCTCTTCGTCCAGGAAGCCATTGATACTCTCCACATCGGTGACCGTTTCCTCGACCACCCGGTCGGCGTTGTATTGGACTACGGTGATCGTAGGCGTGTCAGCATCGTGGGAGATCGAAAGCGTACCGGGCAAAGCCCCCGGTTCGGGTCGCCGATGAAACTTCGGTAATTTGACGTTCTTCTTTTTCTTTTTCTTCTTTTTTGTAGTCATGAAACTATTTTGACGTCAATCGGCTGGTCCGAAAAGCAGGGTTCCAGCGCAATCGGTGGGCCGTTTGTTACTGCTCTGGCCGGTTCGTCGCTGGTTCCTTGATTAATTGTTGTTCGAAAAACTGAATGACACCTGGCAGCTGCTGGCGGTGATCGAACCCGTGGCCTGCCCCTTCGATGATCATCAACTCTGATGAGATGCCGGCTGATTCGAGTTTCTGATGGAGTTTCTCGCTCTGTTGCCAGGGAACGAGGCGATCTCGCTTGCCGTGCATCAGCAAGAATGGAGCGTCGTCCGCCGTTACGTGGTGGAGAGGGCTGGCCGCTCGGGCCAACTCGCTGTTTTCTTGCAAGGGGCCGCCCACCAGGCGGGATTCGGGCGAATTCTCAGCATCGTGATCAATCTGGCTGTCTGGCCCGGACTGTCGGTTCATGCTCAGCAGTTCGGTTGGCCCGTACCAGCTACAGACTGCCTGGACACGGCTGCTGATATTGGTCCCTGGGGTCGCGCGTTCACCCCGGGTACCGAGCAGGCAGACCAAGTGCCCGCCGGCGGATTTTCCAAAAGCGCCAAAGCGATGGGGATCGATTTGGTACTCTCCGGCGTGATCTCGTAACCAGCGCACCGCTGCCTGGCAGTCTTCGATTTGTGCCGGATAGATAGCATGTTGGCTCAATCGGTAATTGAGGCTCGCCACAGCGAAGCCGCGGTCAATAAATTCCTCAATCGGCGCGGAGCGTTTGTCGCCACCCTTCCAGGCACCCCCATGCACAAAGATCAATAGTGGCCAGCGGTCCGCTGGCTTGCCTGCAGGCAGGTGCAGATCGAGCTTTTGCCGTGGATGCCCTTCGGTGACATAGGGGATGTCTCGCAGCGATTGATATTTGCTTCTCTTTGGGGAGTCGGGCGCCGGACGACGGCGGCCAATAAAGCGGAGATGTTCTTCCAGCGAGATGAAGCCATCCTGATTTTGATCGACCCGCGGGAAATTGGGCCGCAGTTTCTCTGGCAGCTCTTGAACAACGAGCCGGCCGTCACGGTTGCGGTCCCACTGTTGAAAATTCTTGTCAGGTTGTTGAGCGCACAAAAGGTCGGGCACCCAGCAGAAAATCGCGCAGGTAATGGCCAAGATGAAGGGGCGTATTTGTGGCAGCATACGGGAGATCCTCGACTGCTGGGACAGGCTGACAGGGGGTTCGATGAACCGCCCCGAGTTAGGCAGTCGATTTTAGCAGAATGGGTTCTGTTTTTCGATTCACGACCATCTGATCATCCCACTTCCGAGGCTGTCGGAAGATTTTTCTTCGCCAGGGGATACTCAGCAGACGTCCGAGGGCTTAAGTTTTGGTGGTCCGGACGGAGGGGGAAGTAGGGGGAAGTGGATGGCAAGACTCGATGCCTGCCGCGACCTCTCCTCAGTCTGTCCGACGCATCTGAATGTCTGTTGCTGGAGGTGATATTTAATGAGCCGTATCGGTTTTCCCGTCGTTCTGGTGATCATGAGTTTGGGCTGGTTTTCAACGAGCTCAAGGGTTCAGGCGCATGATGTCGCCAAAGAGATGCAGCGAGGTTTTGATCGCTTGCACCGGTCGTTAGAACCGGGGCACGCAGAGGCAATCCAATTCGAGTTTAATGATAGTTTTCGAAAGGATTGGCAGTTTGTTCCGATGGATCGCCGGGGTTTGGCGTTTAATCAGATGAAAACCGATCAAAAATTGCTGGCGATGTCATTGCTGCAAACGGCGTTGAGCCATCGAGGTTTCTCCCAGTCGATGCAAGTCATGGCTTTGGAGCAGGTGCTGCACGAATTGGAGAAGCAGAACCCGATTCGCGACCCGGGTAAGTATCATTTTTTCCTGTTTGGCACCCCATCACTTACCGACTCTTGGGGGTGGCGGGTCGAAGGGCATCACCTTTCACTGAACTTCACAGTTGTGGGCGGCAAACAGGTCGTATCGACCCCGGCCTTTTTCGGTTCCAACCCGGCCGAGGTTCGCTCAGGTCCGATGAAAGGTTGGCGAGTGTTGGGCGAGCAAGAGGATTTGGGGCGCGAGTTGGTTAACAGTCTTTCCGCTACCCAACGCGGCAAGGCCGTGATCGCGGTCAAGGCGCCGCGCGATGTAATCAACGGTCCGGGTCGCGAG
Source organism: Planctomycetota bacterium (assembly GCA_036338455.1). Taxonomy (GTDB): domain Bacteria; phylum Planctomycetota; class Planctomycetia; order Pirellulales; family Pirellulaceae; genus Mariniblastus. The sequence continues at coordinate 2,568 of JAYZCF010000223.1, forward strand.
GCGCAACCACTCAATCCGAAGGGTTTACCCTACCCTGAGATGAATGCGGCCCAACAGGCCAAGTTGATGCAGTTGATTGATCACTACTTGGGCCGTTTGCGGTCCGAGTTGGCGGAGCAAGATCTGCGAAAGATTGAATCAGCGGGCAGGGATAAGCTGTTTTTTGCTTGGGCCGGATCCACGGAGAAAGGGAAGCCCCATTATTATTCGATCCAGGGACCGACCTTTGTCATGGAATACGACAATACACAGAATCAAGCCAATCATGTGCACACGGTCTGGCGTGACCTGCAGAATGATTTTGGTGTTGATTGGCTGAAGCAACACCACCAAATGAATGAGCATGAGTTGCCGTAGTTCAAGCCATTCGAGGGGCTGGCGAAGTCGAATGGCAGGTATGTTATTTTGAACTTTCCGATTTATATTGGAGAGAACGACAGTCGATTTCGATCGGCTCTTTCCCGCCGTCTCCTGGTCACATCAGAATGAGCCAAGAAAAAAATCGCGAGAAACCGCCAGGTCGATTCCGACCGAGTCTGACAATCTGGATTATCATCGGACTGTTGGCCGGTATCGCTTGGGGGATTTTCTTTGGCGAATACGGTAGTTGGGTCAAGTGGATTGGGGATATCTATGTTGGCCTGTTACAAATGGCCATTCTCCCCTACGTGGTTCTCTCCCTGATCGCCAATGTGGGCCGACTTTCGATCACGCAGGGGGCGCGGCTGTTAAAAATATCTTTCCTGACCTTGCTGATCTTGTGGGGGGTCGGCTTAGCCATTTTAGCCATGATGACGCAGGCCTTCCCGCATTGGGACACAGGTTCTTTTTTCAGTAATAGTTTTACAGAACAGCCCGAGCCTCCGGACTGGCTGGAATTGTTTGTGCCGTCCAACCCGTTTCGCTCCCTGTCGGAAAACCTGATTCCGGCGGCGGTCGTTTTTTCCCTCGGGGTTGGGGTTGCCTTGATGTCGATCCCGAACAAGCAAAGTCTACTGGCCCCGATGGACGTGATCATCGAAGCCCTCTCCCGGTTGAACAAGCTCGTTGTTCGCATGACACCTCTGGGCCTGTTCGGGATTGTTGGTTATACGGCCGGGACGATTGACTTTCAGCAGTTCAGTCTGATCCAGGGCTACCTGCTGGTGTTCGCTGTCTCTGCCTTGCTGGTAACCTTGCTGATCCTGCCGTTGTTGGTCTGGTCGATTACCCCGATTCCGTTTGGCTCAATCTGCCGCGTTTCGCGGGATCCGTTGATTGCAGCCTTTGTCATTGGCAATACGTTTGTCGTGTTGCCGATGATCATTGAAGCGGTCCGTCAATTGATGGAGGAAGAGGGTTGGCAACTCGATGGCAGTAACGAACCGGACTATCTTGTCCCGTTGGCATACCCTTTTCCCGATGTAGGCAGGATTGTCGGATTGATTTTTATTCCGTTTGCCGCGTGGTTCTACGGCACTGTCATTCAGACAGATCAACTGCCTGCCTTGCTGGGAGTCGGATTTCTCGGTTCGTTCGGCAAGCCGATCATCACGATTCCGTTATTGTTAGAGATCGCTCGGCTGCCGAACGATATTTTCAATCTCTTTCTCGCTTCGGGGGTCGTTGCTGCGCGGTTCAGTGATCTGATGAAATGTATGCATCTGATCGCTTTTTCATTGTTGGTGAGTTGTTTCTTAAGTGGAACCGTACGCATCGGTTGGCGGCGAGTTTTGCTCGGTTTGCCGCTGATATTGCTGTTGGTTTTTTTGTCGATTGTTGGAATCCGTTACTACCTGGAGACGAATTTCAAGGCGAGTTATAGCAAGGAGAACCTGGTCAACGAGCGAGAGTTGGTCTTTCCTAATTACCGACCCCTGAACGTTGTCAAACCGGTGGTCCTTCAGAAATCTTCGCCCAATCCGGAACCGATTCAACCGGGCGAAAGACGCGTGGATCGAATCAAGAGATATGGTTCGATCCGTATCGGCTACGATCCGAGTAAGATGCCGTTTTGCTATTTCAATTCGGCAGACCGACTGATTGGCTTCGATGTTGAAATGGCGTATTACCTGGCAGACGATTTAGGCGTCAATATCGAGTTTGTGCCGATGGAGGGGGATCGACTTCAGCAGCAACTTGTGGAGGACCATTTTGATGTTGCCATGTCTGAGATCGAAGGGACGATGGAACTGGCAACCCATTTGCCGGCGGTCGAACCGTACTTGATGGTCAACTTGGCGATTGTCGTGCCCGACCATGAAAAACGGAGTTTCGAAAGTGTTGAAGACATCCTCGACCAGCCACAGGTCCGCTTGGCAGCGATCAAGGGGACGTATTTCGCCAACTACGCGCGCCGAGCTCTCCCCGAAAAGGTGGAAATCGTCGAAGTGGAATCAGCGGTCGATTATTTCGATCGAGCGTACAAGGAAACCGATGGCCTGGTGATTAGCGCCGAATCGGGTTCGGCCTGGACCATTCGCAGACCCCGTTTTTCGGTTGCCAACCCGTTGCGGAGTGAGGTCAAAGTCCCACTTTATTATGTCACGGCGACCGATTTCGATTTCGAGCTTTTCCTGCAGAACTGGTTAACCCTGAAGAAATCGAGTGGCACGTTAAAAACTTTGTACGACTATTGGATTCTCGGACGGAGTATCGAGAAGGACCAACCGCGCTGGTGCATCGTGCGCGATATACTGCATTGGATTCGCTGATCAGCTCGGATAAGACACCCTAAAAAAGCGGTTGCCGTTGCTGACGACAACCGCTTGGTTTTACGGCTTGCTGGATCGGGTGCGTCGTGGCTAGTTGCCGCCCCCGCCGCCGTTTCCGCGGTCGCCACGACCTTCACTTCCACGACCTTCACCTCGGCCTCTTCCGCGCCGCTGAGGCATCGCATCTGCGGGCAATTCGAATGGTTTTCCCTTCATTCTGTCGAGATCATCCTGCTGGCTATCGGAGAGGACATCCATCATCTTTTCCCCCAGCTCTTCGTTCATCTCTCGGAATTTTTCCCGCATCTCTTCGCGATCACCGTCACGAGCCATTTCGCGAAGTTCCGATCGCATCTCGTCGCGCATTTCGCGCATCTCGGCGACTTGCTCTTCACTGATTTCGAGTTGTTTGGCCACGAGGGCGTCCTGCAGAATAGCGATTCCGGCAACTTGCACGTAGATCTGGTTCAGTCGGTCAATCTGGTCCTTATCCAGCACCTCTCCCAACTGGTCGAGTTCCGCTTGGACCCGTTCCAAGGAAGAGCCACGGCTCCCTCCCCGCTCACCTGGTCGGTCGCCACCACGCTCACCACGCTCACCCGGTCGGTCGCCACCACGCTCACCACCACGCTCGCCTCGCTCACCACCACGCTCGCCTCGCTCACCCGGTCGGTCGCCACCACGCTCGCCTCGCTCACCCGGTCGGTCACCACCACGCTCGCCTCGCTCGCCCGGTCGGTCGCCACCACGTTGTCCGCTTCCTCGGCGCCCCCTCATCCCACTCAGCTCTGATAGTTGATCTTCACTGATATCGAGTTCCTCCTGAACCGCTTCGACTCTGAGTAGAGCGGAACGAGACATTCGCTGTTGACCCGCGCCACGACTTCCGCGACCTTGTCGTCGTGCCTGATCCTGAGCTTCGAGCGATCCCCCGATGATCAACAGGGCCATCGCCGCCAGGCAAAAAGATGCTGATTTGATATGCATTCAAGACTCCTCATGTCAAATTGTTCGGTTTGTGTCATCTCCCATGGAACCAGATTTCCAGACGAAAGTGTTCCTTAATTTTGGAAAAATTTAGGAGGAGGCCAACTTTCTTGGAATCTTGGCCGCTCCCAGCCGTTTCGATCCTAGCCCCTGCCAAATTGTTGGCAAAAATCTTGGGATTCCAGTCCTCAAACAAGGCAGCTTACCGTGTTTACCGACTACCATACGGGGCGCCAAAGATTAGCCTGAGTTCCAGACCGAGCGGACGACTCTCGAAGTCAGGCGAAATAGTTCTTTAAACGGATGACGTCATTTCTACGCACAAGCCATCGATCCCGGCTGATCGCCTTCAACCGTTAAGCGCGGTGGTGATCTTATCGGTCGGTTTGCTCATCCTGATCAGTCACTACGTCGTAGATACTTACACGGCCTTGGTGCCTCCGCTACTGGGCGTTGTGGAAGCGAGTTTTCACCTGACACCGCGGTGGACAGCATTGTTTCTCGGCTCCGGTGCATTGTTCAGTGGTCTAGCGCAACCCCTCTATGCTTGGCTCAGTGACCGGATGAATACTCGTCTGTTTGCCGGGCTTGGGCTTTTGCTTGCGGGTTTGGGGGTTACCACGATCGGCTATGCTGGTTCACCGGCTTTATTGTTCGCGCTTTATGCGGTGGGAATGATGGGAGTTGGGATGTATCATCCGGTCGCCGTTTCGACCATTGGGCGGCTGGCTGGTGATCGGCGAAGCTGGGCGATCAGCTGGTTTTTTGTGTTCGGCATGGGAGGGTGGTTTACCGGCTCCTTGGTCGGGCCGGCGATTGCCAGTGGTACCGGTTCATTGCGAAACCTCGCCTATCTATTGCTCCCCGGTCTGGTAGTGGGTTGCCTGCTCTATTTTTCGATTCGCAACATCTCCCACAAGCGACCGGTTCAAGAACATGAGTCTGCGTCTTTGAAAGCCTATGATTGGCGCTCCATTACCTTTTTGTACCTTTCGTCCGTTTTCCGATTCATGGTCAACATGGGGCTTATTTACCTCCTCTTGCGCTGGACGGAACTTGACGTTGCCGCAAAACATCCGGATTGGACGGATGCGGAGATTGCCGATTTTTCGGCACCGATGGTCGGCTGGGCCAATGCGACCATGATTGTTGGCCAAGCGATCGGTGGTTTATCCGCGGGAGCCCTGCTCAAGGTTGGACATGAAAAGGGTGCGATGATTCTGGTCCCGATCCTGTTTGCCCCGGTGGTTGGCTGTTTCTCGCTGGTAAGTCCTGGTCTACTCGGTTTTGTGGTTTGTTGTTTGTCGGGAATCGGCTTTGCCGCGATGACGCCAGTGGCGATCAGTCTGGGCCAACGAATGATGCCGTTTCATACCAGCCTGGGATCCGCATTGATGTTAGGTGCGGCTTGGGCCGTTGCCTCGCTGGGACCGAGGATCGCGGAGATCACCGTTCAGGCCTTCAGCTTGTCGGCTGGCTTTCTGGTTGTGGCCGTTTTCCTGCTCTTGTCCGGGTTAACGGCTGTTGGGATCAAGAATACATCGATCCGTTCAGCGGGCGAAACTTTTTCCTAGTTCCCGTGCCGGCTGGAAAATTTGCACCGGTCGCATAAAGAAGTAAGCCTGCAGCCGAATTACTGCCGTTTTTTTGTAATTTCGCTCTGTTTAGGTCGGACGGTCCTGCCAGAAATGGCAAACGGTGGGTGGTTCAATTACGATCGTGTTAGATGTCGGTAATGACTTGTGAGTACCGGCCATGAAGATGCTTTTTCCCCTTTGAGCGCGCAGCATGTACGAACGAAAACTCTGGACAATAACCGTCGTCTTAGGCTTGGTATTCCCCCTGTGTCTTCCACTGGCAGGTGACGATTCCTGGTTCAAGGATTTTAAGTGGCGCGAGGTGGGGCCGACAGCGACGGGTGGTCGTGTTACCGACATCGAAGTAGACCCGCAGAATTCGCATCACATCTTGGTTGCCAGTGCGTCCGGCGGTTTATGGGAAACGGTCAACAATGGTACCACTTGGAATTGTATCTTCGAAAACGAAGGGACGATTTCCATTGGCGACATCGCCATTGATCCACAGGAGCCTCAGACGATTTGGGTCGGTACGGGTGAAGCCAATAATCAAAGGAGCTCTTTATGGGGAGATGGTGTTTACAAATCGACCGATGGGGGGGAGACATGGGGTCATACCGGCCTGAAAGAAACGCATCACATTGGTCGGGTCGTGGTCCATCCATCCAACTCTCAGGTTGTTTATGTAGCGGCACTGGGCAAGCTTTACTCGGCGAACGAGGAACGCGGGTTATACCGTACGCAGGATGGCGGTGAAACTTGGCAGAAGGTTCTCTATGTTTCACCGGACGTTGGTGTAGTCGATGTCGTCGTGGATCCGGCCAACCCAGATCACGTGTACGCTGCCAGTTATGAGCGACTGCGGCGGGCATGGGACTTTGATGGGGCTGGACCGGGATCGGCTATTTACAAGTCGACGGATGGGGGAGATACCTGGACACGTCTCGAAGGGGGATTGCCAACGGGCGAAATCGGCCGGATTGGACTGGCGATTTTCCCTGGAAATTCCAAGATCGTGTACGCGACCGTCTCCAATCAAAACCCGGCACCACGTCGCAGCCGGTCTCGGCGAAGCTCGGGTGACGCCGAGGAAGAACAATCAGCGAGTCCGGAAAGTACTTCCGGCGACAGTGGCTCGTCGCAAGACGATGCGGATGAAGGTTCTGTCCTCGATACCAAGCTCGGTTTTCGGGTCGAACTGTTCGAGGTCGGGGCAGCGGTGAAGGAGGTTCAGCGAGGAAGCGCGGCCTATCGCGCGGGGATTCGCGAAGGGAATAAGATCATATCGGTAGGAGGGATCTATACCGAGAATGTCGAGCTGATCGCATCTGCTTTGAAAAATCACCGTGATGGCGATGTCGTTACGGTGGTTGTCGAAAAGGACGGTCGTGAGATTAACGCAACACTGACGGCTGCTCAAACGGTTGCTACGACGCCTGGCCGACCGATTGGTGGTGAAATTTACCGATCCGAGGACGCGGGCCAGACATGGACCAAAGTCAACCGAGACCCGGTCGGTGGCAATCCGGCTTACTACTACGGTCAGATTCGAGTGGACCCGCTGGATGATCAGCGGGTTTATGTTTTAGGTGTGCCGGTTTACGTCTCGTCCGATGGCGGTAAAACGTTTTCTTCCGATGGCGCGCCGACCGTCCATGTCGACCATCACGCGCTTTGGATAAACCCGGCCAATCCCAACCATATGATGCTGGGTAACGACGGGGGCTTTCATATCAGTTATGACAAGTCGAAGACCTGGGATTACGTTTATAATCTGCCGCTCGCCCAGTTCTATGCGATCGGTGTTGATATGCAGGAACCGTACCACGTTTATGGCGGCCTGCAAGATAATGGTTCCTGGGGCGGGCCTTCCAAGTCAAGTGGCAGTGTGGGCCGGCAGTCCTGGTATCGTGTGGGCGGTGGAGACGGGTTTTATGTTCAGATCGATCCGGATGACTCGAATATCGTTTTCAGCGAATCACAATTCGGGGCGATTGGTCGAAGGAATCGTGCAACGGGAGAGAGTCGTTCGATTCGTCCACCTCAGACGGAGGGCGCTTCGCATCGTTACAACTGGAATTCGCCCATCTTGATGTCTCAACACGACCCCCGTGTCATTTATTTTGCCGGCAACAAGTTGTTCAAGTCTTTCAATCGGGGGGATAACTGGTTGGAAATCAGTGGGGACCTGACAACTGCCGATCCGGATAGGATTGCTGGTAACGTTCCGCATTGCACCATCACCACGATTGCCGAATCGAAAAAGGATAAAAATCGTTTGTTGGTCGGGACTGATGATGGCAAAGTTCAGATCACCCTCGATGGTGGTGAAAACTGGACGGATCTGACCGATCATTTTCCTTTCCGCCCTCCTAACTGGTGGTGCAGTCGTGTAGATTTCGCCACGGACGACAAGGATACTGCCTATGCTTCGTTCACTGGGTACCGGGAAGATGATTTTCGCCCGTTCCTGTTTAAAACGACCGATGCTGGTGAAACTTGGGAATCCATTTCCAGCAACCTGCCCGAAGGTCCCGTGAATGTGGTCAAGCAGGACCCCGAAAACCCGTCCACACTGTACGTTGGAACCGAGTTTGGCGTTTTTATCTCTTTGGATCAGGGCAAGCAATGGCACGCTTTGGATCAGGGGCTTCCCCGTGTCTCGGTGCAGGATTTGTTGGTCCACCCCCGAGACGGCGACCTGGTCATTGGAACCCATGGTCGGGGGATTTTCGTGATGGACAGTGTTGCGCCGTTTCAACATTTTGACGCTGAACAACAGGATCAGCCGCAACTTTACCCGGTCCGGAATCGAACGCGGATTGCGCGTACCAATTCAGACATGTTTGCAGGGGACCGGAAAAGACTGGCCGCCTCTCCGCCTGCGGGAGTTCCCATCTGGTATCAGCTACCCAAAACAGTCGATGAAGATGATTTTTCTTTGGTCGTGAAAAACGCGGAGGGTAAAGAGGTAGGAAAACTTACTGGATCGCTCGATGCGGGACTGCACCGAGTCTATTTTCCGCAGGCACGGCAATCATCCCGAGGGGGGCGCGGTGGAAGATCGCGTGGACGTAGCAGTGCCCCGGCCGGTCGATACACGGTTGAACTGACGATTGGCGAATCGACGACCCGACAGGCATTCGAAATCAAGTAAGGAAACGCATGAGTTCCGCTTGTTGAGAGCTGGCCTGAGGTGGGCGATATGAACCACCCTGCACTGCGCCGGCTTGAGATCTGCTACAGTGGGATCTCCAGCCACGTCCCGTTATTGGCGGTTGAGTTCGAAGAGTCGGAGTAGCACACGTGTCCGAGCAGCAAACAGAAACACCCTTTCTGCAGGCTTTGTGTCCCATTCTGGTGCTGGCTGTTTTGATTATCTACGGGTTGATCCTAAGGCCCCTCTGGCTGGGTCAGCCTCCTATTCCCTTGGAGATCATCTTTATTCTTTCGGCCGCATTGACGGTTGGCCAGTTGTTCCTGCTTGGTTACCAATGGAAAGCGATTCAGGCTTCGATTGTGGCCAAGTTGTCCCGAGCCTTGCCGGCGTTCTTTATCCTTTTTTGTATTGGCTTGATTATCGCCAGTTGGATCGTTTCTGGCACCATCCCTATGCTGGTTGCCTGGGGGTTGGAAATCATTGACCCGAACTATCTTTACCTGGTTGCTTTCCTGGCGCCTGTGATCTTTTCGACACTGACCGGCACATCTTGGGGTTCGGTGGGAACGATTGGCGTTGTGATTCTTGGGATCGCCACCGCATTGCAGGCGAATTTGGGAATTACGGCGGGAGCCATTATTGGGGGGGCGTATTTTGGTGACAAAATGTCTCCCCTGTCCGATACGACGAATCTGGCTGCCTTGGCCGCCGATGTCGACCTGTTTCAGCATATCCAGTCCATGATGATCACCACGTTCCCTTCGGCGATCCTGGCGGGAGTTGTCTATTTCTTGATGGGTTGGGTGGATCCACCATTGGCGAGTCAGGCCGACCTGGAAACGGTTCAGCCTTATTTAGTCGGTTTGCGTTCTATTTTTCATTTCAACTGGTTGCTGCTGTTGCCACCGGCCATTGTCTTGGTCGGCTCCTTGAGGAAAATGCCTACGGTGCCGGTATTGGGCGCGTCGATCATCGCGGCTTGCCTGTTAGCATTAATGATTCAGCCCTTCACCATTACGGATGTTGTCGCTTCGATGTATCAAGGATTTGATACGTCGAAAATGGTGACCTGGGTCGAACAGGTGCCCCCGCAAGTCAGTGTATTGCTCGATCGAGGCGGGTTGTACGCCTTGAACGAGGCAATCATTACTGCGTTTATGGTTTTTGTGTTTATCGGGGCGATGGATCACATACGCGCCATGCCGACGGTCGTCAATCGCCTGTTGTCCATGGTTCACACAGCGCGAACGACCATTCTGACCACGCTGGTCTGTACTGGTATTACGAACGCCTTGACTTCCAATCAATATGCAACGAGCTTTATCGTGGGGGATGCGTTCAAGAATAAATATGATCGTTTGGGGATTCCCCGGAAGGTCCTGTCACGCTCCTTGGAGGATGCAGGGACGATGATCGAAAGTGTGATTCCTTGGACCTCCACCTCGCTGTTTATGGTGGCGACGTTGGGAATCTCTTTTTCGGATTATTGGCATTGGCAATTGCTCTCCTTGATTAACCTTGTGGTTGCCGTTTTCCTGGCGACCACGGGTATCGGTTGTTTTCTGGGAAAAACCGCTGACATGCCCGATCAACGTGCGGGGGCAGAGGATTGAGCTGAACCGTTTTGGTTGCGGCAACAGCCTGCCGGACGAACGCGAGTCTGCGTTGGACGGTCTACCAGCTTGTTCTTCGTGTAAATCGCTTTTTGCCGATTTTGTCGGCGCGGCTAAATTCGGGTTCTAACAATTGTTTGGTTTCGAAAGGCTGTTCCGTCTGCTGAGACAAAAATTGTTGCCCAAATTGCAGAAACTACCGACATGGTCCTTGCCTGCGCGCAATTTTAAGGAGGTGAATTTAGATAATCTCTAACTGGAGAAGATAATGTTACGATTAGCATCACTTTTTGTACTGGGCTTCGTTCTGTCGATGCCGTGTATTGCAGCTGCTCACAATGACTGTGGCTGTAATGAAACCGTTCAAGCTTGCGATTCTTGTGAGGATCAATGTTGCCGAATGCGACTGAAATTGGTTCGCGAATGCAAAGAAGTTACACGTCACAAGCTTGAGTGCTGTGTCGATGAGTGCGGACGCCGCTCAATCAAGAAAGTTTGTTACACGAAAAACGTCAATCGCATCAAACTGGCTCGCGTAGCTGTTGCCAAGCGACACGGTTGCGACAACACTTGCGGTTGTGACGGAGCTGAGAACACTTGTGGTTGTGACAGCACTGAGAACACTTGCGGATGCGACAGCACCGAGAATTCTTGCGGTTGCGACAGCACCGAGAACTCTTGCGGATGCGATTCAGGTCGTCATTTCCAGCGAATTCGTCATCACTTCGGGCGTCGCGCTCGTTGCTGCAACCCTGTTGACGCTGGCTGTGGCGTTGACGCTGGCTGTGGCGTTGATGCTGGTTGTGGTTGTGAGCCAGGCTGTGGTGCCAACTAGGCTCTACTCATACCATTTGTTATCGCTTAAAACGACCTGCCTAATTGGTGGGTCGTTTTTTTTTCGCCATTCCTCGCCGGTCGACTTTTAGCTACTCGAAAACGATGCGGTCGATGTAAAACTTGATCGGGCGTCCCTGCCCTGCCGTCACCCAGTAGAAACCCGTTTTGATGCGTTGCAATTCTTTTCCGTCCAGGTCGATTTCCATCGGCTGCCAT
>JAYZCF010000224.1:0-4575 GCA_036338455.1 Planctomycetota bacterium
ACAATGAAAATGATCATGGGCCAATCGGACTTCGCTGCAAGAGACAGAGAGTTAAGGTCATGCAATGCCGAGAGATCTCCGACCACCACGGTCGTCGGTTTCCTGAGGCCGGCACAGTACCCCGTGGCGGTTGCAATCAGCCCGTCAATGCCGCTGGCTCCACGATTCGCCAGGACCGAGCGAGGGTTATTTGCAGTCCGGGTTCGGAACCAGTCCATATCTCTAATGACCATGCTGTTTCCGATGAAAAGCCCATTCGTTTGAGGACAGTTTTCATTCAAGAAATAGGCGATGGAGGGTTCGCTAAAACGCGTGGTCCGACCCAAAAGCTTGGTGATAATCGTGTCTCGACTGTCGGCCGCCCTTTGCCACTTGTCTGTGAACTCTTCGGTTGTTGATGGCCCAGAGATTTTATCCGTCAAATTCGAAAGCGGTCGGACAAAACGTCGCAGTTCGAGATGCTCCGGGTTTATCACCAAATCCTGGGGTGTGACGTGAAGGCACTGGGTTTTCGAATCCCGCAGGCTGCTCGTCCACAGGTGCCACGATTTGGAGACGATCCGCCCTCCGACATGCAAAATCGTATCGGGAGCCGGGAGTGAAAATTCGGTGGGTAACTCGAATGACGACTGAGTAAGGCCACTGGTAATGTCCGCAAGCAGAGGCGCCTGTAATTTTTGTGCAAGCCGCTGAACCTCTTCAGCTTCCTTCGGATGGCATCTTCCTAGGGCGATGACTGTGTTCCCCGTCAATTCAATCGGAGTCTCTATTTCCGTTTTCGATTCTGCCCGGCAGGCTAGACGAATGGGATTTACTTCAAAGCTGTGATTTCTCGTTTGGTCTTTCTGGTCAATTGAAAACGGTTCGCGAAACATCCAGTTGAAATGAACTGGCCCTTTTCCAGCTGCCTCAATGCCCTTGGTCAATTCCGATGAAAGATACTGCAAGCCGTCCGGATCATCTTCAGATTGCTGATCTTCTGGCACCGGCATGTTGCGGAACAGTTCGGGATATTCACCAAAGATATTCTTTTGCTGGATCGCCTGGTTTGCGCCGACGCCGAGCAGCTCAGGCGGGCGATCGGCTGTAAACAATAGCAGCGGCGTTTTTTCCATTGCCCCTTCGATGACGGCCGGTAATGCGTTGGCCACGGCAGTCCCCGACGTGCAGACAAATACACCTGGCCGACCACTCACCTTGCCATACCCAAGGGTTGCAAATGCGAGCCCTCGTTCGTCGTAATGCCGAGTCACGCTAGCGTCCGCATGCCTCGCAATGGCGAGCGTGAGTGGTGTGCATCGCGAACCGGGGGCTAGGAAAAAATGGTCAATGCCATTTTGGATGCAACAATCAACGATGAAATTGGCCCAGATTTCGTCAATCACTTTGTCGGCTTTAGCTTGGTCATACCAATGGGTTTCGGTCCCGTTGTTCTTTGGAATCCCAACATAGCAGGACCGCTGAGATCGTACACCACTCTAACTTTCATTGAGGACTATGATTGCCGAAGCACGTTGATGAAGTCCTGGATCTTATTGTCGACCTCCTGCCATTCCTGAGCTGGCTCAGAGCCTCGTACGATTCCAGCTCCAGAGAAGAGACCCAATTCATCATGGCTGATCAAGCCAGAGCGAATCGCTACGGCGAAATGGATACTATTGCTGCCAATCCAGCCGATGGGACCGGCGTACCAACCACGGCTAAATGGCTCGAGGCGGGCAATTTCAGGTAACGCATTGTCTGTCGGGTACCCACCCACGGCAGGTGTGGGGTGCAATCGCTTAAGCAGCACCCCATCATCGACCTCTCGTTTTAAGGTGCCTTCCACATTCGATTTAAGATGCTGTTTCTGCGCCAAACGCAAAATGGATGCTTGGGAATCGACGCTTAAATGATCGACAAATTGATGCAGTTTTTGCCGAATACTTTTTCGCACGATGTCGTGTTCTCGCTGATCCTTGTCACTCGTCAGCAGTTCAATAGCAAGTTTTTCATCTGCTGCTGGATTCTCGCCTCGCATGCGAGTTCCCGCAATGACTTCACTCTCGAGACGATCTCCTTGGCGATAAAATAGTCGTTCGGGTGTAGCCCCCACGAAGGCGCTACCCTGTTCAAAGTTGAAACAGAAAACGTAGCAATCATGGGTAGCTGCTTGCAGATCGGACGCCAATTGGATCGGGTTGAGGACGCTTTCGAACTTGAGGATCGTCTTTCGAGAGAGGACAATTTTTTCCAACACTTCACTTCGAATGAGTGAGAGGGCTTCGTCAATTCGAGATTGCCACCCATCAAATGCAGGCGCATAGCTTGTCGATTTGATAGCAGGGAAATCTGAATCGAAGGGAATTGGCTGAAATGACATCTGCTGCACATCGAGCTTCGCCTGCTGGACATCGGCCGCACTCGTTACGGTTAATGTCAGTGTGTCTTCTGACAAAATGATTCGGGGAAGAATGAATCTGCCGGCACCAAATCCATCCCAATTGGTTGCGGAGGGATTAAACGAAAATCCGCCATAGAACTTGAGATGCGGGTTGCCTTTCAAGATGGCACGGCATTGTGCAACGGTGTGTGAGAAATCACTTTCATTTTTCAGATCAATGTCTGCCGCAATGCCGAGCCCAACGGTCACGTTGGATGAGTTGCGATCAACCCATGCGACTTTTGCCAAATCCTGATTGGCATTGAGGAACTCCCATCCGCATAGTTGAGGATTAGGAACTCTAATGCAAGCCGGAAAATCAGCATCGGTCAGTGCCGGAGCGAGTGAATCGAGTTTTCCCAAAACCGCAGAAAGGAGCCCCGACCTTTGTTCTGTGCGGACATCAAATTTCATTTCGTTCTCGGTCATTTGACGTCAAAATCAGGATTGGATCTTATTGATTTTAAGTCAGGAACTTAACGCCACAAAAAGGGATTGGCAACATGAAAACGGCGCTGCCAGGGGATCTTGTCCATTTTCCCTACGATTTTCTGACCCACGAAGTTGACCGAACTTAAAGCCCTCAGATAACAGATCAAAACGCGGAAACACACGTTGATTGGTGGAGATAATTCCCTTGCCGATTGCTGGTTTACATCTCATTCATCAGGCAACCTGAGCAAGAGTGAGTTCCCTAATGTGGAGCGATTGGGGGTGAGCCGCGCCTTCTTTCTTTTGATTGCCAGGGCAAGCATGTCCGCAGCTTGTTCTTCGGCATATTGAGGGACGTTCCTCGTAATCTTCATCGAGCAGAAGGGAGCAGTTTTGGCACCTTCGCTCGACAAGGTTTCATCGCAACAAGCGATCGCACGGGCCGGATTGAGTCCGAGAGCCAAGGGGGACTCGGCGACGCAACTTAAAGCGATGCTTGGGTAACGCGTTGGCAGTAATTTGAGCCGCTAGGCATCCCTCCGCAAGGTCCGTCGGCGCTTAGAAACCGGGATCCAAGTTGTTGAATTTGCCAATTTTCAGCAGTTCTTTGAGCAGTTCCGCCGGAGTGGCAAAACGTTCATCTGGGTCCTTGGCCAAGAGCTGCATGACCAGATCCTGAAACAGGTCATCAACTGCCAGCTGATACGTTTTCGGCGCCTTGGGTACTTCACTCCGCACGTTGGCCACCAACTCGGTCAAACCATCTCCACCAATGGGTGGTGTGCCGGTGAGGAGGGCGTAGCACGTCGCACCCAAACCATACATATCCGAGCGGGTGTCGACCGTTGCATCGGAACGCGTCCTCTCTGGCGCGAGATAGGGAATGTCACCGATAATCTGCCCCGGCTGGGTCACCTGCTGTGCCAGAGTTCCCTCGAGTGCTTTGGCCAGCATCAAATCGCCCAACAAACAAGCTTCGTCGCTCTTACGACGAATGATATTCATGGGTGTCACATTTCGATGGATAATTTTACAACTGTAGGCATCGTTAAGCGCCTGACCGATGTCGACTGCCACGCGCCAAACTTTGCGCCAATCCAGCATCCCCTCGATACCGATCCGCTCAATTTCTTCGGCCAGATTCTCGCCCTCAATGAACTCCATCGCCGCCCAACAGAAAGCACCTGTCTTACCGGCGTTGTAAAGACGGATAATCCGATCCGAGCGGACAGGAAGCATCGTCTTCATGGCTCGCACAAAGCGTTGACGCTGTTCGTCATCGGACGTGTAGGACGGAGAAAGTACCTTGATCGCCGCCACCCGCTCCTTTTCGCGGTCCAAACCCCGAAAGACCATCCCCGAATTCCCCGAACCAATTATTGCCTCGAGAACATAAGGGCCCAGTTCGGAGCCTACCAGCTGAGGCAGAGAGTGACTGGAAGCGGGAGCTTCGGCCGCGCCTGGGACAACCTGAGTGACCGCTTCCCCATCCGGATCAACAACACGTATCTCCGTATCACCTATCCTGACAAGGCTACCTTTGCGAAGACTCGCTTCCTCAACCGACTGACCATCGACCAGCGTGCCGCTACTACTCCCTTTATCCATCAGGAAGATCTGATCCGCTTGGATACGTACCTCACAATGGACTCGCGATACGGAAGGGTCATTAATCTGGGTGTCACTCTGATCGCCCCGACCGATGATCAACGCCTGGCCGT
>JAYZCF010000225.1:0-23789 GCA_036338455.1 Planctomycetota bacterium
CTTTGGACAAATTGACCGATGACAACCAGCAAGGTGAGTATTACATTACTGATGTACCGAAACTGATGTTGGTAGATGGACTGGAAATACGAGCTCTTCCGGTCCTGCAGCCGATCGAAGCACTTAGCGTAAATACCCTCGCCCAGCTTGCCGAGGTCGAATCCGTGATGACTAAAAAAAGCGATTCCGATGCCTCCTGAATTAAAAATTTTTAGCGGAAGAGCTAACCCGCAGTTGGCTCAGAATGTTTGCCGGTTCCTGAATCTGCCGATGGGCGATTGCAAATTCCAAACATTCCCCGATGGAGAAATTCATTGCAAGATTGAAGATGTCAGGGGCCGCGATGTCTTCCTGATGCAATCGACGAGCCCGCCAGTGAACGACCACCTGATGGAATTACTCATCATGATCGACACCTGTATGCGGGCCAGCGCCGAGCGAATCACAGCCGTCTTGCCGTATTACGGTTATGCCCGCCAGGACCGCAAGGACGAAGGCCGAGTCCCGATTACCGCTAAGCTGGTGGCCAACATGCTGACCCGCGCTGGGGCGAATCGGGTCCTGACCATGGATTTACACGCGGCCCAGATCCAGGGGTTTTTCGACCTGCCAGTCGACCACCTCTACGCAGCCAGCGTCTTGAACCACTATTTCCTGAGCCAAAACCTATCGCCAGAGGAATTGGTCATCGTCAGCCCCGACGAAGGGAGCATCAAGCGGGCCGTCGGTCACGCCACGCGACTGGGCGGTGAATTGGCCATCATCGACAAGCGTCGAACCGGGGCTGAGACCACGACGCAGGAGAACATTATTGGGGGCTCACTGGAGGGGAAAGTCGCCCTGATGTTTGATGACATGATCAGTACTGCCGGGTCGATTTGCGGGGCAGCAGAATTGGTAAAGAAACAGGGCGCTCGAGAAATTCATGTCGCTGCAACCCACGGACTCTTTGCCGGTAAGGCGATTGAGCGTCTGGAAAAGGCGCCCATCGACAGCATTGTGGTGACGGACAGCGTCCCGTTGGAACCGGAAAAACAATTACCCAAGATCAAGGTACTCTCGGTGGCCAGCATTTTGGGAGAGGCGATCAAGCGGATCCACCAGCACGAGTCGATCAGCGAAATTTTTGAGGGGGAGAGTTCCCGCACAGAGAGTTCTTAATCAGGCCCAAGATTGAGGGCTCAACCAAATGCTCAACCAAATGCTCAACCAAACCCTCAACCAGCCAAGCCGCACCCGCTAATTGGTCACCGGCACCAGAAATCAACCTCTTTCGACCGGATCCGGCCGGAACACGGCCACAATGTCTTCAACCGGCACGACGAATAACTGGTTATCCGCCTCAAAATCGACCGGGATGGCACTCTTCGGGTGAAACAGGACCTTGTCGTATTGCCGCAGGGGCAATTCGTCATCATGCTCGACTGCTGCCGAAATGGTCACAATCCGCCCGGTAATCGTCGGTATTTCCGCCGCATCCGGCAGGGCGATCCCCCCCTTGGTTTCTCGCTTCGGCTCATCTTTGCGGACCAGCACCCGCAAGCCAATCGGCTCGACATACTCGAATTTCTGGGACCTACGGGAAAGGGGCGATTTTTTGGCCATAAATGAAAAATCTTCGGGGTAAAGGACGGATTCAGGAGCAGGACGGGCCAAGGGCCTTCGCAGGAAGGAACTGAGGTGTTGGCCACCACTCCGAGCGGCCACCTCACAATCAGAGCCCAAGCGAAAAGTTAATCGCTAAAAACCACACACGCAAGACAACTTGGGCTTGAAACTAGCGAAGAATCTGCGAGAATCTTGCGATTCTAGACGATTTTTCCGGCAGCCCCCCGGTTGCCGTTTTCTATTGTATTAGCCTGCCCCTTTATGCCAAAAGGGTATGGCTTTATTCGAATTAGTATAGAAACGAACCATTTTAAGGTCAAAGGTGTGGCTGAGATACTGAACTGCGAGAAACGCGAAGAAACAGGTACCTTGCGAATGCGGCGTCTCCGTCAATCGGGGAACATTCCGGCCATCCTCTATGGACGTGGTGAGACAGTGCCGCTGACGATCAATTCGCGTGACATCTTCAACGCGGTCCGTCATGGCAGTCGGATCGTCGAACTGAAAGGCGATGTCAACGAAAGCGCCTTGATCAAGGATGTCCAGTGGGATCCCCTGGGAGATGATGTCCTGCACCTCGATCTGACGCGTATTGATGCCTCAGAAGTCGTCAACCTGACACTTCCGGTCCATCTGGTCGGCGAAGCCCCGGGCATCAACCAGGGTGGCACCCTGAAACACATGCTACACGAAGTCGAAATCGCCTGTCCTGCAAACATGGTGCCTGAGAAACTCGAATTGAAAATCAACTCGCTAGAACTCGATGGCACGCTGACCGTCAGCGATATCCCCCTGCCCGAAGGTGCATCGACTGTAACTCCTGAGGACGAAACGGTAGTTCAATGCACGGTCGTGGTTGAGGCGGAAGCTGAAGCTAGTGACGATGCGGGTGCCGCCGCCGAACCCGAAGTCATCGGGCGCAAAAGTGATGACGAAGAGGATGGCGAGGAATCTTGAAGCAGCGGCAGGACCTGAATTCTCACCCGCTGTCGGTTCCAACGGCGAAAAAGAGAGAGCGGGTAACTGGCGAGGATGGAAGCGACCAGTGGTGAACCGATGAAACTAGTGGTCGGACTCGGCAACCCGGGTAAAAAATACAACGGAACTCGACACAATGTTGGGTTCGAACTAATTGGCCAACTGGGCCTGAAATACGACGTGGGGCGACCAAATTAAAAATTCAACGCCGAGTTGGTTGAAACGACGGTAAAAAACGAAAAGACAATACTGGTTTGTCCACTTACTTTCATGAATTTGAGTGGTCAAACGGTAGTGGAAGCAGTCAATTTTTATAAACTAGGACTCGACGACCTGTTGATTGTCTGTGACGACTTCAACTTGGATGTCGGGAGGTTGCGTTTCCGCCCCGGCGGATCGTCAGGCGGCCAAAACGGCCTGGAGGACATCATTCGTCGTCTAGGTTCCGAAGCTTTTGGCCGCATGAGGATCGGAGTCGGAAAACCACCAGCTGGCTGGAATGTCTCGAATTATGTTTTGGGGCGTTTTGACGCGGCAGATCGAGAGGCAATGACAAAATCGATACAACGCTCGGTCGATGCGGTCGAACATTGGATCGAATTTGGAATTCAGTCGGCCATGAACCAGTTCAATGCCGACCCCAACAAAACAGAGAGCTCGACTTGTCGGGCAACCACCAAAGGGCACCCGGGTAGCCGGAGCCAAAAAACGAATCAGAGAAAACTAGAAACCGAAAATTCAAATCCAGAGGAAATTGATCGTGGCTGAGAAAGTCTACGAATGCATGTTCATCTTCAATGCCAACGCCTACGCCAAGAACCCGGCAGCGGCGGCCAAGGCGGTTCAGGATGTCACCGAAACAGTCAATGGCGAACTGATGGCAAGCCGTCTGTGGAACGAGCAAAAGCTGGCTTACCCCATCAACGGGCAGCGCAAGGGCGTTTACTGGCTGGCTTACGTCAAGATGGAAAGCACCAGCGTCACCAAGTTCAACCGAGCCTGTAAGTTGACGGACATTATGATGCGACACTTGGTGGTCGGCATTGACCCCCGCTTGGTCGATACCATGGTGGCGGTCGCTAAAGGCGAAGCTGTACCGGATGCTGATGAACCCGCGGAAGAGGAAAATGCAACCCCGGAAGCGGCTGCGGCGACAGAAGGTTAATGACCAAAGGTGTCAAAGCGTTCGGTATGATGGTGACAGGAAGTCGACCGGCAACGGAAACGACTTTTTACTACCCGGACTATCAGAACGGAGAGAAAACATATGGCCAGTTTTAATCGAGTCATCTTGGTTGGCAATATTACGCGGGACATTGAACTCCGCTACACGCCTCAGGGTACGGCCGTGACGGATATCGGACTCGCCGTGAATGACCGTGTGAAAAAACAAGGAGAGTGGGTCGACGAGACGACGTTTGTCGACATCACCCTGTGGGGACGGACCGCTGAGGTTGCCGGAGAGTACCTTTCCAAAGGCTCCCCGGTGTTGATCGAAGGTCGCCTGAAACTCGATTCCTGGGAACAAGACGGACAGAAACGATCCAAACTGAAGATCATCGGCGAACGAATGCAGATGCTCGGAGGGCGAGGCGGTTCCGCCGGTACCGGCGGACCGAGCAATAGCCCTGCCAGGCAACAGACGCCTGCCACGGCTCCCAGTGCTGCACCCAGCCAGAGCCTTCCGCCCGATGACGAAGTACCCTTTTAATTTAAGAAACACCCTTTCATTCAATAGTTGAGTTTGCCATGCCTAGCGCAAAGCCAAAAAAGAGACGTGGAGCCAAGCTTTCCGGTTTGGCGAGGTTGCCCAAGGGACCCAATGGAGGGATTGAGCTATTGCTGATCCAAACCGTTGACCACTTGGGCAAGCAGGGAGAAGTAGTAGAGGTAAAGCAGGGCTACGCCAACAACTACCTGCTGCCGCAGGGACTGGCGACGATTGCCAGCGAACACCACAAGCGCATGGTTGAGAAACATAAGGCCAAATTGAATGAAATTGAAATGGCCCGCCTGAAAGACCTCAACACGCTGGCCGAGCTGGTTTCCAAGCAAAGCATCACGATCGAGGCAAATGCGAACGATGAAGGACACCTGTACGGAAGCGTTGGGGCCGCTGACATTGTCGCCGCCTTGAAGCAGAACGAGATCCACCTGACCAATGACCAGATTCGCCTAGAGGGCGTGCTGAAGGAATTGGGCCTGTACACGGTCAAGGTACACTTGCACCAAGAGATTGAAACAGAGTGCAAAGTATGGGTCGTTCCAGCGGTCGAAGCGGACGCCGACTAGGGACCTGAAAGAGACGGACCAAAAGATAACAACAAGTTTTCCATAATCTGCCAACCAAGCTCGCTGGGTTAGCCTCCGGCGAGTTTTTTTTGCGCTGTTGTGCGTCCTCGAACGCCAGCCGTTTTGTCGTCAAAAATCCGAGTTGACGGTTGTTTGGCCCCGGCGGAGACGTAAGATACATTTGCTGACCTGGCGGGTCGGATGGGGCAAAAAAAACCGACTCCTCCGCACAGGCGTCGAAGAAGGATTGAATCATTGGCAACGCAACCGAAAAAGTTCAAAAAGCGTCAAGACCGCGGCAGTGAGCAGGCGGAACCGATCGTCGATCGGCCCCCTCCATTTAATCTCGAGGCGGAAACCGGGGTGCTGGGCAGCTTGATGTTGATGCCCGAAGCATGTGACGAAATTGTCAACATCCTCCGCTCTACGGACTTCTATGATGAAGCACACGGCCAACTATTTGCCCACATCATGGAGATGCACTCCTCGGGCAAAAAGATCGATATGACGTTGCTGCGAGAACGTCTGGTCACCCACGATCATTATGAAATGATCGGCGGTGCTGCCGGACTGGCGGAAATATTCACAACCGTCCCCTCAGCGGCCCATGCGGTTTACTATGCAACCATCGTCCGCGAAAAAGCGACGATGCGAAACTTAATCTCAACCTGTACGGAAATTTTAACCGAAGCGTATCAACCCGCCGAAACATCAGAACAGCTGCTTAACCGGGCGGAACAGAAAGTCTTCGGAATTCGTGAAAGCCGACAATCGAGCAACCTCGCCCAAATTGATGAAGTCCTGGAAGTTGCCATGGACCGCCTGGAGGCCCGGGTTCGAGGTGAGTCCCAGCCAGGTACCGTCGAGTCTGGTTTTTCGGACCTCGATCGCCTGACAGGTGGCTTGCACGCCTCGGAATTGGTGATCCTGGCGGCTCGCCCCAGTATGGGTAAAACAGCGTTCGCCATGAACATTGCGGAAAACGTGGCGATGAAATCCCGCAAGCCAGTTCTGTTCGTCAGTCTCGAAATGGCGGCCATTGAACTGATTGAAAGAATGCTCTGCAGTGTGGCCAAGGTTAACGGCCATCGCTTGCGCAATGGGACACTTTCGGGCGAAGATCGCAAACGCCTGGTGAGAGTCGCCGGCGAGTTGAGCCAGGCTCCTTTGTTCCTGGATGATTCACCGACCCGCAACGTGTCAGAAATTGCCGGAGCCGCTCGACGCGTATTACGGAAAGAGGGTGAACTCGGATTGATCGTGGTTGATTACCTGCAGCTGATCCAACCCGACCATTCCTCAGACCCGAGACAGGAGCAGGTTGCCAAGATGGCTCGGCGACTCAAGGGTTTGGCGAGGGAATTGAAAGTCCCCATTCTTTGCCTGGCGCAACTAAATCGACAAGCAGAAGATTCCCGAGACCACCGCCCCAAGCTGAGCCATCTGCGTGAGTCAGGAGCGATCGAACAGGATGCGGACGTTGTTATGTTCGTGCATCGAAAAGACTACTACGCCAGTCAAGACGATGATTCCAGCCAACAGGGTGAGGCATTGATCATCGTCGGCAAACAACGAAATGGCCCGACCGATGACGTTGAACTCAGCTGGCTGCGAGAGTTCACCCGTTTCGAGGATCGGGCGGCCGAGCGTTTCAGTGAATTTGATCAATTTGAACCTGCCTCATTTGACAGCCCTGGTTAAATAGGGGGATCGCATCGCCGACCAATCTCGGTCAAAAAATGGCCACCGAAAATTGTTGCCAATCGAATCGAAATCCCAGTTCGAAGGTCGACGTTGGTTGACAGGCAATATGAAGTCTCGATTATGATTACATCAACTCGGCTTCCAACGGATTGGATCGGTACATCCACGGGCAATCCGACAGGATGGCCACCGTTCAGAGTTCAAGGCAAGCTTCCTGTTTTTGCATTATGTCCGTTCAGACTTCCAGCGATATCGTCATTCTTGATGAAATAGAGGCCTGTCCTTACCTCTCCGATAAAACGGCGCGGATGCCTCTGCGCATGCCGGTCATTCAAATCTCCCCCCAGGAAGTGGATGTTCGCCTGGCCCAAGGTCACCGACGGACCGGTGAGTTTCTGTATCAAACCAGATGTCCGGATTGTAAAGCGTGCGAACCGATACGGATTGATTGCGAAGAATTCGAAATCCGTCGTAGCCAGCGTCGCGTTCTGCGCAGGGGCGATCGGGAAATCGAAGTCAAACTTGGACCGGTCATGGCGGACAGTCGTCGTGTCGATCTATTCAACAAGCACCGCCAGACCCGTGGTCTGGCCAAAATCGACTCGTCGATTGATATCGAAGAGTACATATGGGGATTTGTGCGCAGCTGCTTTAATTCATTTGAAATCTCATACTGGATCGATGGCCAGTTGGCGGGAGCTGCCATCTGTGATCAAGGCCAAGACAGTCTGTCGGCGGTCTACACCTTTTACGACCCGGATTTTGGGCGTTATTGTATTGGAACGTTTTCCATTCTAAAGCAGATCGAGTACTGCCTTACCCAGGGGCTGAAATACCTTTACCTCGGTTACTACATCGGTCCTTCGCCCCACATGAAATACAAGGAGCGTTTTCGCCCCAATGAGCGACGCATCAACGGTGAATGGATAAAATTCAACTCCGAAACGTGATTCTGACGTTGCCGAACTCCCGTTCTGCGACCAACCGCCCTCTTCGTTTTGCCCAGGATAAAAATCAGTGAAAGCCCTTGTTACCGGTGCGAACGGATTCCTAGGACAAACTCTCGTCGAACAGCTGGTAGCAGGTGGGCAGGAAGTGCGAGCGATGACCCGCAAGCCCTGCCCAGCTTTAGACGCCTTGGGGGTGGAACCCTTTCACGGTGACCTGCGCGAACGAGCCGCTTGCCTGCAGGCCACCAAGGGAGTCGATGTCGTTTTTCATACCGGAGCCATCAGCGGCATCTGGGGAAAATGGAAGCTGTTTTTCGAAACGAATACGCTAGGAACACGGCATATCGTCGAGGGCTGCCGCCTTCATGGTGTCCCAAAGCTGATCTACACCAGCAGCCCCAGCGTTACCTTTGACGGCCGTGATCAAGTGAATGTCAATGAAACCGCGTCTTATCCGGAGCGGTGGCTCTGTCACTACCCCCATACGAAAGCTTTGGCCGAACAACATGTCCTGGCCGCCAATGACTCACAAGGCCTGCTAACCTGTGCCCTGCGACCCCACCTGATCTGGGGCCCTCGCGATCGACATCTTGTACCGCGACTTCTGGCTCGCGCCCGGTCCAACCAGCTTCGACGTGTCGGTGACGGGAAAAACAGGATCGACATCATCCACGTGGAAAATGCGGCCAAAGCACATATTCAGGCCGCCACGGCCATGGAACCTGGAACCCCCGTCTGTGGCCGCGCCTATTTTCTGTCACAAGGAGAGCCGGTGAACTGCTGGGACTGGATTGACGAGCTCCTTGTCTTAGCCGGGCTGAAACCGCTCGAGAAATCAATCTCATTTCCTACTGCCTACCGGATCGGTGCAGTGCTGGAGGGAGCGTATAAAGTATTGAATCTGGGGGGTGAGCCGCGAATGACCCGTTTTTTAGCCGCTCAGTTAGCCAAAAACCACTACTTTGACATCTCTCAGGCCAAGCAGGATTTTGGCTTCTCTCCCCACGTGTCGACCACGACGGGCATGGAAGAACTCGCCGAACATCTCGCCCCTCGCTAGCGGGTTGCACGGTTATCGAAAATCGCCCCACTTTCCCGTTTCCAGGCGAACTGCTGAAAAAAGCGCCCGGTTCCCGTTTTCCAAATTCCAGCACCACTGGACGAGCCTCGGCGGTTGCCAATCCGAATCGTTGCCGGTAACTTCAGGGAGTCAAAAATCCAAGAGTTCGTCCATGATTTCATATCCCTCTCCTGACCAATTGCCCGATGATCAACGGGTTGTGATTACCGGAATGGGCCTCACGGCCCCCAACGGCAACTCGCCGGCAGAATTCCGCGCTGGGCTACTGGAAGGCCGGAGCGGCGTTCAGGACTACGAAATCCGCTATTTCGGCAAAACGTTGGCGGGTGTCTGTGATTTTGAAATCAAACGGCACCAGTCCCGTAAAGATGCACGCCGCGGCACCCGCGCAGGGTCCGTGGGTATCTATTGCGCCAACGAGGCAATCTTGGATGCCGGTTTTGACTTGGAGAATTTGGACAAGACACGAATCGGAGTTTACGTCGGCGTCACCGAGCATGGCAACGTGGAAACCGAGAGCGAAATCCATGAAATCAAGGGATTCGACTACGACACCAAGTTCTGGTCCCACCACCACAACCCCCGCACGGTCGCGAACAACCCGGCCGGTGAAATTGCCTTGAACATGGGGATCACTGGCCCTCACTACACCATTGGAGCCGCCTGTGCCGCCGGTAACGCCGGCTTAATTCAAGGCCTGCAAATGCTGAGATTGCGGGAATGTGATCTGGCTTTAGCTGGCGGGGTGTCCGAAAGCATCCACACTTTTGGAATTTTTGCCGGATTTGCCAGCCAAGGTGCTTTAGCAACCCACGACGATCCGACCAAGGCATCTCGGCCCTTCGACATCAACCGGAATGGGATTGTGGTTGCTGAGGGAGGCTGCCTATACACCTTGGAACGTCTGTCAGATGCCAAAGCCCGGGATGCGAGAATCATCGCGGAAATCGTGGGTTACGGGATGAACACGGATGCCACCGATTTTGTCTTACCCAACAGCGAGCGACAGGCCCAATGCATGCGTATGGCATTGGCCCGGGCCGGCCTCAACGCAGATCAAATCGACGTGGTCAGCACCCACGCCACAGGAACCGGAATGGGGGATACTCTCGAAATTGCCGCAGTCCGGGAAGTCTTTGGCAATTGTGAAAAAACTCGGGTAAATAATGCAAAAAGCTTTATAGGCCATACGATGGGAGCGGCCGGCGCGTTAGAATTAGCCGGCAATCTGATGGGCTTTTCAGACGGTGTCGTTCATCCAACCATCAACTTGGACGACGTGGACCCTGAATGTGATATGCCCCAGTTGGTAAAAAACCAGCCCCAGGAAATTGGGCAGGTCGATTACATATTGAACAACTCGTTTGGCATGCTGGGTATCAACTCCGCCTTGGTTGTTAAACGGGTTTAACCGGTTATGGAGAACGCCAAATGGCGCCAGCAGAAATACGATCAGTAATTATTGACATCCTCGGTGACATTGCCCCGGATGAAGACTTGTCAACACTGGATGACGCGGTTGCCTTTCGTGACCAATTGGAACTCGACAGCATGGATTTTCTGGATATCGTGATGGAGTTGAGAAAGCGTTACCGGGTTCAGGTTCCCGAGGAGGACTACCCGGCGTTGAATTCCATGGCGAGTACGGTCGAGTATCTGACGCCCAAAATGGCCGACGTCGTAGCAACGTAGGTTTCTGATTGATCCAGTCCTCCCCGCATGCCAAAACGGTTTGAGCGAGAACCAGGCCAGGCGGCCCTATGTATGACACCATCATTATCGGCGCCGGCATGTCCGGTTTGGCGGCAGGCATTCGTTTGGCGCACTATGACCAGCGGGTCTGCATTCTCGAACGACACTACACGATCGGCGGACTGAATTCTTTTTATCGGCTGAATGGGCGAGATTACGATGTCGGCCTGCACGCCGTCACGAATTTCACCGAGAAGGGTGCCAAGAAAGGCCCACTGGCCCGGATCCTGCGGCAGCTCCGTTTCAAGTGGGAAGATTTTGCCCTGGCGCCGCAAAAAGGATCGCGCGTTGTCTTCCCCCAGGCCGAACTAAAGTTCAACAACGATGTGGATCTGCTGCGGGCCGAAATTGCCAGAGCGTTCCCTTCTCAGGTCGACCACTTTGAGGACCTACTCAGAAAAGTGGTTGACTACGACGATCTCGATCAAGAGATGTTTGAAATCTCCAGCCGGACGATCCTGGCCGAGACCTTCTCGGAACCTTTGTTGATCGAAATGCTGCTCTGCCCACTGATGTGGTACGGCAATGCCGCTGAAGAAGATATGGCATGGGGGCAGTTCTGCATCATGTTTCGCTCGATTTTCATCGAGGGATTTGCTCGACCTTACAAAGGCGTTCGACTGATCCTGAAAAACCTGGTCAAACGATTTCGCGGGCTGGGCGGGGAACTGAAGCTTCGCACGGGAGTCAAGCAGATTGTTGTGGAGGACGGTCATGCCGTCGCGGTAGAACTCGATAACGGGGAACAGATCACGGGAAAACGAATCCTCTCTTCGGCCGGAAATATCGAGACGCTTCGAATGTGCAGTGACACCAGTGAACCCGACCCCCGCAAAGCCGGCCAGTTGACGTTTATCGAATCCATTTCAGTCCTGGATCGTGAACCCGAGATGCTTGGCAACCAGGACACCATCATTTTTTACAACGATTCCGAAACGTTTCATTGGCGTCGCCCAGAATCAGAATTGTGTGATATTCGCACGGGCGTCATCTGCTCCCCCAACAACTACGAATACTCGGACGAGGACGGCCAGTTGGCTGATGGAATTATTCGCATCACGTCGATTGCCGATTTCGACCGGTGGAACAATCTGAACGAACAGGAATACGCCTTGGAGAAACTGCGATGGTATGACCGCAGTGTCGCCTCGGCTGTCCGATTCACCCCGGACTTCCGGGACTGCGTCATCGATACGGACCTGTTTACACCGACCACGATTCGCCGGTTCACCTGGCACGACAATGGGGCGGTTTACGGCATGCCCGAAAAGCAGTTGGACGGGACGACTCATGTTGACAACCTGTTTCTGTGTGGCACAGACCAGGGCTATGTGGGAATTATTGGTGCAATGATGAGTGGAATTTCGATGGCCAACCTGCATTGCCTGCGCGACTAACCGGCGAGTAACCATCAGTCATACATCAGGTATTTTGCACGACGTTTCTGAAACTCCTCCAATCCAGAGCGATAACGCTGTTCGGCCTGTTGCCAGCTGGCGCCTTGCTGGAAAGCCTGAAACACCTGTTTGTTTCCCAGCAAACGATTAAATTTTTCGGCATCCCAGTGCTGGGGGAATTCATCACGCAACGCGATCGCTACTTCGAACCCGATTCGCAATGGCTCAATTCTGGCTCGGTCAGTGATGGTCAGGCTGACCCCCTGGCACACTTGTTCCGAATACTTGCTGCTATTCGGTGTAAAGCTTCGCGGCATGAACTGAACCCCTTGAAGCCCGCTGGAATTGAGACGGCGGGACAGGAGTCGACCGTCCATCCAGGGCGCACCCAGAATCTCGAAAGGGGTATCCGTCCCGCGGCCAACCGAAACGTTGGTGAATTCCAGCAACCCAATCCCGGGGTACAGGAGCGCCTGGTTCAGATTTCTCATATTGGGGGAGGGATTGACCCACGGCAAACCGGTCTCGTCATAGTACTGATCCCGTTGCCATCCCTGGATCGGCACAACGGTCAATTTAAGGTCCAACTTCATCTCCGCAGCAAACAGGCGAGCCAACTCGCCAACCGTCATGCCATGTCGTACCGGCAAGGGGTGGCAACCGACGAAGCTCAGCTGCTCGGCGTCCAACAGGGGCCCAGCTACCCGGTGACCGCCGATCGGGTTGGGACGATCGAGCACGATGAACTCAACCCCGTTTTCGGCAGCCGACTGCATCGCGTATTGCATAGTTGAAATGTAAGTATAGAACCGGGTGCCAATATCCTGAATGTCAAACAAGAGAGCATCCAGATCCTGTAGTTGTTCCCTCTCGGGTCGGCGACGGTCCCCGTACAGGCTTACCACCTCCAGTTCTTCACCGAGCGTCTTCGAATCGCCGATTTGCGACTGGTCAAGGATTCCCCGCAGACCGTGCTCCGGGCTGAACACCCTGACCAACTTCACTTGCTCGGCCTGGGAAAAAATCTCAATATTACTGTCACCATCGCGGGTCAAACCGGTCTGATTAGTGATCAGCCCGACTCGTTTACCACGGATTGCAGCAAACTCCTGTTCACGTAGGACATCCAAGCCCGTTTTCGCGACCAGGGATCCCCCGTGGGTGACTGCGCCTCTACGAGATTGGGTGATAGCCTCGACCACCACCTGGCCGACTTCCCCAATCAGACGGTTAACCGAGCCCTTGCCATCCGGGTGCAAGCGATTACCGAGGAAGATATAGAAGAGGTTCAACTCCGGGTCGATCCAAATTCCAGTTCCCGTAAACCCTCCATGACCAAAAGCGCGGCGACTCAGGCCCGCAGCTCGGTTGGACGAATAACCGGTCTGCTTGTCCCAACCCAAGCCACGTATTCCCCGGGAAACCGGGTAGTCAGCCGTCATCACTTCGATCGTCTCTGGCTCGATCAAAGGTTGGCCACCGATCGTTCCGCCGGCGAGTAACATTTGCGCGAACCGAGCCAGATCCGATGCGGTAGAAAACATTCCCGCATGTCCGGCCACACCGTTCAAGTGAGAAGCGCGGGGATCATGAACGACCCCCTGGATCCACCGGCCGTCCCTCTTTTCCGTGACAGCAGCACGTCGCCTCAGAGACGCATCCGGGTTGAAGCAGGTCTCCTGCATGCCAGCCGGCTCCCAGAAATAACGCCGGCAGGCTTCATCCAATGGACAACCGGACAATCGCTCTACCAATCGGCCTAACACGATAAAACCGACATCTGTGTAAATGAACTTCTCACCGGGAGCAGCGACCAGCTTGAGATCATCAATGTTACGGTAGGCCTCTTCACGGCCATCCTCGTAATCTCGCAGTGAATTGTCAGCGATCAGCCCCCCCTGATGGGTCAATAACTGCTTGACCGTAATCGCCTCCTTACCACGACCTGTGAACTCAGGCAGGTGCTTCGAAACGGGATCGTCCAATTGAATCCGTCCCTCTTCCAACAGCTTCATACAACAAGCGGCCGTGGCCAACGGCTTGGTCAACGATGCCAGGTCAAAAAGTGCATCAACCTTCATTGGCCGTTTTTCTGGCTGCACTTGAAGATGCCCAAATGCCTCAAGATAAAAAAGACCATTCCGCCCCCCGGCAGCCACAACACCGCCGGCCATCTCCCCCTTGGCAATGGCCGCCTCAACCAGCGAGCCAATTCTCGAAACGGCTTCTGAACCAAGTCGCTCAGGATCGCTCTGAGCGGAGGCCCACGAGAGGCCCAACACCATGGATGCTGAGGAAAAAACGAGTAGGATTGCACAATCCGGGCAGTTCTTGGCGAAATTCAATTTCATGGGAGAACCATTTTCCTGGTTAAAAATCTTGAATCCGAACAGTGTGATCTTCGTCCTGCAGCCAGTCAGCAGCCCGCGGTCCAGTGTCAGTCGCGCCTGCCAGACGGTCCTGTTTTTCCACGACAGCGAAAAACACGCAGGTTTCCACCGCTCGAGGGCCGGTTACGCCCTCGCTTTCAGCGGCCTTCCCGTTGAGGATTTGCCGACCTTAATTTAAGCTTACCTG
This sequence comes from Planctomycetota bacterium, assembly GCA_036338455.1. Taxonomy (GTDB): domain Bacteria; phylum Planctomycetota; class Planctomycetia; order Pirellulales; family Pirellulaceae; genus Mariniblastus. Next base: position 14,340 of record JAYZCF010000225.1, read on the forward strand.
CCTAACCTTCCGGTTCCAATTCACCATCAGACTAAATCATGCCCAAAGATTTCCTGAAAGATACTGCTGATGCCTACGACGTTGTGGTGATTGGCAGCGGCCTGGGCGGACTGACCGCGGCCAACATCCTTGCCCGGGACGGATTATCGGTGCTGTTGCTGGAACAGCATTACAAGCTGGGCGGCATGGCCACCTGGTTCAAACGGCCCGGCGGACACATTTTTGACATCTCCCTACACGGCTTTCCTCACGGGATGGTCAAAAGCTGCCGCCGCTACTGGAGCCGCGAGATCGCTGATTCGATCGTTCAATTACATGGGGTGCGATTTGACAACCCGATGTTTTCTCTGACAACCACTTTCAACCGGGATGACTTCACCAATCTGCTGACCAATGATTTCGGCATTGAACGGGAGAACGTCGAGCAGTTCTTCAACACCGCCCGGGATATGAACTTCTACGACGACCAGGCGCTGACCACCGGCGAATTGTTCGAACGGTTTTTCCCCGGCAGGGAGGACGTCGTCCGACTGTTGATGGAACCGATCACGTACGCCAATGGCTCCACACTCGAGGACCCGGCTCTGACCTACGGCATTGTCTTTTCCAACTTCATGTCCAAAGGCGTGTTCGTCTTCCAGGGCGGCACTGACAAGTTGATCAAATCGATGGAAAAGGAGATGCGCAGCAATGGTGTCGACATTCGGATTAATTGCGATGTTCAAAAAATCAACCTTTCGAGTGGGAAGATAGCCTCGGTCCAAGTCAATGGAAAAACCATTCGAACTCGCACCGTCGTCTCCAATGCCAACCTGCGGTCGACTATCTTCAACCTGATCGGCGAAGAATATTTTGACAAGACATTTACGGAGCAGGCCGAAGAAGTTCGACTTAACAACTCGAGCACCCAGGTCTATATGGCGCTGCACCCTGACGATTCGATTCCGCGAGACACGGGAGACCTCCTGTTCTGCAGCACGGCGGATCGCTTCCAAACCGACCTACTGCTAAGCCGTGACATCACCAGCCGCACCTTTTCTTTTTACTATCCAGACACACGTCCGGAGGGAAAAGGCCGCACGCTCATTGTGTCCAGTACCAACGCCCATTACCGTGATTGGGTGGGCATGGAAAAAGCAGAATACGAGGCGAGTAAACAGGACTTGATTGAAACAACATTTGACTCTTTGGAAAAATACGTTCCAAATTGCCGAGAACGAATCACGCACGCTGAAGCAGCGACTCCCATCACCTTCGAACATTACACCAAGCACATCAACGGCGCGAGTTTTGGCACCAAATTTGAAGGGCTGGCCGTCAGCCGAGCCCTGCCACAGCAGATCCCAGGAATGTATCATGCGGGGAGCTGCGGCATCATCATGTCGGGCTGGCTGGGGACGATCAATTACGGTGTGATCGTCGCCAACGACGTGATCAACCATCTATCGACAACCGCCAGTTCACCGAACACGGCGACCCCCTAAGCGAGCAGGAACCATGAATTCCCAGCCCCACCCCAGTCTGCCAGAGATCGAGTCTGCCATTCCCCACCGCAGCCCCATGCGATTGGTCGACGAAATCGTCTCTCTGGATGAATCGTCCATTGTCTGTCGGAAGACGTTTTCGCCAGATGAATTTTTCTTCCAAGGACACTATCCTGGGTTCCCACTGACGCCGGGGGTCATTCTATGCGAGTGCGCCGCTCAGGCAGGCGCGGTCCTGCTATCGGGCAAAGTCAATGCCGATGAGGGCGTTCCTGTTTTGACCAAAATGGACAAGGTCCGATTCAAGGAAATTGTCTACCCGGGACAGACGATCGAAATCGCTTGTCAACTGGACGACCAGCTGGCCAATGCGTTTTACCTTACCGCTAAAGTGACCTGTCAAGGAAAAACAGCAGCCCGACTCTCGTTTGTGTGTACCATCGCAAGTCTTGAAAACAAGTAAGGTGCAACATGGATTTTTTGCAGGTCGAGGGAAAGACGTTTGTCGTGTTTGGTGTTGCCAACCGAAAGAGCGTCGCTTGGCACATCGGCAAAACACTGGAAGAATCGGGCGCAACGGTCGTCTACGTGGTACGCAGCCCGGAAAGACGGGACTCCCTGCTTAAACTGATGGGAGACCGCCCGCTGTTCGTATGCGACGTAGAATTCGAAGACCAGATTGTGGCAGTCCGAGAGCAAATCAGCCAGGCTTTCCCCCAGCTTGATGGCCTGGTCCATTCCATCGCCTTCGCCGATTACGAAGGTGGTATCAAACCGTTCCACGAAACGGGCAAAAAGCAGTTTATGCGAACCATCGACATATCCTGTTACTCACTGATATCCGTATCCAATCAGTTTAAAGCACTATTGAAGCCCGACGCCTCGGTGGTAACCATTTCGATTTCGACGACTTCTATGGCCAGTGAGAATTACGGTTTTATGGCACCGGTTAAAGCGGCGCTCGATTCGTCGCTTGCCTTTCTCGCCAAGAGTTTCAGCCAATTTTCCAACATTCGGTTCAACGCCGTAGCCCCTGGACTTCTCAAAACGTCTGCCTCTGCCGGAATCCCGGGCTACGTAGACGCCTACCTGTACGCGGAAAAGGTCATCCCCAGAGGTGCCGCTGTAACCACGCAGGAAGCCGCCAATGCAGCCTGCTTCCTGCTCAGCCCAAGATCCTCAGGCGTCAACGCCCAACGTATGGTGATCGATGCCGGAATGGCGATTAATTACTTTGATGCTGAGCTGGTTTCCAAAGTCATGTCCGAACCGGACTGATCGGATTCACCTTATCATTCGGCCTGCGCGACACCAAAACCCGGCCATGAGATTGTGTAACCGTCGGAATATCGGCGTAAAATCTGCTCCGAAATCCAGCTACCACGATTGCCATGTGCAAAGGAATCGGGACAATAATCGCAAGCTGTTTGAATTGCTTACTCGAGTGAGCTTCCTTGGCAGAGCCAACTGAAAACGCGATTCAATCGAACCGAAACCAACAAATAAATCGAGCGATCATGAATCAAATCCTCTCTCAATCAATTGTCCTCCTTTTGCTCGCAACTTTCCTCTCAACCGGGATTGCCCAAGAGAACAAAGGAGCCACGCAGGACAAGCCAACCTCGGTCGAATTCTCTGTCGCCGATGGAAATTTGACGCTGCTCGCCCCGTCTACATGGAAAAAGATCAAGCCGAAAATCAACTTCATAGAAGCCGAGTTCCAAATCCCTGCCGTTGAAGGTGACGAGAATAATGGCCGACTGACGGTGATGGGGGCCGGTGGCTCCGTCCAACAAAATATCGACCGCTGGATTGGCCAGTTCAAACAGAGCGACGGCACCTCCACCAAATCGAAAACCAAATCCGAGAAAATGGAAGTCAACGGAATGCCGGTTCATATGGTGGACATCCGTGGCAACTACATGGATGGAATGGGTGGCCCATTTGGCCCAAAAACGGAGCGTGAAAATTACCGAATGCTGGGTGCCATCATTGAAACGGCCAACGATGGTCGCTACTTCGTAAAACTTTATGGCCCTCAAAAAACAATTGACAAGCAGGCTGCTCTTTTCAAAAAAATGATCCAAGGTGTTAAAGTGGTCGACTGACCTCTCAACAGAATTGCCCAACTAACTTAATAGAAGGTGAGACCGAGAACCTTTGGCAAAGCCCTGAGGAAACGGCGATGGCAACGTCGGCTCTAACTGAACATCGGTTTCTAGTCATACAACAAAACCTGAACTCATTGCATCATGATGATACAGCAATCAGCTCAAGCCTCGGAAATGGATATCGCTCAAGATGTGCCCGCGGGGGAGACGTCAGTTCTTCTTGAGTGGTTCCATTCAATTCAGTTAGACCATCCCTTGCTGGGACTCGCCATCGTTCTGATGATCGGGATCATTGGGGGTGAACTTTTCGCCCTGATCCGACTTCCCAAAGTAACCGGCTGGATTGCTACGGGAATCATCTTGCGCCAGCTCTCACTGCCGGGACTGGATGCCGCTTCCTTAACCCGATTTACACCGTTGATGAGTTTCGTACTCGGGTTTATCGCCTTTACGGTCGGTGCGACACTCTATTTTGCCAGCTTGCGAAATGCAGGCCGCCGGATCGGCTTCCTGTTATTGGGTGAACTTTTAATAACACCTACCATTGTAGGACTCTCCATGGTGTTCGTGGGAAGCCTGATCAGCTCTCAGATGGAAATGAAATCTGGCTTATTGTTGGCCGCCATCGCCATTGCCGGCGCACCTGGTACAACCGTTTTGGTGATCCAGGAAGCCAGGGCGCGGGGCATCCTGACACGGACCTTGCTGGCCGCCATTGGCCTGATCGACATGGTAGCGGTAGGTGTCTTCGTTTTTATTGCCAGCTTCGTGGGAGACAATTCCGGCTGGACCAATGCCCTCGGGCTGGTCGGCGTCCAATTCGGGATCAGTTTTGCCATCGGCGCCTTTTGGGCCTGTATTGCCCTGGTCCTGACACGAACCATTGTCGGCCCCGCCTTTCTGGGCCCCGTCATGGTAGCCGTTATTCTGGGAACCTGGGGGACTGCCGTCGCCATGGGCGTTTCTGGGATCTTGGCCTGTACCTTCGCCGGGATCGTGGTGACCAACCTGCGGCACGACACAGTACGGTCTACCGAGGCCTACATGCATTCAATCAGCGGTGTCTTGTTTGCCATGTTTTTTACGCTGGCCGGGATGAAGCTCGACTTCGCCCAAGTACCGGCCGCAGCCGGACTGGTGGGGCTGTTCTTTGCCGCCCGGATGACCGGTAAATTCACCAGCGCCTTCCTGGCCATGCGGGCTGCTGGCATGTCACGTGATATTCGGAATTATCTCGGTATCGCCCTACTACCCCACGGGGGAGTTGCCGTCGGCCTGATCCTGCTGGTTCAAGAAAACCCAAATTTTGAGAGTATCGAAGGGATCGTTACAACGGTCGGATTAGCCGCTTTGGCGATCAACCAGTTGTTGGGTCCCAGTGCCACCCGCTTCGCTCTGCAACGCGCCGGGGAAGACCACAAAGACCGAGATCGTTTACTCGATTTTCTGCAGGAGCAGCGGATCGTCACCGACCTTACCGGCAATTCCGTGGAGGAAGTGGTTCGCCGACTTTCGAGTCTGCTATATGAAACCAGCAACATGTCCATTGAACAGGAAGAGTACATCCGACAGGTACTTGACCGAGACGCCGAGGAAACGACGTGCCTGGGCGAAGGCTTGATGATCCCACATGCGATCCTGCCCGGGGAGGATACCCAGATCAAAGGTGTTCTCGGTATCAGTAGACCAGGCCTCGACCTGAATGCGCCCGACCAGCGGCCCGTCCATGCCGTGCTCCTGCTGGCAACGCCAGAATCGCAACGGAACCTGCACCTGGAAATCCTGGCTGCCTTTGCCACGGCGATTACCCGCGACCTCAACTTACGGGAACAACTCTACCACGCTCGCAATCCGGCAAGAGCTTACGAAGTGTTACACGCAGAAGATGCAGAAGACCTGAATTACTTCCTCGAAGATGCGTTTGAACGTGCCGGGATGCTGGAAACCTCATCCGCCAAGAAGCCGGATAAATCCGGAGATTAACCCCGGTGATTTCGGATCGCCTCAACGGTCCGCAACAAGTCCTCCCGTAACGGTGCTTGGACGGTTACACGCTCACCAGAGGCCGGGTGACTAAACGTAATCTGGTCAGCATGCAACGCCTGCCGCTCCAAGAGGACCTCCTGGTCGCCACGGTCCCCAGAAAAATCCCCCCACGTGACTCGGGCTCGCCCACTGTAGTAGCGATCACAGAGGACAGGGCAACCCACGTGCGCCAAGTGCACACGAATCTGATGGGTTCGCCCCGTTCTGGGAAAAAGACGAACCACGGCAAAACCGTCGAATCTCTCTGCCACCTCATACCCTGTTTGTGCGGGACGACTCGTCGAATGCCCCTCGCGGATAGCCATCTTTTCTCGCTGGTAGGGATGCACCCCGATCGGTCGGTCAATCATATCTCGATCTCGGTCCGGCGCGGGAGACACCAATGCCCAGTACTCTTTTTCCACAGTACGTTGTTCAAATTGCCGAGCCAATTCATAGTGAGCCATATCCGATTTTGCAACCAGGATTACGCCACTGGTGTCGCGATCTAAACGGTGAACGATGCCGGGCCGTGTCGCTCCCCCAACTTGGCTGAGCTGATCAAAGCGAAACGCCAACGCCGCAGTCAACGTTCCAGACCAATGCCCTTTGGCCGGATGAACGACCATGGCTGGCGGCTTGTTGACGGCCACCACATGCTCATCCTCGTATAGCAGGTCAAGCGGAATATCCTCAGGGATAGCCGTCGCCGGCTCTGGACTCGGCAACACAACATTCACTTGTTGCCCGGGCTTCAACTTCAGTGACGACTTGGCAACCTTGCCGTCAACAGTCACCTGATGCTTGCCCACGGCGCGCTGCAACTTTGCCCGACTAAACTGGGGGAAGTGGAGGACCAAAAAAGAGTCCAACCGCATGTTGGCCTGCTCCTCCTCAACCGTTCGCGTTTCCACAGGTTGATCGATCAATCGGTTATCCAATTCAAGACACATTCCAAAGCAACCAGGCTCCCCCCATAACAGAACCTGCGGGGGCCGACATGACGTTGCCACTGGATTTCAAAAACGTTTGTACTACGATGATTGTAAAGGAAAACCATGACGCTGCGATGACTCCTCTTGCAAAATCTGAACGGCATGAGCCAAGAATCAACCAATCAGGGATATTGTTCTCGGTGTAAAAAGAATGCTTTCTTCACCCGCGTTGGAGGAAGCCGGCTGGCCAATTGGCGCGAAAGGCTGACACTCAAATTATCTCGCCTCGCAGGGCCGCCTGTTTGGCGATGTGACCAATGTGGCCACAGGCTCCGTTTCCTGGCCCGCTGTCGCAAGGCGGCTGAAAAAGAAGCAGTCGCAGATTTCACGACAACGATTCAGGAAGACGGCAATTTCATCCGACGTGACCTGTCGCTCGTATTGCAAAAACAGCGGTCCGCCCGCTTCTCACAAAAATACCGCGATGGAATCGTGCAGCGGCTGATGTCCGGAACTGCGACCCCCCATCAGGTAAGCCGTGAACTGGAGGTCCGCGAATCGGATCTGATGGCTTGGATCGCCGATCTACTGGATCGTCGTGATGAACAGATCAGGTTCCTCACCCAACAGGTTACCGACCCATCCCAACGGACCTCATCCCCTCACACGGCTTCCACCCTGAACGGAATTCAGAAAATTCAGACCGTCGAAGGGCACGCTCGCAACGCGAAGAAAAATGGTGACACCGCGACCGGATGACGATGAAGCAGAAATATGCTAAGATGGATGTCCACTTGGAAAATGCAAACCGAATCAAGCTGGAACATCCATGGCCGAAAAGAACGAAATGCAATTTATTGAAATGACGGGTGCCACCCTGGCCGAGATCATTAACGACAGCGAACTACAGATTCAAGATCTGGGAAGTGCCGGCGTTGAGGACAATTCGATCGTCAGGGTCAACCAACACGGAGATATTGAGCTGCGACGGGCCAAAAAATGGGACATCATCGGCGGCCTGCTAGGCAGTTTTGAAGACCGTCTGAAACAGATCACCGGCTTGGACTGGGCATAAACGTCAAAACGGATGAAGATCTTGATCATCACGTTTCAGGCGACCTTGTTTGCCTGGTTAGCCTGCGCCTTCTCCTGGAACTCCCAAGCAGGCGTCTCGCCCACAACCGCGGCTCGGGACCACGTGCTGCTTATCACGATTGATGATCTCAATGATTGGATCGGCTGTCTATCGGACAAGGATGCCGCTACGGAAGCGGGACATCTTACAGGCCGTGGCCATCCCCAGGCCTCGACACCGCACCTCGACCTTCTCGCCAAACGCGGGGTCCTTTTTACCAATGCTCATTGCCAGGCACCGATCTGCCGGCCTTCCCGCACAAGTTTCATGGCTGGCCTACGCCCGACAACCACCGGCGTCTACGGCAACCGGGCACAGTACGATGCCAAGGGCAAGCTCCAGCCAGGCAAACAGATTCCGTGGTTGACCAAACGCTTCGAACAGGCCGGCTACGACGTCTTTACTGCGGGCAAACTACTTCATGGCAGCAGGAACAAACCCCTCGGCGGCACGCCTTGCTTCAAAACCAATCAAGGACCGTATCCACCCAAGAAACTGATCGTCCCGCCGGAGGTCGCCAAACCCAGTATCTGGGACATCGGCGTCTACCCCGAAACCGAGGAACGTTACACCGATCTGCGTATCGCAAAATGGACCGCTGAGCAGATCGCTACACCGTATCACAACGGTGACAATCCGCGTTTCCTTGCGCTGGGTTTTTACAATCCGCATCTACCCTTATTCGCTCCGCAGAGGTGGTACGACGGCGCGCCGAGCAAAGAGGACGTCTTGCTGCACGCCACCCGCGATGGGGACATGGACGACCTTTCACCGATTGCCAAGCGAATCGCATCCCGAGTTTCATTTCAAGCACCCGCCGACTGGGCGCGCTCAACCGAGGGCAACCTCCGCACCCTAACACAAGCTTATCTCGCCTGCACCTCCGCCATGGACGGTGCTTTGGGAGAGGTTATTAAGGCTCTGGATCAGAGCCCAATGGCCGACAACACCTGGATCGTCGTGGTTTCCGACCACGGTTGGCACCTGGGCGAGAAAGACCATATCGCCAAACAGACTTTGTGGACTCGCTCAACCCGTGTTCCAATGATCATCGTGCCGCCTAAACGGATGAAAGATTTGCCGCGCGGTGTGCGATGCGATAGGCCGGCCGAGTTACTGGATGTCTATCCGACGCTCGTTGACGCCGTAGGTTTGGCCCCCGCTAAATCCGACAAGCAGCTCGACGGCCTGAGCCTCCTACCTTGGCTTGCCAACCCGATTGGGGAAAAAGAACGCCCAGCGATCACCACAATCTACGCTCACAACCACAGTGTTGCCGGAACCCGCTACCGCTACACTCGTTATGCCGACGGCAATGAAGAACTCTACGATCGCTCGACCGACCCCCACGAGTTCGACAACCTAATCAAGCGGGCCGAGGCCGACGACAAACTCAAGGCCGTCATTAGGCGACTCTCGGCCCATCTGCCTAAAGACGAAGCCGGCCAACCCGACTTGGTAGATGACAGGGTGAAGAATTAGCTGCTAGCGAATTGCTGGTTAGTTGTGCGCGACGCCAGTCGGCTGAGCGGAGGCCAAGGCCAAAAATCGATTTGAACGACCTACTGGTCCTCTTCATCGACAAACAGCTCATCCTGGATTTCCAACAATTCTTCAATCCAGATACGAATATCATTTTCGTATTCACTCGACAGGTCGTTCTTAACCAACTGACGGTGGAACGCGGCGGCCCCCTCTTCCAGCAACTCCGCTGCTTCGGCACTGGGAAAACGTTGTTCCGGGTCCGGGTTGACCAAGCC
>JAYZCF010000226.1:0-10338 GCA_036338455.1 Planctomycetota bacterium
TGAAACTGGAAAAGCTCATCGACAACCAACTGTCTGATCACGACCTGACCATCGCTTACACGGTGTTTCACCGGTTCCAAAAGCGCGTTCAGCAACGCACTGAACTGGTCGAAACGTTAATCAAAAGAGACTTTGACTTCACGATCAACGAGACCGTCAATCAAGATCTCAGCCTCAACGAATTTCCCAAGAACGCAGCTGAGGTCGAAGATCGCTGGCGTCGCCAACTCAAGTACGACCTGCTCATCCTCAATTCCAAAGAGACGCAGAGTACCGCGACTCGAGATCGAGTCCTGCTGCGATATCGTCATTTTGCCCAGCAAATCGCTCAGACGACTGCCGATGATCTGCTGGAAATCTTCCTTTCCTCACTGGCCAGCAGTTTTGATCCCCACACCTCCTATTTGTCTCCTCCGTCCTACGAACGTTTACGAATTCGTATGCGACTAAATTATCAAGGAATCGGTGCGGAACTCGAACAACACCTGGGGTATGTCGCGATTCGCAAGCTCATTCCCGGCGGCGATGCCGCTCGCCAGGACAAGCTACAACCCAAGGACCGAATCGTAAGTGTCGGGCAGGGAGTCGAAGCGGAAATGATCGATGTCACCGGCAAGACACTGCGAGACATCGTTCAACTCGTTCGTGGCCAAGAAGGAACCACCGTCCGGCTCGGCATTTTACCTGCCAACGGTGGTGAGATGACGATCCACCAACTGACCCGCAGTAAAATTGATCTCAAAGATGCGGCAGCACGTAGCGTCGTGATCGAGGGACCTGTCAAGCCAAATGGCATGCCAGCGCGTGTCGGCATCATCAAGCTACCGAGCTTCTATGTCGACGCAGAAGCTGCCCGCAATAATCTTGCAGACTTTAAGAGCTGTTCCCGTGACGTCGGCAAAATCCTGAAAGACTTCCAGAAACAACAGGTCGACGTGGTCCTGCTGGATCTCCGCAACAACGGTGGTGGCAGCCTTATTGAGTCAATTCGGCTGACCGGCTTATTCATTGACCAGGGACCAGTTGTGCAAGTCAAGGACAGCCATCAGCAGGTGAAATTAATGCTCGATACAGATGCCACCATCGCCTGGTCCGGGCCCCTGGTGGTTTTGACCAGCAGGATGAGTGCCAGTGCGAGTGAAATTTTCGCCGGCGCCATTCAGGACTATCGACGTGGGCTCATTCTGGGCGATCACGCAACCTACGGAAAGGGAACGGTTCAACAACTGCTCGACCTGAATCGACAGCTGTTTCGGGCGCCATCCAACAACGTCAATTTGGGTGCCCTCAAAATTACCATCCAAAAGTTTTACCGCCCGAACGGAGAGACTACCCAGTTGCGTGGCATTCTTCCCGACGTCATCTTACCTTCCCGAACAGAAGCCTCTCAATCCGATGAAGCAAAGCTGAATTTCTCGCTACCATTCGACCAGGTTGATGCCACCTCCTTCACGCCCTACCGTTTCACCAACCCACAACTTATCGCACAGTTATCCAAGCAATCCACTGCTCGACAAGCAGAATCCGCGGACTTGCAGGCTCTCAAGGAACGAATCAAACACTCCCAAAAAACGCAACAGGCAAAGACGATTTCGCTCAACCGACAACAGTACCTGGCCAGCTCTGCCAGCCACAATCTGGCGGTCGAGCCAACTTCAACTCCTCCTGGCAATCCACGCAATCCCGTCATGGAACAGGGGCCTTATCTCACCGAAGTCTTGTCCATTGTGAATGATTATCTCCGCTTGATCGACAAGGAAAAGATTTCTATTGAACGCAAAATCCCCGAGTAATTTGGGATAGGTGCCCTAGTTCTGACGACCGTCTCGATCAACCTGGTGACAGCAACGGACAGTTGCCGATTTTTTTCTTTATTGTCCCCAGGGGCGCCTATGCACTATGATAGGAAGGCCCTGTCGCCGGGGCCGGTGAAGATATTTCTCAACCATACATAGAGGTCCTGCCATGACCGATCATCCTTCGATGGTAAGAGCGCACGGTTCCCACCCGATTACGGTCGGATCACGTCGTTGGTTTCTCCAGGCTGGACTGGCAGGCTGTGGCGGCTTGGGGTTGAGCTCCTTGCTCAACGCGGCAAGTCCAGCGACAAAGGCTCCACTACGTACCGGTAAAGAACGCAAGGCAGTCATCTTGTTTTGGTTATCGGGAGGCCCGAGTCATCTCGACATGTGGGACCCCAAACCAGCCGCTCCACGAGAGATTCGTGGTCCCTTCGACACCATCAGTACCAAACTACCCGGTGTCCGGTTCTCGGAACACCTGCCGCTGCACGCCTCGATGGCTGACCAGCTGTCAATTATTCGTTCGGTAGATTGCCGTGCCAGCAATCATACTCCCATTACGATGCAGGCCGGAAACCCCTTCGCGCGGCGCACAAACGACGGTCGTGACGGGGGAGGCTATCCTTCGATGGGTTCCATCGCTGCCAAGTTTCGCGGCCCTAATGATCCCGTCTTTCCCGGCTTCGTCGGCCTGGCGAACAGTTGGGTTTCAGATGTTTGGGAAGCAGGCCAGATGGGTCGCCGCTATGCACCTGTAAAAGGAGCTGAACTGGCGGGAAAATTTGCCTTACCCGATGGAATCAAAGTACCCCGCCTCCAAGATCGCGCCCAATTACGGGAGCAGTTCCAGCAATTACAACAGGAACTTGACCAAAGCACCTCCTTGCAGCAAGTCGATCAATACACACGTGAAGCTTATGAAATGGTGGTCTCTGGAAAAGTCCAGACCGCTTTTGACCTTTCCCAGGAGACGCCGGCAACTCGCGAATTATACGGACGCGAAAGCATCGGTGAAAAAGCGCTACTGGCCCGACGACTGGTCGAAGCCGGTGTCACCTTTGTGCTCGTTAGCGGTGCCTGGGGTTATTTTGATCATCACGGAGACAATGTCCGTTGGGGAGGCCTTGAGAAGGGTCTCAAACCACTGCTGCCACGCGTTGATCGGACACTCCACGCGCTCATTCATGACTTACAACAGCGTGGACTGCTCGATCAAACACTGGTCATGATGATGGGTGAATTCGGACGTTCTCCGGTTATCAACAAAGAGGCCGGCAGAGACCATTGGACCAACGTAATGTCGATGGTGATGGCCGGTGGTGGACTGAATCATGGCCAGGTGATCGGAAGCACCGATTCACGCGGTGGTAGCGTGGCCAGTTCGATCGTCCGCCCTCAAGACATTGCGGCGACGACCTTTCGCCATTTGGACATTGAGCTGGACAGTCATTGGGTCAATCCCCAAGGACGGCCGGTTCCCATCGTGACGGCGGGTGGCAGACCGATCCCGGAACTAGGTTAATCGCATTTCTAGACCCCTTTTCTGGGCAGCCACGTCGAGGCTCCGCAAGCGGCTCAGGCAACAACTGCCGGAACGATTATGCAACACAATCCCGCGCTGATCATCGCCCACAAGCGAGACGGTCTGGAGTTGACCGCCCGTGAAATCGAGGTGTTCATACGGGGATTTGCCAACGGTGAGATCCCGGATTACCAGATGGCCGCACTGGCCATGGCAATCTACTGCCGAGGGATGACGGCCGAGGAAACCGCCAACTTAACCGATTGCATGTTGCAATCCGGTGTTACCCTCGCTGCCACCGAGGGCGACGCGCCACGGGTCGATAAACATTCGACCGGTGGGATTGGAGACAAGGTCTCGCTGGCCTTAGCCCCATTGTTGGCCTGTTGTGGATGCCAAGTTCCCATGCTCTCCGGACGCGGCCTGGGCCCCACCGGCGGCACCCTGGACAAACTCGAATCGATCCCGGGATTTCGAACCGATCTAAGCGTGACGGAAATACGGAACCTCGTGGAGACGGTTGGCTGCGTCATCACCGGTGCCAGTTCTGAATTGGCTCCTGCCGACCGGCAACTCTATCCACTGCGCGATGTAACTTCCACCATCGCCTCCATTCCCTTGATCACGGCCAGTATCATGAGTAAGAAACTGGCCGAAAATCTGAACGCACTGGTTCTGGACGTAAAATGCGGTAACGGTACGTTCATGAAAACCCCTCAACAGGGACTTGCCCTGGCCCAGTCACTGGTTTCCACCGGCCAACGTATGGGATTGAAAACATCGGCGTTTGTGACCGATATGAATCAACCGCTGGGAAAGATGATCGGTAATGCTCTGGAAGTCCAGGAAGCGATCGACCTGCTACGCGGAGAGGGCCCGGAAGACCTCCGGCAATTAACGCTAACATTGGCTGCTGAACTGCTGGTTAATAGTGGGACGAGCAGCACCACGAGCGAAGCAGAACAACTGCTCTCGGAACACCTGACCTCAGGGCGTGGTTACGAAAAATTTCAACAGATGGTTGCCGCTCAAGGAGGCAACCTGGATGCAGAGCGCCCCTTGGCTCCGGCCAGCGAACTGGTCTCGCCCGGCGCGGGATACGTGGCCAACATTGACGCAGAACAACTTGGCAGAGCAATCATTGAACTCGGTGGCGGGCGGCGCCAAATGGGAGACCCCATTGACCTGGGTGTCGGTCTCGAAATAGAAGTTCGTCTTGGTGACTGTGTCCAAGAAGGGCAAATGCTGGCCCGTTTATTTGCTCGTGAGTCAGAACGGGAATTTGTTGGCAAGCTTATCCTGGAATCGATTCAGCTCGACCAACAGGCCTCGGTAGCACCTGATTTGATCATTCAACACATCCCCCATTCTGCAAAGAACTAATCCATGTCCAACACCCCTCCTGACCAGCTCGTCGACGCGGCCCTCAAAGTCCGTTTGCACGCCTATGCCCCCTTCTCTGAGTTCCTCGTCGGGGCTGCCTTACAAACTAGCAGCGGAGAAATTTTCAGCGGATGCAACGTTGAAAACCGGTCGTATGGCCTTACCAACTGTGCTGAACGGGTTGCTTTAGGGGCTGCTGTCTCGGCCGGCTACCGTGATTTCGGGACACTCGTGATTGCCACCGCCGGCGGCGTGTTACCCTGCGGAGCTTGTCGCCAGGTGCTCGCAGAATTTTGCCCTCAGCTGACTGTTTTTTTGATCGATGTCGACAAGAAACCGGACCAACCCGGCTATGTCCAGCGGTTTGAATTGTCTGAGTTACTGCCCGGTGGGCCAACTCCGTAACAGATATACCTGGCAGATGGCTATCAGCCGATCAAAACGCCGGCCACGCAAGCCGTCATGCAACAGGCGATTGTACCGCCGATCATAGCCCGCAAGCCCAGTTTGGCCAGGTCCGTTCGGCGATCTGGTGCTAATCCTCCGATGCCACCAAGCTGAATGCCGATAGCACCGAAATTCGAGAATCCCGAGAGCGCATAGATCATGATGTTCTGTGTTCTTTGACTTATCTGCACGGTTGAATCTTCTTGAAGCCACTGGCCCAACTGATCATAAGCGAGGAACTCGTTGGTGACCATTTTTAGCCCCAGCAATTGCCCGGCATGGCGACACTCTTCCCAGGGAATTCCCATCACCCAGCCGATCGGAGCGAAAAGGACCCCTAATCCTGCCTCCAGGCTCCAAGTCTGTCCAAACCAGGAACCGATCCAGCCGATTCCCGCGTTCGCCATGGCAATCAGGGCCAGGAAAGCCAACAGCATCACTCCTACATTGACGGCCAGCTTGAGGCCATCGGTAGCGCCGATGGCAGCGGCTTCGATCAAATTTGAACCGGTGCGGGATACCTGAACCTTAGCGGTACCACGTGTTTCCGGCGTATCGACTTCGGGTTGCATCAACTTGGCAACCAGTAATGCTGCTGGGGCCGAAATCACCGAAGCAGTGACCAGGTGGCCGGCACTGATTCCCATTTCATGATAGGCAACCAACAATCCGCCCGTGACCGTAGCAAATCCACCGACCATGACCGCATTGAGTTCCGAGAGCGTCAGTTTCGAAAGATAGGGCCGGATAACAAGCGGTGCTTCCGTATGTCCAACGAAGACATTTGCGGCCGCCGCCAAACTCTCCGCCCCAGAAACACCCAGCGTGTATTGCATGAGGCGAGCCATTGCCGTCACAACTAGCTGCATGATGCCGAGATGGTAGAGGATCCCCATCAGGGAAGCGAAAAAGACGATGGTTGGCAGCACACCGAAGGCAAAGGATGACATCAATTGTCTCGTTCTACGCGGCTGACTGGGCGTTTCTGCCTGCTCGGTCGCAGCCGATCCTTGATCCTCCGCTTGCTTGCGGAGCTCCTTGCGATAACTCTCCTGTTCAGAGTCCATACCGAAGACAAAATTACTGCCCGCCTGAACAAATTCGTTTAAGTGTTCAAAGCCGACATTAATCCCGTCGAACATCTTTTTCCCGGGAACCGTCCCCAGGACCAGGGCTGCCAGGACGAACTGCAACGACAAACCGCCCACAATCATTCGCAAGTTGACACGTTTCTTGTGAGAACTCATCAACCAGGCCAAGCCCATCAGTACGAACAGACCGCCAAAGCTGATGAGGCGTTGCATGATCATCGTTCACCTGATTGTTTCTATCAAACAGCAGCCGACCTGAATCATTCAGACCGTTCTGTATTAAAGATTCGGTCACCCGCATCGCCCAAACCTGGCACGATGAATTTACGGTCATTCAAACATTCATCGATCACACAAACGTGGATCGGCACGGTCGGAAACTGGCTCGTCACTTCGGCGACTCCCTCGGGCGCTGCAATAATGGACAGCAAGCGCAGATCCGTCACTCCCCAATCACTCAGGGTCGACAAGGCCGCTACGGCAGAACCACCGGTGGCCAGCATCGGGTCAACGACAAAAGCCACATCGACCGGATCCTGATCGGGAATCTTATTATAGTATTGGACCGGTTGCGCCGTCTGCTCGTCGCGAAACAACCCCAGATGCCAGACTTCTACCGACGGGATCAATTCCAAGAAAGGGTCCACCATGCCGATGCCGGCTCTTAGAATCGGTACTAAACCAATTCGCTGGGCAAGGCGAGAACCGGTCATGGTTGTCAGTGGTGTCTGCACCTGGACATCATGCAACGGCAAATCACTCGTTGCTTCGCAGGCTAACAACAGCGTTAAGCGGCCAACGAGACGACGAAACTCTACCGATTCTGTTTCAACATCTCTTAGCGCAGCGAGATGGTGTTGCACGACCGGGTGCGACAATGGCTTAACCTGACTCATGAACCTGCTCTCTTTAGCAACGCTGGATCGGAGAGCGATTCATTTGAACCAAGGAGCTTTCGGAATGCAAGCTAATGTCCGCTATCCAAACCAACTGTGCAACAGCTGGTTCAGCCAGCCAAACTCCCACTCCAAGACTTCGGTAATCCCTTCATCGACTTCGGAACTCGTTACCGAGATCTCATCCGTGGTCTCGTTGATCAGTGTTTCGGTCTCCGTCCAAACGGCATCCACGTTCCCCCAATTGAACGGGTCCTCATACTGATTAATCGTCGAGGTGACCGCTTCTGCAACCGCATCAAATCCGTCATCGACCGCCACCGTGACATCCTCGGCAGTCACTTCACCAGGAAAGGTCGCCAATTCCGGAGGCCACAATGAATTCGAACTCTCCTTGGTTCGCAAGGCCAGGCGGTAGGAACCAACACTGTCCCGATACCCTGAGACATCAACGCGGTACGTTTCACCTTCCTGGACATCAAACCGGATACGACTCTTCAAACCTCGCCAGTCGTCGTTGAAAGCCAGCTCATTGCCGGCGGAATCGTAGGCAGTAAGCATCGTATCCATGCGGTGAGAAAGCTGGTTGGTACGCACGATCATGCGCCCCGAAACCGTCGCCACGAAGGAATAGCTGCGGACCTCACCAGCTGACACGATCTCATCCCACAACCGTGCACCGCCAACCGAATTGAGGGCAATCGCCTCAACACTCTCGACCGGTTCAAGGCCTGCCTCGACCACCTGGACATCAACTTGATATTCTCCGATACCCCAATCGGCATAGGCACCCACATCGACATAGTACGTGCCTGCTTCCATATCCAGCGTCAGCTGACTGTTAAAGCTACCACCAAAATCATCGTTTTCAGCGATCACATCACCGGCGTCATCATAGAGACGCAGGTAGGTATCCAGCCAGCCATCAGTGCTAGTCGCTTGGATCGTGACCAGGCCACTCTCCTCAAAAACCAGCTGAAACAAGTCCCGGTCTCCCGGTTCTTCCAGGATTCCCTGGCCGCTTCCTACTCCCTCTTCGAGAGAAATCAGGGTCGCGGCCGGTCCGGCCTCATCTGCATGATCATCCCCCGGCAGAGGCGGGGGTTCCGGCTTGTCGTTATCTTCGTCGACAAGCTGCTCATCGCCGGTTTCCTCGGTGACATTTTCATCCGGCAACTCGTCGGCCGGCGTTTCATCGGTAGTCTCTTGTTCAAGGTCTTCATCGACGGTTTCCGTGCCATCTTCCGCTTCGGTCTCGGTATTGGCGTCGATCCAATCGGCAAAGGCGTCAACTCGCGTATCAAACGAATTATCACCATACCCGGCGTCCCACCGGTCTCCGCCGGAGGTGATGCCAGCCAAATAATATTGCTCGTTAATCGTCAAAAATGCCGCCCCGCCGGAATCACCGGGAGCCGTGTTACTTTCGTTTTCATTGTCAAAACGCCAGGTGATAAGACTCTCTTCAACTCCGTCGATCGGTGTCGTCCCGACGCGCTTGGTACCGAAGTCACCCGTATGACCCGACTCGCCAGTTCCCCCTGCGCCGTAACCGACCAGAGTCAACATCTGGCCAACCTGTGGAGTACCCCGAAAGATCGGACTCGGATCAACCGCTGCAACCGGTCTGTTGAGATGGAAAACGGCAATGTCGTTGTGCAAAGTGAAGTCGTTATATTGAGGATGCACGTGAATCATCGTCGTCGCATAGGTGGTTCCTTCCACGCTAAATCGACCATCCTGGTGGCCAATCCCGACTGCACAGTGAGCCGCAGTGGCCACGTGTACCGGGGTAATCAACGTGCCGCTACAAAAGCTGCCGAAGCGATCACCAATAATCCCCACTGATTCAAAACGCTCGGTCTGCACACCGCCAACAACGCGTGCATCACTGTTACTGATAACGGCAATCGGTTGTACAATACGCGCAAATGGTCCCATGGCCGACAGGCACAACCGGCGCTCTAACGGTTCCAAGCCGTCTAACCGCGCCTGGTAAGGGGAAGACTGAGAGCGCCTCATCGAGCGTCGAAACCTTGATCGCCTTAAACCACGATTGGGACGAAAAGTCATTGTCTCACCTGCCTTTCTCTGTTCCGGAAAAGAAGCATGAAGAGAGCTTGCCAAAGCCGAGGTTCACGTAATCCTATTCCTCATAAAGAACAAATCAGGGGCAAGAACGCAAGTTATTGCCTCTCAATTTTCCAGCCTTCCCATCCGGCAAATCGGCCCATCAATTAGAAACCGGTCGACTCAGTTAAAATAGGAAAGATAGTCGCTCAGGACAGGGCACTTTAGCCACTGCCAGCTACTGGGCGATCAGCGCTCGCCCAGGGGAGCGAGAGCAGAAACGAGGCTCCTGCCGGGCAGGTCGCATCATACTCGAGTTCGCCCCCGAGAGCCCGCGCCAGCTGTCGGCACAGGGCCAGGCCCAGGCCCACACCGGGGGCCGTATTGGCCGGATCATGGACCGATTTCGAGAACGGTCGAAACAAGTAGCGAATCTTATCAGCCGGAATTCCCGGCCCCTGGTCGCTGATACGTATCCTCAAATAGCGATCGACAGCTCGCCCACAAATCTCAATTTCATTGAGCGAATCTTGCCCGGCGTATTTGCAGGCGTTGTCGACCAGGTTGAAGAGGATTTGTTCGACTGCTGCCGGATCGGTGAGCACCTTGGCTGCAACACAGCTGGGATCCAAGTCGACCTTGATCTGCATCCCGGCTTGGTCGGCCCGATCAGCAAGTCGCGACTCGATGCGCTGCCACAATTGCTGGACTTCGATCGCCTGTCGCTGTTTACCGCGCTTGCCACGTTCCAAGCGGGCATATTGAAGCACATTTTCAACGAGGTGTGAAAGTCGATCTGCTTCAATCCGCAATGTCTCCAGGTACTGGCCCTTTTTCTCTTCATCCTCGATCATGCCGGCCGACAACATGTCAGAATACATCCGAAACGTGGTCAACGGCGTACGCAATTCATGGGTTACGGTCGAGACAAAAGCACCGCGGCGCTCACTCAACGTCACCACCCCTTGCAGCACACCAGCCACCGAAAGGGCGGCTGCAATAATACAACACCAGGCAATGACGAGGCTAACACGAATCGCGGAACCGGGCGCCGCGATAGCATCCCCAGAAGTTTCACTGAGATTCACAGAAAGTTCTTTCGCTTCTTCAGGATCAACGACTAATTC
>JAYZCF010000227.1:0-5634 GCA_036338455.1 Planctomycetota bacterium
GCTGCCATTCATCCATTCCTGTCGGACGGCAAGAACTTGTCCTGTCTCGTCCTGAACCGATCGGTTCAGGAGTGAGGCTCGTTTTCATGATCTGCGGCCCGCTGGCCCTCTCCCGGGAGGCCGGCGAGGCTGTCCACGGGAGGTTCATCATCGAAACCGCTCTGATTATGCCATAACTTGGGGCCTTCGGTTGGCCCCAATGGGCATGAAACAGCAGATTCGAGCCTAGTTAATCTCCCCGGGTTAACCTAACATGATCTAGTTATCGGTGAGTTTCACCGGGATTTTGCCGGTCAGCTTGGCACCCCAACATCCGACGTCGTTCTGTCAGAAAGTACCTCCGTGTCCCAACTACCCATTGTCAATTTGCCGATTGCCACCGAGCCAGAGGCCGACAGTGAATCGTCGCGTCGTCTGCCGACCTGGTTGAAGCGGCAGGTACCCAAGGGGAACGCCCACAACCAGACGGCCAAGCTGCTGGACGAGCTGAGATTGGAAACGGTATGCGATAACGCGAAGTGTCCCAATCGGATGGAGTGCTATTCGCAGCAAACGGCTACTTTCATGATCCTTGGGAATGTCTGCACCCGGCCTTGCAGTTTTTGTGCGGTCGGCCGCGGCAAGCCGGAGGCGTTGGAGCTCGACGAACCGGAACGCTTGGCCGAGGCGGCCCATCGTCTCGGTCTAAAGCACGTCGTAATCACGTCCGTGACCCGAGACGACCTGCCCGATGGGGGTGCCGATCATTTTTATCGCTGTATCTTGTCGGTCCGGGAGCGGACGGGCGCCACGGTGGAAGTCTTGACACCCGATTTCATCAACAATCCTGCGGCTGTTGAACGGGTGGTGGCGGCCCGACCAGAGGTATTTAATCACAACACGGAAACGGTGCCGCGTTTATATCGCCGCGTGCGGGGACCCAAGTCAGATTACCGCTGGACACTTGAACTCCTTCGCCGGGTCAAGCAATTGGACGGCTCGATCCGGACCAAAAGCGGCTTGATGCTGGGCTTGGGGGAGACTCACGAAGAGCTCTTCGACGTCTTGTCGGATTTGCTGGATGTTGGTTGCGATTTCCTCACACTCGGCCAATACCTGCAACCCTCAACCGATCGTTATTTGAAAGTGACCCGCTACATCACCCCCGATGAATTCGATTTTCTCGGGGAAAAAGCGCGGCAAATGGGGTTTCGAAAAGTGGCCAGCGGACCGTTTGTAAGAAGCAGCTACCATGCCCGTGACATGGCAGAAACCAGTCTTGATGATGGGTGAGCCGGATGGAACCAAACATACGTATCACCGTCAACGGAGAGGAAATCTCCGTGCCGGTCAGGACCACGATTGCTGACCTGCTGGTCCGACTCGACATCACCCAGGCGGCGGTGGCCGTCGAACTGAACCTCGAAGTTCAGCCGAAAACGGCCTTTGCCCAACGTGCCCTATGCCCGGAAGACCGGGTTGAGATTGTGACCTTGGTAGGGGGGGGATGATGGAATCGGGAGTCTTTCTGGAACGTGAGGCCTTGGCCGATCCATTGCAGATTGGATCGCAGACTCTGCAGGACCGTCTGATCCTGGGGACCGGGAAGTACGCTTCGTTTGAGCAGATGGCCGATTCGTTCAAGGTGGTAAATGCCGAGTGTGTAACGATTGCCGTGCGGCGGGAGAAGCTGCATGACAGTTCGGGGAGAAACATTCTCGATTACCTCGACTTGGAGCGGACGGTCCTGTTGCCCAACACTTCCGGCTGCTACGACGCGGAGACGGCTCTGCGTTGTGCCCGGATGGGGAGAGAGATTTTGAGAGGCTTGGGAAATCCGGGTTCGGAATGGGTCAAGCTGGAAGTTCTGGGCAGTAGCCGGTCGTTGATGCCCGACGTGATGGAGACGCTCAAAGCGACGCGAGAACTGGTCAAGGACGGCTTTGAAGTTCTCTGTTACACCAACGATGATCCGGTCATGGCTCAGCGATTGAAGGAAGCGGGTGCTGTTTCGGTCATGCCGGCTGGTTCGCCCATTGGCTCGGGGCTTGGCATTGTGAATCCGAACAATTTGCAGATGATCGTGGAGGACCTGAAACAAGGAGATCCGGAATATCCGGTGATCGTTGATGCGGGGGTCGGTACGGCCAGCGATGCGGCGATTGCGATGGAACTCGGCGCCGACGCTGTCTTGCTTAATACATCGGTCGCCCGAGCGCGGGATCCGGTAAAGATGGCGTTGGCGATGGATTTCGCCGTGCGGGCGGGGCGCCTGGCTTACCAGTCGGGCCGGATCAGGAAATCGAAGTATGCCAGTGCCAGTAGCCCGGAGCATGGGCTCATTGCGGATCGCCCCAGCCCTCCCTGAGCTGGGAGCACCAGGTGGCAACCTCGTGCCGTGTCTCACAAATCCCCCCTTTTAGAGGGGAAATGTAGGTCTTGGCGGGGGATAAAAGCTTGACGCACTGGAGACTCAATGATTAAATGGTAGTGGGTTATGGCGTTGCCAGGCCCTGCAAAGCTTCCAGTCGGTCTCTGGCCGGCTCACTGTTTGACAGCTCTGATTTGGTGCACTTGATGAAAGATTTTTTGGGAATATTGCGGCTTGCTGCCTACTTGTTGGCACTTCCGCTGATCGCAACCGCTGCGGCCTCGGCGAACCAATGGGCCTCCGACACGACGCCGATTGTCGGCCCTGAGCTATTGGTAGCTGAGGGTGTGGAAACGAGTACGGCACCGGCCCCACTGCCGCTGCAGGATCATGTGGTGGCCAAAAATGATGCGGGAGAAGTAGTTGGGCAGGTAGCGATCTATGATCGGTCCCAATTGCGAACCGGTTTGCGGAACCTGACGATTTACTTTGTCCGGGGTGGCAAGATTGTGGAAGAAACCCGCACCGACCCCGAAGGTGGTTTCCGGGTGGGTGAATTGAAAGATGGTCACTACACCCTGATTGCTGCTGGAGAGTCCGGTTTTGCCGTCGTCGGTCTGAACGTGGTGACGGGCGGTGACGAGGAACAAGGCCTGTTTGAGGTGACTGCGGCAACCCCCGAATTCAACACGATCAAACGAACCTTGACCGAATTTTCTGGGAGTGAAACATCGCAACTCTCCCCATCGGCGGTGGATCCACAAGCGAAGAGCGAGGTGGCCGCTTCGAGTCGTGTTTGGCTGACCAAGGACGGAAAGTTGGAGGGCCGGGTAATTTCTCTGAACCAAGTTTTGTCCGGTTCGACGTCCGTCGCATTTATCAAAGATGATAAGGTCGTCGCCAAGGCGGTTGCCGACCAAGATGGTTCCTTTCAGGTCGGAGGCCTGGAGCCCGGGGTCTACGACGTGATCGCGACGGGGCCCAACGGGGTTTCGGTCGTGAGTCTGCAGGCGGTTCCCGAAGGGGCCGTCAATGGCGTCTACACCAGTTTGGGCACCTTCCATACGGCGGCCATTGCCCCGACGGCCGACTTGGTTTTAGCCGATGTGGGTGATAGTAACATCGTGAAAAAATCGATTGAATTTTACACCCAGATCGAGTCGGGTGCCGATGTCGTCTCCTACGACTCATCCGCGATGGCAGTCGTTGCCGATGATATGTGTATGGCAGCCGCCTGTGGTTGCTCTGGTGGTGCCGGCGGCGCTGCCGGTGGGGGAGCCAATGGTGTAGGGGCGCTCGCCATGGTAGCTGCGATCGCTATACCACTGGCCATAACGAGTGATAACAACCAGAACAATTCCTCGGGTGGATCCTCGGGTGGATCCCCAAGAACTGGTGGGGGTGACAATCCCCAGTCTCCCTCCGAGCCTTAAGCGAGTATGAAACTTCGTACGGATCAAAAAAACCACCGCCTGTGGGCGGTGGTTTTTTAATGGTTCGCTGTCTCAGGCTGACTTGCGGAGGTTATTAAACGGGACGTAAAACTTTGCGTAACGTTGTCCATCGCTGTAACGGGTTCCGTCGCGACACGGGACCAACACGGTTGCCCGTTTGGTAATCCGGTTGACCCGACCCTTCAATTGGCAACCGCGGTGCGAAAAATGCACCCAATCACCGGGGGAGATGTTGTGGTCGCGACGGGCGATATCACCAGGTGTCAGCAATTGGTGGTTCGATTGACTATGACCAAAAATGCGGGCCGCGATCGATCGGAATCGGTGGGCTGCACAGTTGGAGTCGTCCCACACCATGAGCTCGATCAAATGCAGCATCTCGTGTTCGACAATTTTCTGTAACGCTTCCAGGCGATTTAGACACGGAATACCGGTGACCAGTGTCGCTGTGCCAGCACCTTCCTGAAACGAATGAAACAGGAGGGGGGCCGAAACGGCAATTTCGAACTCCCGTTTTCTGCGGATCCCAGGCAGGGAGGTCATTTTTGTGATGCCACCCGAGCGGGTCATTCGCTGGGAAACGCGGAAATGGATCGGGAACCCCTTGCTCTCTGCCAGCTGGCGGACCATGCCATTAAAAAAAAGATCATCTGTCGCATTAAAAACGAACTGGAGATCGCGGTTATCCAGATGCTGGAAATTTCATTTCCGCCAACCTGGTCGGCAGGCGACGGCGGTTTGGTAAATCCTGCGGGATATGGCCCTAGATTGGGATGGCGAAAGGCTTTGCCTCGAAATGAAGTGTTTGAGGTGGCTCATCGACAACCGTATTTGGAGCTGGACAGACAAGTTTCCCACAATCGGAAAACTGCTGCCCATTCTGATAAATTTGCCGATTTATGGCCATAACAGTAGAAAAATTTGACTTTTAGTGACATTCGATCGATCTTAATGCAAGCACTATATTTTGTGTTGACAAGGTTCGCAGCACCGATATATTGGGCTCCCGCCACTTTTGGAAAACTGGCCGTTGAGAGGGTTGGGCTGTTTAGGCAACCTTTTCCAGGAATGGTCCAAAAGGGCAAATTTAAACGGATTTGCAATGGCAAAGTTCATCCTTTGGACGTGTGGCAATCGTGCCCGAGCAAAAAATTTTCGCTAGCTTGGACCGGACGTGTCGCCAACATCAAGGAAGATAACAATGTGTCATGGAAGACTCGCTCTGTTACCGCTGGCGTGTCGAGTGGCACCAAATTTTGGCGGGTCGCCGGACAAGGCGATGGAATTTCCTACAGAACGGGATTAGATCAAGGAGATCGATGGAATGGTAGATAAAGTCGTCCAGCAAGAAATGATTGTCAAGAAACGTGATGGCCGCATGATTCCCTTTGAGCGGGAATTGATTTCACGGGCGATTCAAAAAGCATTCCGAGCCGACTTGGGCATAGGCGCGAGTGAGCCGCTAAAGATTGACCTGGTCACGGAGATCGAGGAGATCACCAGCGAAGTGGTCAATCACGTCTCCGATGCATCTTATTCACCCGAGGGTGCCGATGTTGAGAAGATTCAAGACTTTGTCGAACAAGAGCTGATGCGGGCTCAGTATTTCTCTGTGGCGCGCCGCTACATTCTGTACCGTGCTGAGCAAACTAAAATCCGGCAGTTGCGTGCCGAAGAGCGGATGGAGAGCACATCCCCATTCCCGCAAATGATGGTCCAGCGGGAAAATCGTCTCGAGAATTTTGATTTTGCCCGACTTCGCAGCCAAGTTGCGACGGCCTGCGAAGGTTTGGGTGAAGAGTGTGATGCCGAAGAACTGTTCGCTGAGGT
>JAYZCF010000228.1:0-5783 GCA_036338455.1 Planctomycetota bacterium
ACGAAAACAATGACAACATCCAAGGGAACGCCGGCGATGATGTCATCGCTGGACAGGCCGGTAACGATGTCATCCAAGGGAACGGCGGCGAGGACAGGATCACCGGCGACCAAGGGAACGACTCCATTCTGGGGGGACCCCAGGACGATACGATCTATGGTGGCGACGGAGCCGACTTTATCGATGGTGAAGGAGGCGATGACACGCTCGCCGGACAGGCTGGCGATGACCAGATTTACGGCAGCAGTGGCGAAGACAAAGTTTATGGTGGAACCGATGACGACACCCTGTACGGCGGTTCGGACAACGACCTCCTGACGGGTGATGTGGGCAACGACACCATTTACGGACAGGGCGGCGTCGACTACGTCTATGGTGGCGCGGACGATGACGTGATCAGCGGCGGCAACGATAACGACTTCCTTTTCGGCCAAGACGGAATTGACCGGATCAACGGGAACGCAGGAGAAGACCTGATCTATGGAGGCAACCAACGAGACGTCTTGCGGGGTGGTCCGGATAACGACGAACTGCACGGCGGAAATGATTACGATCGCCTGTATGGTGAAGGAGGGGCCGATGCCCTGTATGGCGAAATGGGTAATGACAGCCTGGTAAGCGGCGTGGGTGATGTGGACGTCCTCAATGGAGGTCCCGGCAAGGACCGCCTGCTGGTCTACTCCCAGGACGATGTCAGGAATGTCGAAGTACACGATGCCAAGGTCATGTTCCGAGACGGCACGGCCACTTGGACCGATGCCGAAATGGAAGTCATGGACTTGGGCATGGAGCAGTTACACCTGCGCACCGACAACACCCGTCTCCTGAAAGACTCGGTCGCAGTCGACCCGATCGTGATGATCAAGGAAACGACTCTGCCGGTCTCTCAGCGACTGGGAACCAATGTTCTGCAGACCTATACGGATTCGCAGTACAATCCCCAAACTGGCCAGTACGAACCAGTGGTTCGTTACGAACGACAGATCAGCTTTGCTGACTGGAATGAGTTTGATGCGAGCGTGAACGCTTTGCACGTTGCCGAGATGCCGCGTGAATTTGCTCACAACTGGGTCGGAGCAGATGCAATTACCGGAGTCCTTCCCAACAAGTCAGCCTTGTGGAATCAGTTTGTTACGATTTCATCATGGCAAGAGGAACTACCGGATGACCTGCAGTACTTCAACCGATCGGGTGACAACGATTGGTGGTATCGCAAAACGGCTCATTTCTCAGAACAATTCGGAACCTGGAATCCATCCGAAGACTGGGGCAGCATCTGGAAGCTGTACTTCACTGAAAATGCCAGTGCCGAAAAACAGTTTGTCATCAACAAGATCAATGTGATTGACGGCCTGTTCGAAGCACTTGAAGCGTTCTAAATCCAACAGGAAACCGACCGAGCCGCGACCTAATGTCGCGGCTCTTTTTGTGCGCCGACCGAACAATCGATCATCCGCATCGAAATGGCTCAGGCATTCGAATGCGATTTCCTGTTCCGTCCACCCGCCCTGGCAGCCGGTGTTGTCCCGGTCGCCCGAGCCGGCCCCGGGGCCCCCAGTCTGGGTAAGCGGACCTGGTTCCCCATTTCATCCCGACAGTCAACCTCCAGGTGTTCGGGGAAAACATTCTCGCTACCGTGAATGTGGATCTCCATACTTCCTTTCTCTTCCAATTCAGCCACTTCGCGTCGTTTCTGATTGTTTAGAAAATGGGAGACCAAATCGTTGACTTTCACCGTAACCGTACAGCACTTGGAGTGCTGGGTTGCCAAGTGCAGCATGCGAACGACTTCCAAGGCCATGCTCTCGTCCGTTTTGACCGAGCCGCGACCTGAACAACAGGGACAATCCTGGTAAAAACTCCGTTTCAAACCGGGACGAATCCGTTGCCGCGTCATTTCGACCAGGCCAAACGGACTGGTACGGAGAATTTTTGTCCTGGCCCGATCCCGCTTGGTGGAGTCGCGCAGCGCTCTCTCGAGCCCTCGGCGATGGCGTTCCCTGCGCATATCAATGAAATCATTGACAATCACACCACCCAGATCGCGCAACCTCAATTGCCGGGCAATCTCCTTGGCCGCCGCCAGATTCAGGCGATACGCCGTCTCCTCGGCCGAATCATCAATCCTGAAATTGCCACTGTTCACGTCAATGGCTACCAGGGCTTCTGTTTGGTCAATCACGATCGAGCCCCCATCAGGCAGGGCCACTTCGCGGGAGTGAATGTTGGCGATCTCGTCTTCCAGTTTGAACTTGTGGAACAGAGGGTCGCGACCTTTATAGAGTTCCAGCTTGTTTGCCTGGCGTGGCATCACCAGCCTTAAGAACTCGCGCGCCCGGTCAAAGGCCGACTGTCGATCCACCACGATCTTGTCGATATCCGAGGTCACGATATCTCGAATGGTACGAATAATCATATCGCTCTCTTCGTAAATATCGACGGGTGCCGCCTCCTCTTTGACCCGCTTCACAATGACTTTCCAGAGCCTGAGAAGATAGGCCAGGTCCCGGGAAAGCTCTTTACGGTTACGGCCGGCACCAGCCGTCCTGACGATAAAACCGAGTCCCTTGGGAGGATTGATTTCGTACAGAATATCCTTCAGCCTGCGCCGTTCCTGCTCATCTTCAATTTTTCGGGAAACACCGACCCGACCCAGCGAGGGCATCAAGACCAGGTAACGGCCTGGAATGCTGATATAGGTGGAAAGTGTGGGACCCTTATTGCCAATCCCCTCCTTGATGACCTGCACCAGGACCTCGTCCCCGCGCTGGAAGATCTCCTGGATGGGAGGCTTGATGCGGGGTCGGGAGTGGGCCCGGTTGGGTGGCCGACGACCTTGCCGTTCGGCGATTCGATTTTGACGCGCCTCCTCGCGCATCATCTCGTCCGGGTCATAACCTCCCTGCCGAAAATACCGGGGCTCAACATCACTGATGTGCAGAAACCCATTTCGGCCAACTCCAAAATCGACAAAGACGGCCTGGATACTAGGCTCCAAGTTAACGATTTTTCCCTTGTAGATATTGCCAACATAATTGTCTTGGCTGGCGCGCTCGACATAAAGTTCTTCGAGGCGTCCATTTTCAACTATCGCAATCCGGCATTCTTCCGCCTGCGATGCGTTGATCAACATTTCCTTTTTCATAAGTCTGTCTTTCAATGGGGTGGGCGCTGCCATGGCGCCACCCGGGTTTGTTTGCTTTGCTAATTAAATCGGTTGTGGCCTGCCCCCGTTCCTTGCAGGACTGCAGGGATACGAGAGTTTGAACTGGCCCTTGGATTGCCGGCGGCTCATTCAGGCACCCCGCTGCGGGGATCCTGCGAGATATGTCCCCTGTACAATCTCTCTCAGAGGAGCTCGGTAATGCGGGCTGGCTTTTGGCTGTGCCATCCACCGCGCATCTCAAGGCTCCCCACGCTGTCAATAGTCGGATTTTTTCATTGCATGGCCGGGGCGAGTGGGACTCTCTTTTCTCACTCGCGGCCCAGAGGGTTCCTTGCCCAGCGGTCATCACCGCGGGCCGTAGCCTGACGAACCAGGCATCGGATCGTGACGGCCAGCCAAGCCAACGGTTACCGACAGATCCCGAAACACCCTGCGCAGGATGCTTCCAGGCACGTCGGCCATTAAGGCCGGGCTGATCAGGATGGACCCAATCGATCATCTTTGTCAAAACTCCAGGTCAAACGGGTTCAACAAAGGTAATGCTGAAAAGATCTATGGCGGTCCGTCAATTCGAATGAACGATCCCGTGTCAGGCTTCCCCACGGGTCATGTTAAACCCGGAAACGACCAGTTGCTCTAACGCATTAACAGCGTCCTGAGCATCGCTTCCGGTAGCCTGGATACTCACTTCTGACCCTTGGGCCGCGCCCAGTGTCAGGATCGAGAGCACACTCTTTCCGTCAATCCGAATATCGTCTTTCTCTACCTCGATTTGACTGTCAAATCGGGCCGCTGTCTCTGCAAACAAATATGCGGGGCGCATATGCAAGCCCTGGGCATTTTGAATGGTTACAGATGTTCGGAAGGTAGAGTCTGGCATAGATCTGCCGCAGCAATCACCCATGTTCAAGAAACAAATTGATTGTTGTCCGCTTCTTCGAGAATCTGCTGGACATCTTCTGCCGACTTTGACTGTTTCAAAAATCGACAAAACGTATCGTCTTGCAATTGCTTGGAAATATTCTCCAAAGCTTTAAGGTGATCGTTACGACGATCGAGCGGGGAGATGAGCATGAAAAACAACTGGACCTTTTCACCATCCAGGCTTTCAAATGCTACCCCGCTACTGCTGACACCTACGGTGCCAACAATATCTTGAACACTGGGGTGCTTGGTATGGGGAACGGCGATACCGCGCCCAATGCCCGTGCTTCCCAGTTTTTCACGCTCCAGAATGGCTTGGACAATATTTTCATATTCGTCGCCACTCAACTGGCCGTTATCAACCAGGCTGGTAACCAATTCGCGAATGACACCTTCTTTGTCATCCGCGGCCAGTTCCGCCTGAATCGACTCGGTTTTAACAAAATCGGAAAACTTCATAAATAAATCCTTGTCGGTTGTGGATCAAACTGTCCGCATCCTGGCCCAAGTACTCGGCGGCAAACCACCAACCACAAGCAGGCAACCCAACACATCCCATCACTCTGATGAAAGGTCGATTTTGGGTTCGGAGCTGCGATGACCCTTTCGTTTTTCTTTATGTTTCTTTAATTGGATTTCTATCTTGTTCAAGGCACCATCAAATGCAGTTACAACGTTGGTGCCTGAATCGGTCGCAAAAAAATCATTCACTTCTTCAGCGGAAACGATGATCTCGACGTTGGGTTGAGCATGTCGCATATCGACAATGACTTGGATGAGCGTCGTCCGGTCAAAAAATCGCGGTAGCTTTGAGGCCTTGTGTCGGAGGATATCCTGAACCGACTCCGGCAATTGACCATTCTTGACGATTACCGTTGTTTCCATGAGCGCCCTCTTCAACCGCCACGCCTGGGTTATTCTGCGGCCGCAGCCACAATCGGTCCCCAAACCAAGCCACTTCATTGTAGTGCCCTGACCAAATACCGACAAATCCAAAAAAGCGGAAAAAAGGCCTGGCCGCGGTCGATTCGGACCGGTCAGAGAGAAGATTGAACTCGATTTCCGAACAGACGGTCACCCGTTCCCTGAGCACGGGACCCTATTGGTTGTCAACAAAAATCGCCGGGACGTTGGTCGCGGAGACTTTTTGATTGAAAGCCTGAACATCCTGGGACAGGATCTGCTTCGCCTCCGTCAACAGCGCGTTGATTTCGCTCACCAGGACATCGCGAACTTCGATCGACTGCCGCGTTGGAGCATTGTCGCCCATGCTGACCACGCCGACCAATGAACTGAGCCGGTTGTTCAAGCGAATGGGAAAATTCAAGGGATCCTGTGGGCTTTGATTTTGAGTCTGATACAGTTTCTTTTCGATTGCCGATAATCGATCGGTAATGTCCTGACCCTGCTCGCGAATGGCCTGGTAGTTCTCCCCCTTCAAGCGTTGGCTGAGGGATTCGATCTGGCCTTTGACCTCGCGCAATTGCTTGATCATCTCATGGGTTTCCGTCAGCTTGTCCCGCACCCCGATCAGGAACTCGAACTGCGCCTGCAGATCTTCGTCCGAAACAGAACAACGAGGGTCCTTGCGAATTTCAAACTCGACCGTTTCCGACGCGTCTCCCTGAGTCAGCGTGGCAGTATAAATCCCCGGTACAACTCGCGGACCCTGCAAGCCACCTCCCCACAAAAC
>JAYZCF010000229.1:0-6291 GCA_036338455.1 Planctomycetota bacterium
GATGCCGGGTTCATGGCTTGGATGACCATTCCCGTTAGGTCCACTTTGTGATGGTAGACAATTGTACGATTGACGGCCTGAATGACCTCAGGCCGATTGTCACGACTGATCGGGGCACTGTCGAATCGCATCACGAGTGAAATGCCATACTGATTAGCCAACTTGGCAACCACCGTTTGCATCTCTGTATACGTGTCGTAGTAAATACCGGCCTCCCGTGCCAGAAGATCTGCTTCGGCCTGACGGGCTTGGGTTCTCAGGGCTGCCTGCCGTTGCTCCAAACTCGCTTCCAGATTGTTTCGCTCGGGCGTTCCGACACCGAATTCCTCGAGGCCCGCGGCATCCTTGCGAATCAGCTCCTGCTGATCCTGAATCTTCTTCTTCAGTGCATCAGCCTCAGCCTTGATCGCTTTCATTTTGGTGTCAAAGACCGGGTTGTCCTTAAAGACTTTGGCAACATCGAGGATAGCAACCAATCCGCCATTGCTATTGTCCTGCTGGGCCACCAAGGGAAACGAGATACAGGTCAAAATCAGACCTGCCAATAACGATTTGATCCACGGTGAGTTCACGATTCGTCCTCCTGACTATTGATCGATACGATCTTGTTTTTATTACCGAGCGGTCCGTCGCTTGGGTGTTTCCAATATATTGCAAGGCGAATGCCATGCCATAACTGCGCGTTTTGGATCACACCCCGCCGTTTGAACGCCAAACGCCCAGACCGCAAGGTGGTGTTCCCGAACAGCGGGAACTTTTTGCATTCCGGTTTGTAAAGTTTACGGAAGAATCAATCAATCCAAATCCTGCAAGTGATGTCATATCGGCGCAAGATCGCCGTGGCTGCTAGCTGGAAACGCTTTCAGTTGACTCTCGTCAGGCCGGATCGATCTACGACCCCATCCTTTCCGGTTGGACCCTCGCTCGTTGCGTTTGGCACCCTTAAAAGAGCTTAACGAGGCAAAGCATAAACGCTTACTCGAACTCGATGAACTGGAGAGAGCCAGGTCGTATGCCAAGGCATTGAAGCAAACCGCCCATGTGGCCAGCATCAGCCTGCCGAGACCGCTCGGATTCCCACAATGTCGAGGAATCGTAACTCAGTCGATTGACGCGGGCCGCCATCACGGTTCCAGGTAAAACGGGTTGCCCCATAATTTCGGAAAGTGGAATCGCTATCTCCACGATCCAGCTCGATTCATCCTGAGACTGGTCGATGAACCATTGAGGGTTCCACCCAACGCTGCCGCCGACCGAATCACCCGCCCAGCCCCGATGATCCACAACGAACTGGTAAGACGAGCGGTAGTCTCGATCCACGTCCAACGTGATTTCAATGCGGTCCCGCAATGACAGGTCCTGGTCCCGTTGGCGGGGCACGCGGGAAACATGATAAGACTGTCCCGGAATCTTGTTGCAACGGGCGGCAATGAAGAGGAATTCGTCATCATGAGCCAGTAACAGCATATCTTGTTGTTTACCTGACGGCTTTCCACTCACGGCCAAATTTCTCAAATGCGTCTGTCCATTGACGAGTGTTTCCTGCCATACCGCATCATCCAGTTGACCGTCCAGCCGGGGTCTGGACGCAGCCCGCGGACAAAGGATACGGTCTTTCGGTAACGGACCTTTATCAGCCAGTACCATCTCCCGCGAGGCGGCTTGGGCAATCGAATCCATCTCCTGCGACGCCCGAACCAGAGCGCGAAACTGGTTCTTCGCCAAAACGGGACCTTGTATCTTTTGAACAATATGAGCTTCCAAAAATCGGATGCGAGGATCCAGGCCCAGGTCGGGATCCAGACGCTTGAGCCTGGCCAGAAATCGACTGGCCACACCAAGCCGCTGTTTGCGAGCGTCCTCATAAAGCGAAGCATCCACCGGCTCTTTGTGACCCGCCTGTACAACAGCATCCATTTCGTCCGGCTGGACCGGCAAAGGCTCCCAGACAAGTGTCGTTGTACCATTGGACGTTGTGGTCCGCGGTACAGACCTGGGTGTTTCTGGTGAGACAGCCAGCGGGCGGCCCGAACTCTTGGAACTGTCGGCTTGGGCGACTTGCTGCCAGTGAAACTCGTCACTGCAGTAGTATTGAGACAACCAGAGGAGTGCACTCGGCGCAAGGGCATGATGGCCTACGCGGTTGACCATCTGGTCCAACGTATGCGCGGCCATTTCCGGTTTGCCCAGTTCGATGTACTGATCTGCCAATTGCATCATCCAGACCCCGACAACCGTCGACTCAAGACCGAGGCCGAATGCCTGAATCTGTTGCCGCCAATAAACCTGCTCCCCAGGTGAACCGATTTCACAGGTCAGCAGATGGTCAAACTGACGCTGTTTCGTCGAAGCGCGATTGATCGCGTTTAGGTTGCCCATCCGAACCACACCCTTACGCTGTGGAACAGCGTCCCCGCCCGATCGAAGCCCCGTAAAAGGATTGCTGTTTCGGACGGAAAGTGAGGTGCCATAATTTTCATAGGTATAGTTTGTGGTCGTCGCCTGACTACCATATCGAATCGGCAAGTCAAGGTGAGCTCGGCTGATCGCCACGTAGTCCTCGACCAGGTGGCCTACACGCGGTAGCAGCTTTTGACTATCGATGCGAATTTCAGAATCAAGTTGTGGCGTCGTGTAAACAAGTCGGTCCACCTGCCACGTCGTCAGCCCATTCTCCGTCAACTGGGTAACAAATTGGTTTCGATCTGCTGCCTTGTGAATCGCTTCCCTCAGCAAACGGGTCAAATTGACCTGACCGGTGGGATCTTCATTGGCCACGACGATGTTAGGCTGCTGCGCGCGAATCTCGCGAACCAGTCGACGGACCATCTCCGATGAATCAACATCTACACCCCGGGGGATCGTCTCGACAATCGAACCACCGAGACGACTGGTCGCCGCAGCTAAATCGACCCCTGCTTTGGACCTCAGGCATAGGGCCGATGTCACGATGTTCTCTTCGCCCGAAAATTGAGCGATCATCTCGAGCGGCAATTGCTCCGGGTGGACTGATATCATGAGGGCGCCGACGCGATCAGCACCTTTACGCTGGACGCTCCAGGTGACCCCTCCATCCCGAGTGGCCAGTATGCAGCCGAGGTCACCTGCAGCCCAGCCGTGCGTGGGAGAAGCAAAATGAATCTTTCGGATTTGCGTCCTGACCGGTGTGCGATGGCGCTGCAACTCTCCTGAATCGACTGCCAGTGAAAAAAGGTAAGTCCCCGGGTTCCCCGCCATGTACAAGCGGTCACCCACCAGAGTGATACTGGTAAAGTCAAATCCTGACATCTCGGCAATAGCCGACGTGTCCACCGAATGCCAACTGGCGCCGCCATCCTTGGTTCTGAGCAGAACCCCATTGTCACCGGCCGCCCAACCATCTGTTTCATCCAACATGCGAACGGTTCGGATCCGGGGCAATTCCGAACCCATGATCACCGAGGCTTCATATTGGTGATTCCGCACCACCCCCAGTTTTCCCGACGGGCTGACGGTCACAAAGTCCGAGTCACCTAAACCGTCAGCATCCACCCAGCCGGGTAATTTGGTTGCACCCTCGGTCGACCAGGATTGTCCGCCATTACGCGTGTGAAAAATGCCCGTCTTGTAGAGGTTTCCGGAGTGTCCAATCGCCCAGCCATCGTTTCGTGACTGGAAATTCAATCGGTTGATCTGAGGTAAGACCACGCCTTGCATCGGCATCCAGGTCGCCCCCCCGTCCTTGCTTCGCATCACAATCGCCCGACTGCGGCCAACATAGGGGACAGTATAGCTCCCCGTAATCCAGCCATTCAGCGGATCCACGAAGTGAATCGAGTTCCAGCGACAACGGATTGGGTTCTGTTGGTCCGACTCGGTGACGGGTTGAAGACGGTTCAATTTGGTTAACAGAGAACGGTCCCCATTTTCCAAGCCGACGCGGCTGAATTCCCGCCAACTCCTGCCGCCATCGGTCGTTCTGAGAATCAGGCCTTGTTCGCCCACCGCCCAGCCATTCTCCGAATCGACAAAATAAATGTCGTTAATGGCTGCATCCTGAAGCCAAGAATCGGGCCGCTGCTCGCGTACCATATCCTCCATCCCGCTGGAAAATCGCAGCGGTCCACCGACTAACCCGCCCACGAGCATCAGTAGCAGGCAAACAGAAATTCGCAAGCATGTCCGATAAGGCCAGTCAATTTCTGTCTTGTTGTTCACGGGTGAATCCTGGTTTCCATCGTCCACGGGTTCCCCTGACCAGCGCGACACGGCAGGAGGGCCGCGAAAGTCTAACAGGTATGGTTTTTCAACCCTATAGAAAGTGGTCGAGGCCGAGGGTTCAGCAGGGGAACGCTAGCATTTAGGAAACGTCAAAGATCACCAGCCAATCGCCCACTCACAGAGCGTTGGCCCCATCCCCACCGCTGCTTCGGAAGCTTTTCAAGCGCGGTTGGCCAATCGGTTGACCGACTCGAGCACCAGAGCGGTGCGGGGAAACGTTACGATCATCACCAACAGCAAGCCGATCACACCGGAGAGAGAGATCAGGCTGCCGTCCAGAACGAAAACGAGAACACCAAAAAACAGTCCGCTCGCGATCAAGGCATAACGCACGATCACTTCCGTCTGGATGACGCCTATCAGGACCCGCATTCCCAGAACTTCATTGGCAGTTGTGCCGAGATCCTGCATTCGCTGACGCGCGAACTGAAGTGCGTGATGACCAATGAACTTGGACAGCAAGACAGCCGCCACGACAATGACGATACCCAAGACGAGGGAGGCTGCTGGCAGCGCTGACAACCGCGTGTGAAGCGATCCCCAATCAACCACGATCAGGCAGACAAGAGGAAAGCTTACCGCACCAAGAATCAAACAGAAGGCAATCAACTGGACAGTCCGAACGGCCGGTTGCAACTCCTTCATCTGTTCGCCGTCGAGTCTCATAATTTACCTGCTAAAATTTGGAAAGCCGCTCGACCATTTGAGCCGCAAGCTGGGGATCGTCCTGGGCGACCAAGTGGTCAATCGTCTCCTGCTTGACTTCCAGCTTCGCCAGGTGGTTGGCCAAGCTCTTCCAGTACTTCTCTCTTTTCTTACCCTCGGAAAGGTAGAGCTCCGTAACAATTTCTTGGGCGCGTTGCAGAGCGATTGCATCACGGTTCTCGTAATAATTACGAATCACGTTTTGTTGATATTTGGATCGTTCGGTCATCGTGTCCACTCACCGTGAGGTCCGGAAAAATTTATTTTATCTCTGTTTCTAACCGATTTCACGCGAATTGCGGTCGGATTGGGGAACGCGAGATACTGAAGGAATTCGTCTATCCGGACAGTCAAATTGATCGATTTCTGGTCAGCCGAACCAATTTTCCTCAATCTTTATCGGCTTAGCCAGAATAACCAGTCACGTGCCTCAGCCGAAGCTTTTACTCGAAAAAGACGGGCCCAACTCAGGAACCGTGCTCACAAAAAACGATGCTTTGGATTAGGTCGATCCGACACTCACGTCTAGAATGGCCTCATCCGCTCCGCGACTCTTTTGATTCTACGCGCACCGCAACCAATCCAGTTAAAGTTGGCAGATGCAGATTTCCTGCAGAAAATGTAGAGCCCTGATCACGGTCCCCTCCGGATCGATTCCCAAGTTCTGTAGCGAGTGTGGTGCCTCGCTGAGCTCAACCGAACCGGTGGAATCCGACTCAACACGCCAGCAGACCGCCTCGAAAGCAGAGGCATGGACCGTTACACGTCGTCCATCATCCGAGCTGACAGACCCCGAGAAGGAATCGCCCAATCAATCGGACCAACGTGAAATTGGCCCCTACCGGCTCGTCCGGCAACTGGGCCAAGGTGGCATGGGCTCGGTGTTTGAGGCAATCCATCAGGAAACAGGACAACCAGTCGAAACGCGACAACTCCTTTGGAACTTAAACGGAACCCCTACCAAAGTTCGCCAGGAAATCTTTTTAGCTTCTGACGAAGCAAACGGTTCGACATCCCGTGGGGAGCGCGATCGGGAGGACCATTACATGACAGTGATCCGCCATGAAGATGCAGGAGTAGGACTCGATCTTTCGACACAAGGTCCGGGCCGGATGACGCCAGCTGAGGTTCGGAAATTATTCGAAAGCCTGGAGATCGTCCAGGACTAACTGCCCGCTCCAGCCATGGTGGCTCGCAACAGCAGGATACACGTCGGCGAGTGGGTAATTTCCCCTTGCAGCACCTTCTCCACCGCTTCGGCCAACGGTAAGACCACGTGTTCAATTTGCTCCGTTCCCTCCTGTTCCGCTTCCCCGGAGGTGAGCC
>JAYZCF010000230.1:0-30178 GCA_036338455.1 Planctomycetota bacterium
TCTGCCATCGCCACTTCCTGTTCCGCTTGGCGGATCGCACCCTGATTGCGGTTGTACTTGGGGAGCGGGAAGCCGACCTGAAAGCCGGAAACAACCGTCTCACCCACCGTGTCGAACTGTACCGTCGCCTGCCAGGTAACATTCGGAATCGGCTCAACAGACTCCCTTTTTAACTGCTGCCGAGCGCGTTGAATATTCTCGAACAGCTTGGACAGTTCAGGGCTCTCGGCCAACAACTGGTCATACGTTTGCTCGAAATCGGCCAACGAACTTATTTTTTGCAAGTCTCCTTCAATACGTTGTTCCGGCAGATCCGGTTCACCCAACAGGGCCGCCAGTCTCCGCCGGGCCGCCTGTTCTTCGTTGACCGCCTGACCACGAACCACACTCGCATTTTGTGATTCCATCTGGGCTTGCAACACGGCCGAACGGGCTACTTCTTTCGCTGAGAACAATTTCTCTGACGTATCGGCCGCCATTCGGCCAATTTCATCCAGCAAGTTGGCCAGCTCCAGTTTCTCCTGGGCGACAAGCAGGTCATAAAACGCGACTCGTACATCGGTCTCCAACCGCTGTCTCATCTCACTCAATTCCTGCTGGGCGACTTCGATCTCCGCACAGACAACCGATCGGGAAAGCTGCAACTTGTTCCCTCGCACCAGCTCGCGACCAAAAAAGATACCATACATTCCGGCACCACCCGTCTCGTTGATATCCTGACCATTTACGCCAACCACCGGGTTCGGTCGCAAGCCAACCTGCAGCAACTTGCCTCGCAGGGATTGGAGCTTCGCCTCCAACTCAAAGACGACCGGGTTGGTCGCCATGGCCCAGGCTTCGAAGTCCTCGAGCGTTTGCAACCCGTCGATTTCCGTCTCGTTCCGACCAACGTCCGCTCGTTGTTCCGGCGCTACCGCGGCCAGGCCAGCATCCGACACAGGTTCAAGCTCCAAATCCTGCCGCCGAGACGTGATGGAATGCGGCTCGGTAGAATCGGGCACAGGCTCCGAACGTAACGGCAAAGTCTGGGTGGGTTGGGAAGGAAGCGGGTTCGCTTCCCGTGGCGGGCGCGGCTGGAGTTGGCCATCCAACGCGTCGATGACGTACAGATTGGGGTCGTCGTCCGGGCTGGTCATCGGAGGGTGTTGGCGCAGCACCGAACGAGGGCTTTCCGCCCAGTGGGAACCGTAATCCCCGCCAGCCATCGAAAGAGAAGTTCGGCCGTCGGTAGCGCACCCTGAAAACAGGAAAGGCAGCCCCCCCAACAGCAGAACCAGGTAATACCGAGTCATTGCAAGACGAACATTGATCAAGAAGCTTCTACTGTTGTATCGAAATTTACGGTTGTACGAATAAAGCGGGGCCTGAATGATGCTTCCTGCGGTAGTTGGATAAAGTCTGCGGCTCGGAAACCATCGTTTTGCTAGCAGGATCAGCCGGCTACGAAATCAAAGGGAGGGCTGGATTCGCCTAGGTTTATTTTGTGACGAGTCCTAGAATTTCGGCTGTCCGGAAAAGGGTTGGCCCCTTGATGCTCCATGGCTTGGTGGTCCCCTGGGCCGCTCGAGCCAGGTGCTCTTAATCGTCATCCATGTTCTTCGAAGACCCCGTTATGGCCGCCACCCACCACGACAGCCCAAGCGACCTTCCCTTGAAGAGAAAGTGGCCGCGCCGCTTGGCGATTTTGTTGGCTGGCCTGATCATTCTGGTTTACTGCCTGCCGTACCTGCTCCTGCTCGGACCCGTTCGGCAGCGGTTGATCGATTGGGCAATGGCTGATGTTCATGGACAGGTCAAAATGGAGTCCCTCTCCACGGGCTGGTTTTCTCCCATCCGCATCCGCGGCTTGGAATTACAGGATGACAACGGCCAGGTGGTCCTCTCCATCCCTCAAATCACTACCTCGAAACGCCTGATCGACTTCCTCCGGTCCGACCAGTTAGGTCAGATTGAGCTGGCTAACCCGACTCTCCAACTGGAACTTACCCCGGAGGGGAGCAATCTCGAATCGGCCTTGGCCGAGTATTTGCAGGCCGACACAGATTCGACGGCCCCCCCGCAACTGCAAATATCCATCACGGGCGGCACGTTGTTGATGTCGGGAACAACCGACCGGGCCGCCCAGAAATTTGAGTCGATTGAGGCCGTTCTCAAAATGGGCAACGACCAAGATCGGCTGCACTGCCAGGTCACACTGCAAACCCCCACGACCAACTCCAGTAAGGGAACGTTGACCGTCGACTGTGCGGTCGATCCGGGAAAAAAAGAAAGGGGCGAATCGGCGTTTTACACCAAGTTGGTATCCAACCAATTCCCTTTGAGCTCCATCGTCCCATTGATCGAACGTTGGTCTAACCCAATTGACTTGCAGGGAAACCTGACCGGTGACTTGACCATCCGCGCCGATTCGCCGAACGGGAAGATCTCCCTCGATACTGAGCGGTTAAATGCCGAGGCCATTCGACTGCGGTCGCCAGCCTATCTGGGCACGGACCAAATCTCGATCCAACGCATCGGCGCCAGTGGTCAACTCGCACTCTCCGCTCAAAGCGTCACTGCCAATCGATTTTCCATCGAATCCGACGTTGGCAAACTGAAGGTTGATGGAGAATTTGACCTACTGCAAATGGTCCAACTGGCGGCTCAAGGCCAACTGCCTTCCTCTCCGTTTGAATTGGACGCCGAAGCCGATCTAGCCCGAATCATTAACATGCTGCCGGAAACACTGCGCATTCGCCAAGACGTGCAGGTCACCTCCGGCACAGCAACTTTGCACGCCAACACCCGCAACCAGTCCAACGTGCAAAGAATCATGTTCAATCTGGACGTGGCCAATGTACAAGCCCAGCAGGGTACCCAGTTGGTCGCCTGGAATCGACCGCTGCGACTCACGGGCGCTGCATCGGAAGACAATGGGAAGGTGATTATTGAAAACCTATCACTGGATTCCGGTTTTTTCGAACTGGTGGGTCAAGCCTCGATGTCCCAAGGAAGCCTGACCTTTCGCGGCGACTTGTCCGAACTCAAACAGCAACTCGACAACCTGATGGATCTCTCGTCTTACCAGATCGCCGGTCAAATCGGCGGGCGACTCAGTTGGCAGGAAAAGGATCGCACGTTGCCAGCTGGTCAACTTTCGCCAGTTCAATTTGACGGAAATTTCGTGGTAGAAAAGCCGGTTCTCTCGGTGCCCGGAGTGGGCCACTGGAGCGAACAAAAGTTGCAAGTTGATCTGAACGGTCAACTTCAGCGCTACTTGACTGGCACGGCTTCGATCGATTCGGGGCATCTCAGCCTATTGCTGGGTAACGAGGTCCTGTCACTCAATCTCCTTCAACCGTTGAACCTGCAATCGGTCATGGAACCGTGGAGTGATCTTCAAGCGACCGGGCAGGATGATCTCCTGGACGGCTTACAAGTCTCCTGCACCGGCACAGGCGCACTCGACCGCTGGCTGACGCACCTGCGCAAGCTGATGGAGTTGCCACCGCTTAGGCTGGCTGGCACCTTAAACGCTCAATGCCTCTTGAAATTCTCTGCGGACACCCTGCAGGTACAGCAACTGACGGCAACGGCCAACCAGTTTACTTTGGTTTCCAAGGGTCTCCAGATCCAAGAACCACGGGTTATTGCCAATGGAGACATCGACGTAGAGTTGGCTACCGGCCAAATTTTGATTCGTCGCGGGTCCCTTTCCAGCTCGTCACTGGCCCTGACAACCAACAACCTGTTGATTAGCTCTGCCGACAACCTCCGCTTGCAAGGGCCGGTCGCCTACCAGGTAGATTTACAGCGAACAGCGAACTGGCTGGGCATTGGTCAAACAGTCGGTTCGATTGCCGTGACAGGCATGGCCAACGGACAGATTGATTTCCAAGACAAAAACAAGGCGTTGGGCGGAAACCTCTCCGCCCGCATCACCCAGTTGGTCCTTCGTGAAGCGGGCCCTGCAGCCTCGCCGGAACCCCAGAACAACCTGCTGACGCCTATTTCAAGCAGGGAAGAACCGGCCATTCTATGGGAAGAAAAAGAGCTTCTGATCAGTAGTAATTTGTTTGTGGACCGTCAGTTCCAATCATTCTGGTTTGGTGGCCTGAAGGTCGATTCTGAACTGGTCGACCTGCGCGGCAACGGCAGAATTGACGAACTCCAGGCGGAAATGGTCGCCGATATCAAAGGCAAATGGAATATTCAGTGGGATGCGATCAGCCAGCTGACCCAGTCACGGCTCGGCCCGCTGGTCACGATCCGCGGCTCGGGCTGGCAGGATATTGTCGTCAACGGCCCACTGCGACCGCTGACCAACGGTTCCGACCCCTGGGTCAATCGACAATTGCAGGCGGAGAGTAACCTGGCCTGGAAAGAGGCCAAGCTTTTAGACATTCCGATCGCACCCAGCCAGTTGAGAGTCAGCCTGAAGGATTCGGTTGTACGACTGGAGAGTGATTCCGCCGGCATCATCGGCAATCTCGCGAAGCTTTCTCCGCAACTCGACCTGACCAAAACGGCCCCGGTCTTGACCCTGCAACAAGGTGTCGTTCTCAACGATTTGAAGCTGACCGAAGAGCATACCCGCCAGTGGCTAAAATTTGCCACACCCGTCTTGGCGGACGCGACGTCGGCCGATGGGATTATCGGTTTGTCCATCCAGGGAGCGCAAGTCCCGATCCTGCAACCCATCCAATCGGTGGCTCGGGGCCAAGTTCACCTGAAAGATCTGACCATCGGCCCTGGCCCGTTGACCCACCAGTTACTGCCCCTGGTCGAACAGGTGCTGATGTTGATCAAGCCGTCCATGGCGGGCCAATCCCGCAAGAAAAAATGGATGATACTCGAGGAACAGATAGTGCAATTCGCAGTCCAGAATGAACGTGTCTATCACGACCGTCTGAAATTCAATTACCAGGGTATCAATGTAGAAACGAGTGGGTCAGTCGGCTTCGATCAAACGCTTGACATCGTAGCTTCGATCCGTATCCTCGATCACTGGATTCAGAAAGAACCGTTGCTGGCAGGACTGGGGGGGGAATCGATCAAGATCCCCATCTCGGGAACCCTCTCTCACCCAAAATTGAATCGCCAGGCCATTGCCGGGATCCCCTTGGATCTCCTGAAACAGACCGCGCGTTCTGCCTTGAACAACGTCGTCCAAGAGCAGCTGGAACAGGCAGGAGAATCATTGGGAGGAAAGGTGAACGAAGAGCTGGACCGATTGGAGGGTCAATTCAATCGAATCCTACAGGACGATGTTGGCAACCGGTTGGAGGAGAGCTGGCGGAAAGGCCTCAACCAACTATTTAATCGGGGCAAAGAGAAGTAGCTCGCCCCGCCGTAAACGGTCTGGAGGATTGGTACCTGCGGGTTCCCTAGGCCAGCGACGCGTTGAAAATCAACCAGGATTCGATCGGGCGTTAGCCAATGGCCACCCGCTTCGGATAGAATACGGAAAACCATCCCGAGCCCCGATTCAAACCACCCCATGAAACTTCACTTTCTCGGCACCTCCGGATACCACCCGAATAACTTGCGACAAACCGCCTGCCTGATGCTGCCTGAATTGGGCGTCATTCTGGATGCAGGAACCGGGCTGTTTCGGGTCAGCGACCTGATCGAAACGGAGCACCTCGATATTCTGCTCACGCACACGCACCTCGATCACGTGATTGGTCTCACATTTCTTTACGATGTCCTGCAATCCCGAGATATCAGTGTCACGGTCCACGTGGCAGAACCCAAGGTCTCCATCATCCAAGAGCGCCTGTTTGACCCACTGCTCTTTCCGGTGCGGCCCAATTTCAGAGTCCAGCCCTTTAAAGAGGAAGTGATTCGGCTGCACAACGGAGCGAAGGTCGAGGCAATTGCCTTACAACACCCGGGTGGAAGCCACGGTTTTCGCTTCGACCAAGATACTTGCAGCCTCGCTTACATCACCGATACGACCGCCCATATCGAGGCGCCGTACGTCAATCAGATCCAAGGGGTGGCCACACTTATTCATGAATGCTACTTCCCCGATGGTCATGAAGAAAAAGCCGCGTTAACGGGGCATAGTTGTTTGACACCCGTAGCCCAGGTAGCCGCTCGGGCCGGGATCAACCGGGGATTCCTCGTTCATATCAATCCGCTTAATGAATCGGATGAACCGCTTGACCTCGACTCGGTAAAGTCAATTCACGCCAATCTGGCCGTACCCTTTGACGGCCAAGTGATTGAGGTCTAGCCGGTCCGCCCGGAAGACGTCTACTCTTCACCCAAACGTTTCGGCATGTCGGCGATCACGAAAGCGGCGACTGCCATGGTGATCGTGCAATCGGTCAGTTCCTCGGGGTCGACCTTATCAACCGTGTCGGCCCAAGTGTGATGCGTATTGAAATAGAGGCGACCATCCACTTCCAGCCCCATGCAGGCGGCTCCAAGCTGATTCAATTCGCGCACGTCCACTCCCGAAAAACCGGGGCGCACGCGTGTCGAACCGATCGGCTCCAACAACGAGAGGATCTGAGTCAATTGATCGACAGCGATCTGCTCTTTTCGGTCATCCTCCATCTGGACCGAAAGTCCTTGCGGAGCAAAACCACCCGCGTCCGACTCAATGCCGGCCACATGGGTTTCTGATTGGTGACGTACGGCATAACTGCGAGCTCCCGCCGTCCCATTCTCTTCGTTCGTCCAAAGGACAACTCGAATCGTGCGGCGCGGCTTCAGCCCCGCTTTCCGTATCATGTTCAAAGCCTCCATGGCGACCACACAACCACAGCCATCGTCCTGCGCCCCGGTTCCCGCGTCCCAGGAATCGATATGGCCTCCAATCACGACAATCTCTTCCGGCTTCTCGCTACCGACAATCTCTGCCAGCACGTTGGCCGAGGGAACTTCGCCATGGTCTTGGGCACTCATCTTGAGGCGCACGACTGGATTTTTACCCCGCGCCTGCAAGCGGGACAATAACGTGGCCCCCTCAATCGTGATGGCGGCCGCCGGAATTTTCCTGACATCCGGTCCACCGCTGTATTGCATGACGCCCGTATGCGGCGTACTTAAAGAATAGGCTGTACACGAGCGGACCAACGCTGCCACCGCACCGCGTTCGGCGGCCCACGTTGCACCGTTGGTGCGATAGGCAACCGCTTCGCCATAGCCAGATCCCTTGCTGGGCGAATACGGTGGCATAGGAAAGTTGAAGACGACAATCTTTCCCCGAATCGCTTCGTCGGGCAACGCATCCAGCGCCTCTTTATCCTTGACGACAATCACTTCAGCCGTGATTCCATTGGCAGGTGTGGCAACAGACCCACCCAAACCGAGCATGCCGATTTCGACCTCGCGGGGCGAAGTCATCCGACAATTCTCTACACCTCGCACCCATTTGCGGACCATCACTTTTTCCGCATGGACATTCTCCTGGCCATCGGCTTTCATCGATTGCTGGGCCCACCGGATGGCCT
Organism: Planctomycetota bacterium; assembly: GCA_036338455.1. GTDB lineage: Bacteria > Planctomycetota > Planctomycetia > Pirellulales > Pirellulaceae > Mariniblastus. Next base: position 7,446 of record JAYZCF010000230.1, read on the forward strand.
GCTCCAGGGATTGACTACCGCTCAGCCGGTGGCCAATGTCATCACACAACTCCTGGAGTTTCAGGTAGGAGTCATTCCCTTTGCGCCCGGCCTCGATCAACTGGTTGGCTACCTGACGATAACTCTCAACCGTGCCATTAGGTTCCTGGCCTACCAGCGGAAAGGCAGTCGCAACAAAAACCAACGTTGTAAACACGCTCAATCGCTTCATGAAAACCGCCTCTCGTTGGTAGCCATCGTGGGAACAGACTCTCGGGAAACCTGCTCCTGTTTCATGGATTGCGTTGGTTCCCCAAGGTTTAAGCCGAAAGAAAATTACTTTGCCAAGGCCGACTTGATCACTTTTTGGAATTCCGGATCGTTTGGCTTGGTACGAGGACTGAACCGAGCAACCGGCTTGCCCGTCCGATCAATGACGAACTTTTCAAAATTCCACTGGACCTTCCCGGGACCCTTGGGCTGAAGATCAAGCTGGCACAGGTTCTTGTAAAATGGGGCCTGCGCATCGCCATTCACGTCAACCTTGGAAAACATGGGAAAAGCAACACCATAGTTTTCCGTGCAAAACGTCTTAATCTCCGACTCGGTGCCTGGCTCCTGGCGGCCAAACTGATTGCAGGGAAAGCCAAGGACAACCAACCCTTCTTTTGCGTGTTGGTCATACAGCTTCTGAAGTCCGGCATACTGAGGTGTCAAACCGCACTTCGAAGCGGTATTTACGACCACGACAACCTTACCCGTGTATTTGGACAGGTCGATTTGCTGACCATCGATCGACTTCACTTTGAAATCGAGCGCACTTTTTTTACCCGTTTTGCTTTGAGGTTCATCTTGCGCTTGAGCGCCTGTTGACAAACAGGCAACCAAACCGATCAACCCAACTACGTCACATATTTTTTTCAAGTTCATCATCTTTAATCGTCTCTTCCAGTAAGCAAAAAGAAATAAGGTTGGCCTGCCAGTCAGCCGGCCATTCAGCACTGTTTCAGGTCGAACGTTCAATGTTATCGGAAACTTCCCGTTTCGTCGAATCGGCGGGATTTACCAAGCGTTCGGCGGCCTGCTGACCGCTGGCGACGCAGACCGGAATCCCCACCCCTGCGAAGCTGTTGCCAGCAATTTCCAGACCCGGGTGCGCCTGCACCGCCTGCTGCATACGGGCCACGCGATCGACGTGACCCACATGATACTGGGGCATGCAATTCCGCCAACGAATCACTTGCTGGAATTCCGGATCCCCCTGCAATCCAATCAGGTCGGCCAGATCCTTACGAGCGAGCTCGACCAGACGACCATCGTCCTGCTCGACCCGGTTCGCATGCAAGCTACCCCCGATGAAGCAGCGGAGCAAAACTTTTCCTTTCGGCGCGCGGCCGGAAAACTTGTTACTGGCGAAACTGCATGCCACCAGTTGCCGGTTCTCGATTTCAGGAACGACAAAACCGAAGCAATGGGGAGCGCGCGGAATCTGGGTGGCGTCGACACCCAACATGACAATCGCCATCGAAGCCGTTTCAACCGCCGCCATCTGGTTCGATAGTTGGGGATCCAGGCCGTGCAGCAATTGCCCCGTTTCGGCTGCCCTCGTGGTCAGAACCAAACCATCCAAAGGTACTGAAAGATCCGGAATCTCCGGTTCTGTTTCGACATACCATTTTCCTCCTGCAGCCGGGGCGACACCTCGCACGGGGCAATTCAAAAGGACTTCGGTCCGAGTCAGGTGCTGATGCATCTTTTCCACCAGGGACTGCATGCCATCCTTCATGGCCAGGAACATCTTGTAGCGGGCACCACTCGATTCCCGATCGAGGGAACCGGTTTGCCGGTCGGATTGGGCAGCCAGAATCAGGCTACCGTGCTCTCGCTCCATATCGACAAACCGACCAAGGCACGCCTGCATGCTCAGCTTGGCCGGATCAGCGGAATAGATACCACTGATGAGAGGCTGGATCAGTCGATCAAACGCCTGCTGCCCAAATCGACGCACCGCAAACGATTGCAAGCTTTCATCCGACTCATCTTTCGACGCAGGGACCCAACGTTCGGCCAAGAGTCGCCAGCGGCCGGCCGCATCAAGTATTTCCGAATCGAGGATTGCATCCATTCGGCCGGGCAGCATCAAGGAAAAACCGGTCGGAACGGGATAGAGGCTGTCGTCTCGGGCCACATAAGCGCGTCGGCCCGCCGGACGGGTCTCGATCAAATCACTTTCGGCTCCCAAGTGGCGGCAGAGCTCCCGCATCGTACCCGCTTCATTGGTAAACATATCGGCGCTCTGTTCCACCAAGTAGCCTTGCTCTCGGCGGGTCTGCAGGATCCCACCCAAACGATCAGAGGCCTCGATCAAAGTGATCCTGGCGGCAGGCCGCTCCCGCTCCAGCTGCAAGCATGCCGCCAGACCGGTGATTCCTCCGCCAATGACTGCATATCGCTGACTCAACGTAACCTCAACGCAACTTTCAACGCAACTTTCAACGCAACTTAAGCTTCGAACGGAAGACGATAGAATCGGCGCGCTCTCAGCCAACCAGCAAGCCTTTTAGATATGGGCACTATCATCAGGGCATCGCCACAAGTGTCCGGGCGCCGCCTATGCTCGCAATCCAGACGATATTGTATTTCCGGACGGTATATTGTATTTCCGGACGGTATTATAACCGGTTTCATAACCGGTTTCATTCCTGCCTGCAGAAGGTGGCGCCTGGATGCAAACCTTGGATCACGGCCTGAGGTCTAACCGAGTGACGTATTTTTTGAACCGCATGCGGGTACGCCGCGTAACGGAGGACGACTCCAACGGCTTCAACGCTCCCTCGACTCGACCGAGCCGTTTTGCAATCAAACCGCACTGGAAATGGTTGGAAAAGTAAAAAAGGGCCGATAATTTGACCTTTTCAAGCAAATAATCCGTGATTTCCTGTCGGATTATCGCTGTTCTTATCGACTCAATTCGAACAAAATATAAGTTGGGTCAAACGCCGTTTGGCTCAACTGAGATTCCTTTCAATTTTGGAGATTAACAGATGAAAGCCCCACTGAAACTTATGGTGCTCAGCCTATTCCTGGCCAGCACTGTGATTTTGGCGGGATGCGGTGAAGCCAAGAAAAAAGAGCCGGCCGCTACCCCCGCTGCACCCGCTGCTGACGGCGACCACGATCACGCCGAAGGCGAAGATCACGACCACGCCGAAGGCGATGAAGCGAAGAAAGATGACGCGGCTAAAACAGATGAAGGCGCCGCTAAAGCCGCTCCCACCGAAGAGGCAACCGCTTCTTACACTCCGAAGATGTCGGATGATGGAGAGTCCCAAATGGTCTCCCTGAACCTGCCAAACATGACATGAGGTGGATGTGCCGTTTCGGTCCGAAACGCTCTGACTAAAGTTGAAGGAATCTCAGAATTGGAATGTGACACTGGAACTACCACCGCTACTTTCGTAGCCGTGAAAGATCTGGACGTCCAAAAACTTTTGGACGACCTGTCCAAAGACAACAAGCACATCAACGGCTGGTCGCAGAAGTAACTGCGAACGACCATCGTGTCTTGAAAGATCATGAAAAGCCGCTTGCAACAATGCAAGCGGCTTTTTTCGTCGCGATCTGATCGGTCATGAGGGCCGACCGAGTCCTACTCGAATGACTCTCTCTGCCGGGGCGCCAGTCGGCAGCCAGCACGCCCCCTTTTGGCTAATCAACTAGGGAGCCGTTTCCCTCACAACCTTTGGCTGGGAGTCGCTAATGGCAAAAATACCACAACAGGAGGGATGCCCGTTACCCTTTCGGCCATGACCTTGCTTGGTTGTGGGACCGGATCGCGTACAATACAAACTTGGAAGTTCACCCCTTGGGTTGAACCGGTAACAGGACAGGTACGAACATTCTCAATACGCTTAAATTGGAAATTCAAATGAATCATTCGAGGCGAACCATCATCAAGTCCGGTGTCCTGGCAGTCGGCACCGCGGCAGCCCTTCCAGCTCTCTCCTACGGACGTGTCCTTGGCAGCAACGAAAAAATTCGTGCCGCCGTAATCGGCCTGAACGGTCGCGGGCGCAGTCACATGGATGGATTCAAAGATAATCTGGTCGCCCTCTGTGACTGCGATGAAAAAATTCTGAAGCAGCGCGCCAAGGATCGGGATGTTGAGACGTTTGTCGATTATCGCAAACTGTTGGACCAAAAATCTATCGACGTGGTATCGATCGCCACGCCCAACCATACCCACTCGCTGATCGGTATCGCGGCTGCCGCTGCCGGCAAAGACGTCTATTGCGAGAAACCTGTTTCCCACAACGTCTGGGAAGGTCGCCAATTGGCCGAAGCGGCCAAGAAGTACGACCGGGTGATTCAATGCGGTACGCAAAGCCGCTCTAGCCCATCTCTGCATCAAGCAGTCGAATACGTACAGGGTGGCAAGCTGGGAAAGGTCAAGTATGCGGTCGGCACCTGTTACAAACCACGCAAGAGTATCGGCAAGCTGGACCAGCCTTTGCAGATCGACAAGTCCGTCAATTACGATCTCTGGTGTGGACCGGCTGAAAAAAGGTCGCTGCTCCGACCGCGGCTGCATTACGACTGGCACTGGGACTTCAACACCGGCAATGGTGATATGGGCAACCAGGGAATCCACCAGATGGATATCGCCCGCTGGTTCCTGGGCTACCAGACCGTATCCCCGCGCGTCTTGAGTATTGGCGGTCGTTTGGGATACGAGGATGCAGGAGACACGCCCAACACGCAGACCGTAATCCATGACTACCCGGGCGCCCCCCTGATATTTGAAACACGCGGACTGCCCAAAGCAAAAGAATTCCAGAGCAACAACTGGGGTGGCAACATGGACAATTACCGAGGTTCTCGAATTGGCGTCATTGTTCAATGTGAGAATGGTTATGTCGTGATCCCCAGTTACACAGCCGCGGTAGCCTATGACAACGACAACAACCAGTTGGAGAAGTGGAATGGTGGTGGAAACCATTACCAGAACTTCCTGCAAGCGGTCGAAGCACATGACGTCCGTCTGCTCAATGCGCCCATCGAAGAGGGACACCTTTCCAGCGCCCTTTGCCATACGGGCGGCGTTTCGCACCAATTGGGAGAGTCCATGTCCAAGCGTGAGATTACCGAGGCGATGGAGAGCGAATCCGAGCTGTTCCAAGATTCGGCCCAACGAATGTTTGAGCACCTGTCGGCCAACGGCGTCAACCTGAAGGACGATTCGGCTATCATCCTGGGGGCGGATATTAAAATGGACCCAACAACAGAAACGGTGATCGGTAATGACCGCGCTGCGGCCATGATGTCCCGGGACTACCGTGTCGGGTTCGAGGTACCTCAGCTACAAACCGGAAATACAGCATCCTGATCCTGTCGGCTAAAAATTAGCTATATTTCCAACAACGCCGCGAATTGACGCGGCGTTGTTTTTTTGGGCCGAAACAAGTCACGGGGCGTTCTGTCAAAAAATGTCCGTCACGTTGATGCGACCTATCAGGTGCTTTCTTTTTCTGTAAACTCTTGGCAAGCAGCTTGCCCGAGCGACTCCATCAAAATACGGGAGAGTCCTGAAACTCTGATCGCCTTGGCAGGGTAGGGTTGGCTGGAGGGTCGAACGACGTTTTGTAACAAACATGTGGTGAACAGGATGACAGATGCTCGGGGGAGATAACAACTTGATTCGCGTAAAGCTGTTCTTGATTGGCGCGGTCTTATTGGCCTCGTTGAGCGATTTGAGCGCTCAAACGTCAACGTCCGATCCCCCTCGGGTTGCCGATACACCCGCACTGGATACAGAGTTGCAACTCCAGTCTTTTGACGAAGTCTGGCAGCGAATCCGAGATACACACTGGGACCCGCAACAGGTCGGTGCCGCCTGGGAACAAGCGCGACAAGAGCTGCGACCGAAGATCGAACAAACAAGTTCCATCAAAGAGGTACGGCTTGTACTCAATGACTTGATCAACCGGCTGGGGCAATCTCATTTCGGGATCATCCCCCAGGACACGTACGGCATCATGGAAGGCAAAGGAGGTCCCAAGGATCACGATGCCGGAATTCGAATCCGGAGTTACCAAGACAGCTTACTAGTAGCTCAGATCCGGCCCGGTTCCCCGGCAGCGGAGGCGGGGATTCGCCCCGGTTGGCGAATTGAGAAGATCGGTGATCTGGATAGCCGGGAGTTGTCGAAGCAATTACAGAAACTGGTCCATGGTCCAATGCGTTATGAGACACTGGTCGGCCTGGTCGGAGAGCGTCTCACCGCGGGAGGAAAAGGGGATTCAATTTCCATTGATTTTCTCGATCAGCAGGGGCAATCTCACCGCGCCGAACTGGTATTGCAAAGATCGCCGGGAAAATTCACTTCGTTTGGCAATCTGCCCCCAATGAGGGTCCACCAGATCGCCCGCACACTCGACGGCCAGATCGGTTATTTCTGGTTCAACGCCTTTCTCGATCCTGTCCAGGTCATGCCGGCCTACAACCGCACGGTTCGAAACCCCGAACATTCCCAAGGTCTCATCATTGACCTTCGAGGCAACAGGGGAGGTATTGCAGGCATGACGATGGGAATGGCTTCGCAGTTTGCGACCGAGTCGAGCCCTCTGGGGGTCATGACGATGAAGGGAAGCCAAATGAAGTTTGCTTTGAATGCCCGCCCCAAACCAGTGCGGGTGCCCGTTGCCATTCTGGTCGACGAGTGTTCGATCTCCTCGGCCGAGATTTTTGCAGGGGGAATGCAGGATCTCGGGTTGGCCCGCATTTTTGGGAATCGAACGGCCGGGCTCGCACTCCCCTCGGTCGTCACCAAATTACCTAACGGAGATCGGTTTCAATACGCTATCGCCGACTACCACTCCGCCTCGGGCAAATCGCTGGAAGCCAATGGAGTCATGCCAGATGAACCGATCGCCCTCACTCCAAAATTACTGGAGAGCCAGAATGATCCTGTGCTGGAACGGGCAATCCAATGGATCCAGCAGCAGACGCCCCAAACCGAAGCTAAATAAAACGAAACAAAAAATTTTCGACTTGTCAAGAAACCTGAGGAGAAACCTGATGAACAAACGACTGAAGACCTTGGCATGGCTCTGCCCACTGTTGCTGATTTCCCCAGGTCTGGCAGCTACCAGCTCGGCCCAGGAAGCCGCTGATCTACCCTCGGCTGAGGAAGTGCTTTCGGCGTACGTCAAGGCAACGGGAGGCGTCGAAAAATACAAGAACCTCAAAAACATGAGTGCCACCGGTAAGATCTCGATACCCCAAGCAGGTATCAAGGGAAGCTTGGAAATGCTGCAGGTGGCACCCAACAAGGTTCAAGTCAAAACGGATCTGGGCGGCCTGGGAACCATTCGTCAGGGTAGCGATGGGGAAACCGCCTGGGAATTATCCGTTATTACCGGGCCACGGATCCTGAAGGGTGAGGAAGCCAAGCAGCTGATGCAAGAGGCCAATTTAAAAAAAACCTACGAACCCCAATCGTACTACAAAGAGATGAAGTGCGTCGGGACCGAGGACGTAGATGGAGAAGCGTGTTACAAACTCGAATTGACGAAACCGAATGGAGTCGTGCAGACCGATTACTACTCGATTCAGTCGAAGTTACAAGTTAAGTCAATGAATGAAGTCGTCACCAACATGGGGGAGATGAAGATCGCGGTAAAATTGGGAGATTACCGGGAAACAGATGGAATCAAGATGCCTTTCAAAATGGAGCAGTCGCTGCCCAACGGGATGTCCCAAATCGTTCAAATGGATGACATCCGCATCAATGTTGAGGTCCCGGAAGGCAGTTTTGACTTGCCCCAGGAAATCAAGGAGCAGATCGACCAGAACTAATAGAGCAGGCGAATTGGGCGGTGCAAAAAAAAGCCCGGTGTGAAAAACACACCGGGCAACCTAGGTGAATTGGTGATCATCTCATTTACTGAAAACCAACTTCCCGTGTTCGTTGATTGGGCTGCATGTACCGCAGCCCTCCGCCGTTGCCATCACCTGTAGCTCCCGGTGCGTTTGACGTCCGTCGATAGCTGATCTGCACGAAAGTATGTCGGTGATTACTCTGGGCAGGCGTTGCTGAAAGCATGAAAACTTCATTTCCTTTCAGGAACTGATTGCAATAGGAGCTGGATTGATTCGAATCCAACGGTTGATACTGCCAACCATTCTGCTCCAGTTTGGCCTCGTAAAAATCTCGCGTCTCTGACACCGACCGGGCCGTCGTTACTGTTTTCCGGATTTCATCATCAGCCAGAGATGAAGCTGCCTGGCAGACTTCCGCATTGGGAAGCTCAGGAATACCCGCATCGGCAAGCGCCTGCTCCGCCGGGGTTAGCTCATGGGTAGAGGATGCCGTGCCGCTGAGGGCCAGCAAACCAAATACCAGGACAGACAATACCAATCCGAGACAAACTGCAATTCTGGTCTTATTTGTATTCATCAGAGTTACCCGTGTGTTTGAAGGACTTCGACAAGAGTGTTGGGCCATGATCCATCACCCATGTCAGAGGAACTCTAGCTCGCCGCACCATGGAGACGCCCCTTTTTCAAGAAGTTGGGTAAAATATTCGGGCGGATATCCCTCCCGAGCGCGGGTCGCAACAATCATTGCGCCTTTTCGCTAACTCCGGAAGTTTTCTCAATCGGCAAAACCGGGCGAGGCGTTACTGCCCGGAATACTCACCCGGATACTCATTCTGCCAGCGTGACTTACGCTGGCTCAGATTCCTGACGCCGCAATAAAGAGGGCGCTGGGGTGCCGCAGTGATTAGCTCTTCGGAGAGTCGGGAAATCTCCCGAAGGCGCACCTCTGAGGCAGGATGCGTCCGCAGGAAAGGCAGAGCGAATTCGGCCAGCTGCGGATTTTGAGGGTTCTGACGGGCTTCCCGTTCATGCATCTTCTGAAACACCTTGGCCAACTCACGTGGGTCATAGCCAAGTTCAAATGCCCAGGCCGCCCCGTCGAGATCGGCCAACCGTTCCTCTTCGGGCCGAAAAGGTCGGGCCATCGATTTGAGTAGGAAAGACGGGCTGGCAACCAACGCCTGCCAGGAAAAAACCTGAGGACTCAGCGTCTGCCGGACCATTTCGACCCTTTTTAAATGAAACAGTTGATGCCCCCGGTCGATATGGGAAATTTCGTGCCCTAGCACGCCCACCAAGGCCGCCTCACTGGGGACAAAATCGAGCAGACCCCGGTACACCAAGATGGTTCCGCCCGGGTAGGCCAAGGCCATCACGTCGGGTGATTCTACAATCGACACCCGCAGTTCTTTGTATTCACTGGCTCGTTTCATCAACGGGTACAACTGATCGACCAGTTTTTGAAGATAGGCCACCTCTGGGCCACGTTTAGTAAGCCGAATCCGTTGCCGTTTGAGCTGACCACGGTAATGTTCCACACACCGTTCCCCGTAATCTCGTTCCACTTTGATCGGGATGCGGACCTGCTCAATCTGACTGAGTTCCTTCTCTGTGAACTCGACTTTCCCCTCGAGCGCCGACATGAGCTCGTCAGGCTGCCATGGCAGATTGCCCAGCTGCTGAAGTGGTCCCAACAGGTCCTCCAGCTGGGCTTGTGCCGGCGAGATGCAACTTGATGCAAAGCAGGCACCCACCAAGACGACCGTTAAGCCATCCAGGAAAACAACGCGACTACCCATCATTACCGACTATCCACTCGGAACACGAAGAACAAAGGTAGCAAAGTTGAACCACTTCAACAAAAGCTCCACATCGCCGAAGCCGGCTTCCCGAAACATTTGCTGATTCTCGTCTACCGATACTGGCACCAGCACATTTTCCAAAGCTTCCCGTTTGCGAGCAATTTCTAACTCGCTGTAACCGTTGCGGCGTTTGAATTCAAAATAAAGTTCGACCAAAGCATCATCGATCGCAATCTGGTGATGGGATACTTTTTCACTAACCAGCATAAACCCACCGGGCCGTAACGACTGGCGAATCCGAGAGAGTAGCTTGGGGCGGTTGGGAAGATCGACAAATTGCAATGTGTAATTCATCAGAACAATCGAAGCCTCACACAGGTCGATATCGCATATATCTGCCCGCACCAGCTCAACCTCTGCCTGCATGCCCAGGCCGGTCAGCTTTTCGGCACACTTGTCCAACATCGCCTGTGAATTATCGACCCCAACCAACTCAAACTGTCGGTGAGGCAACGCCTGAGCCAACTGAATCAGCGAGGTGCCCGTCGAACAGCCGAGATCGATCACCTTGATCACCGGGTGATCCAACAGATTGGCTAACACCGGTAGTACCCGCTGAACATCATCGTAGAGGGGCACACTGCGGGAAATCATGTCATCGAAAACATGGGCCACGTTTTCATCAAACGTAAATTCCCCCAGTTTTGGATTGATCTCATTAAACAAACGATCGATTTGCACCATAATACCAACTACCGACTCCTAACCCTTTCGCTCTTAAATCACTCCCTACGATGCTGACCTGGCAACGCCCCGACATTTTCAAAACGAAACTCAGCCAAGTTGACTTCCACAAGGTCGAGCTGTTACGTCGCGAACGCTTTAAGAAAATGGAGCGACCCCATTTCTCTCAGCAAGCCGAAGCCATTGGACAACTCCCCACCGCCGATCAATTACCCAGCCCGATTGAGCGTCAGCTCGACGTGAACCATGTTACCATCGGCCGCCGCCTGGACCTAACCGAGCACCAACATGATTTGCTCGAAAAAGCAATCTACCAGCTCCTGCCATGGCGAAAGGGACCCTTTCGGCTGTTTGACCATGAAATCAATGCCGAATGGCAATCCTACATGAAATGGGATCGTATTGCTGCCGAACTAGGCTGCCTGGAAGGCAAACAGATTCTCGACGTCGGTTGCGGAAACGGCTACTACATGTTCCGCGCGGCCCAACAAAAACCACGATTAATCCTGGGAATCGATCCCTCTATCCCCTTTTACCTACAGTTTGAGTTGATGCAGCAGTACTTGCGTTTGCCCAATTTGCAATACGAACTGATGGGGGTTGGAGATCTCGATCTGTTCGATCGCGATTTTGACATGGTCTGGTGCATGGGGATCCTGTACCACCACCGCAACCCGATCGAGATTCTGCGGCGATTGCATAGCTCGGTACGCGTCGGTGGAACACTGGTGATTGAAAGCCAAACCATTCCGGGAACCGACTCCGTTGCGTTATTTCCCCAGGAACGGTACGCCAAAGCCCGCAATGTCTATTTTGTTCCCACCGCCGAGTGCTTGGTAAACTGGATTCGGCGAAGCGGTTTTAAAAAAGTTGAAATCGTCTCCCACACCAAGGTCACCTTTGAAGAACAACGGTCGACGGACCTGGCCCCCTACGAAAGCCTTGCCGACTTTATCGACCCGGCCGATCTCAACCGAACCGTGGAAGGCTATCCCGCTCCTTACCGCACCGTCATTCGGGCAGAACGCCAGTTTCAATAGGAACGCCAAGAGTGGAACACGTCATGAATCAAATTCGTCAAACGACTAATTTAACCCACGTAGCAAGGTTCTATCTCAAGGGCAGCACTGCCCGACCGAATCGGCTTGCCCTCGGCTTGAGCTGCTGTCTAACCTGTTTGGCTTCGGTCGCCTTCGGCGTGGATGACTGGCCCACCTGGCGGGGGCCAACCAAAGATGGCATTGCACCCGCCGGACAGCGGCCCCCGACGGAATGGAGTGCGAACAGGAATGTTCTCTGGAAGACGGCTATCCCTGGCAAGGGCCACTCCAGTCCCGTGATCGTGGGTAACCAAATTTTTCTCACAACCAGTGAAGCCGCCGACCAGACCCAGTCCGTCCTGTCGATCGACTGCAAGACAGGCAAGCAGATCTGGCAAACAACGGTCTACCAAGGCGAACTCAGCGGGAAGATCCATCCGAACAACACGCACGCCTCTTCGACCGTGGCCGCTACCTCAGATAGAGTGTTTGCCACTTTCTGGAACAACGATCGTGTCGTCCTGGTAGCGTTGGACCACGCCGGCAAACAACTATGGAAAAAAACGGCCGGCCCATTTGTCCCGCGTTATCCTTTCGGGTACGCTGCTTCTCCCTGCCTGTACAAAAACACGGTCATCGTAAACTCGGAATGTGAAAAACTGGGCTCCCTGACGGCCTTTCGCCAATCGGACGGATCGGAAGTTTGGAAGACGCCGCGCAATTTAGGCACCGGATATTCTTCACCTATCGTGCACCGTGTAGCAGGAAGAGACCAACTGCTGATCAGCGGCAGCAACAGCGTCACCAGCTATGACCCACGCAATGGACAGGAGATGTGGTCTGTCGCGGGCCCCTGGGAGGTCACCTGTGGCACCATGGTTTTTTCAAAAGAAAGTTACACAGTCGGTTGGCCATTCCCCTACACGCGCATCGACATCGATATGGTATTCGCCAGTGGCGGATACCCGCGTGGCAGTACGGTTGCGATCCCCACCACGGATCAACCCAGTATCGCCTGGAGAAATCCTGTCAAATCTTACGAACAGTCGATGTTGTCGCATCAGGGTTACCTGTACGCCGTCAGTGACAATGGAGTTGGCTACTGTTGGAATGCGCTCACAGGCAAGGAAATGTGGAAACAACGACTGGCGGGCCCTATCAGCGCATCGCCTGTCTTAGCCGGTGGCAACATCTATGTCACAACCGAACGAGGCAAGACCTTTGTGTTCAGGGCCGACCCGCAGAAATTTGATTTGGTCGCCGAAAATCAATTGGGTGACTCCTGCTTTGCCAGCCTGACGATTGTCCATGACCACATCTACGTGAGAGTCGGCTTTCAGCCAGACGGAGACACGCAGCAGTGGCTGTATTGCCTCACCCCTGAATTGCCCGGTAGATAAAATTCTGACTGGATATTTTTATGATTCCTGAAATAGTAGGTAGCAAGCCAGTTGCCGGCAAAACCGTTCAACCGGGCCCGGTTTTGCCAATTGAATTTCATGTCTACAAGGTCATTGTCTGTCATGCCTGAATTAAAAACTCTCGGTTGGAGAGAGTGGGTCCGGTTACCGGAACTGGGAATCCGGCGAATCAAGGCCAAGGTCGATACGGGTGCCCGCTCATCTTGCCTGCACGCCTTTGACGTCGAAGTCGTCGACAGCGACGAAGGATCATCGTGCGTGCGTTTCAAAGTGGTTCCCCGCCAGGGGGACGAGGAACCTTTTGTTCAGGTGGAAGCAACTCTGCTGGAATATCGGGAGATTCGGAGTTCCACCGGCCACAAGACAAACCGACCCGTGATCCGCACGCCGATTCAGATCGCCGGTCGCGTGTTCGAAATCGACCTAACTCTGGTCGACCGCAGTGAAATGGGGTTCCGAATGCTGCTGGGAAGAGAAGCATTGCGGGGACGCTTCACCGTCGACCCAGCCCGCTCGTACGTCGGGCGGAAAGCGAAGCGTAAAAGCCAGGACTCTGAAGATCCAAGCAAACAGGAGAATTAAATTTCTCACCTACACTTCAATCAACCCCTCACTAGAATTTTGAAACACGACTGAACCCAGCATCTGCGAGCAGCTCCATGAACCTGGCCATCCTTTCTCGAAGCAAAAACTGTTACAGCACGCGTCGGCTATGTGAGGCGGCCGAGCGACGAGGCAAAGTGGTTCAGGTCCTCGATACACTCAAGTTCTCAATCGATTCTGATCAGGGCGAACCGGACCTGTTCTACGACGGAAAACAACTCCCCGACTTTGATGCCGTATTGCCAAGAATTGGAGCCTCGATCACCTATTTCGGTACGGCGGTGGTCCGGCAGTTCGAACAGATGGACGTTTTTTGTGCCAACAGTTCGTCAGGCATTTCCAATTCCCGTGACAAATTGCGCAGTCTGCAAATCCTCAGCCGCCACAACATTGGCATTCCGAAAACAGCCTTCGTTCGATCACGCAGCGATGTTCTTCCGGCGATCGAGAGAATTGGTGGCGCTCCTGTAATAATCAAGTTGCTGGAAGGGACGCAGGGAGTGGGTGTCATCCTGGCCGACAAGGTTAATATTGCCGAGGCGATCATTGAGACTTTGCAATCGACTAAGCAGAACGTCCTGTTGCAGAAATTTGTCTCGGAGAGCAAAGGTCGGGATATCCGTGCTTTTGTGATCGGTGATCGGGTGGTCGCGGCGATACGCCGCGTGGCCCAAGGGCAGGAATTTCGCAGCAACGTCCATCGCGGAGGTAAGACCGAACCGGTGATTCTCGATGAAACCTATTGCCAGACCGCCATTCGGGCCACGCAAATCATGGGACTGCGAATCGCCGGCGTGGATATGCTGGAGGGAAGGGACGGACCTCAAGTTATGGAAGTCAATTCCTCGCCGGGTCTGGAGGGGATTGAAACGTGTACGCGGCTTGACATCGCGGGGGCCATCATCGATTACATCGCCGCCCAGGTCGATTTCCCGGAAATCGATTTACGACAACGCCTGACAGTAAGCCGAGGTTACGGCGTGACTGAGATCTTCATCCCCGAAGGCTCTGAGTTTATCGGGAAAACAATCGACGAATCGGGCCTGACGGAAACGGACATCAATGTCTTAGTACTCTACCGCGGCACCACGGTTGTGCCCAACCCGCGTTCACGGCACCGCCTGGAACCAGGAGACCGGCTGCTCTGTTTTGGAAAGCTGGAGCTGATGCGAAATATGGTGCCCCCCAAAACCCGCAAGCTGCGACGCCCCAAAGTTCAGGACTTACGGACCGATCTGGGACACCAGGAACCGAGCGGCGCGGTCGCGATCGATTCATCGTCACTGGAAGCCATGCAGTCTCAGGTCGAGAGCTTACCTGTCAAACCCACCCATCGGCCAAGCTAGGCGGCGGGAATCCGTTTCAAGGTTTCTGTGAGAAAGCGCCAAAACTTCTGCACGCTACTGATCTGGACTTTTTCGTCGGGAGAGTGGGCACCCCGAATATTGGGACCAAAACTGATGAGTTGCATCTGCGGGTAATGGGCCCCGAGTAAACCACATTCCAAGCCCGCATGGCAGGCGGCAACATTGGCCGGTTCCCCGAACATCTCCTGGTACAGGCTGGACATCAATTGGACAATGACCGAATCCGGTACGGGCTCCCAACCGGGGTAATCGCCTGACGCTTCGATCGTCGCCCCCGTGAGCTCGAGCATCGCGCCGATCGCAGTGGCCAAGTCGGCCCGCTCACTGTCCACACTACCGCGGGTGAGGTTCTTCACCTCAATGTTCCCACCCTTGATCATGACTCTCGCCAAGTTGTTTGACGTTTGGACCAAACCGGGAATATTGGGGCTCATCCGATAAATCCCATCCGGAACACAGTACAACGAACCGAGCAGCGACGTTTGTAAATCTGTCGGGAGCAACTCGTCCGGGAGCTCACTCAGCGGCTCCAGGCAAATCTGCAGATCGGGATCGGTCGAAAGGTATTCGGCACGGATTACGGCCGTTTGGTTTTCGACCCACGACTGCATATCAGCGGCCCGTTCAACCGGCACCACCACTCGGGCAAACGACTCGCGGGGAATCGCATTTCTCAACCCGCCCCCATCAACCTCGGCTACGGCAAGACCAAATTCCACGGACGCCCCCCACAGAAGACGGTTCATGATGCGGTTGGCATTGCCACGTCCCAGGGCGATCTCCATGCCCGAGTGACCGCCCTGCAAGCCCCGTACGATCAACTCGAAACCGGCCATTCCGGCCGGTGTGCCAACGGGCACGTATTGAGCAGTAGCTGTCACGTTCACCCCGCCGACACAACCGATCGTCAATTCATCGTCATCCTCAGTATCTAGGTTTAAGAGGATCTGCCCCTGTAGCACACCCGCCTCAAGTCCTTGGGCTCCCGTCATGCCAGTCTCCTCGTCAATCGTGAACAAACCCTCGAGTGCCGGGTGCTCGATGTCGTTGGCCGCAAGAACCGCCATAATGGCCGCCACTCCAATCCCGTTATCGGCACCCAACGTGGTACCTTCGGCCAGTACCCAGTCACCGTCGACCCGCATGCGGATTCCCTGTGTATCAAAATCAAAATCCGTCTCCGCGTTTTTTTGACAGACCATATCGAGGTGGGATTGCATGACGATCGGCAACCGGTTCTCCATACCGGGCGAAGCAGGCTTGCGAATGATAACATTGCCAACGGGGTCGACAATCGTCTCCAACCCGAGTGACTCGCCAAAGGATCGCATGAACTCAATCACTCGCTCTTCCTGCTTGGATGGACGGGGAACGCCGTTGAGATCCGTAAAATGATTCCACAGAGCGTTCGGTTCCAACTGACGGATTTCGGCGTGGCTGGCAGGGGAAGTGGTTTCCATGGTCATGAGGGACTCGCTGGTGGGTCGGTTGAGTGTTTTCATCGTTTACTGTCGAGGCCTGGCCTCGACAAAGCGATCTGGCTTCGGCCAGCGACCCATTATGCCTTATTATCGACGCCCAAACACCTCTGCAGACCCGGTTGATTCTCCGCAGTAAAGACAGTGTTCGCGACGCCGACTCGTTTTCCTCCCACACTGGGGGCATCACTGACCCATTGGCGACATCTTCCCATCCGCCTTGCCGTCTCGCAGATCGATCTGTTCCATGTGGGCCAGCAGGTGATCTTCAGAAAAATCTGACGACTCGCGAACAATTTCCCACAACGATTGGCACGCCAAAGCCAAAGCGTCCACTTTCTCTTCCAGCCGTTCCATTTGCCGGTAGGTTTGCTGAGCCGAAGCTTGCGCCCGGCGGGCAGAGCTGTCGGCTGAACGGATCTGATTCTGCTGGTAAAGTTCCCAGAACATGGTTCCTCCCAGAGGTATAAAAAAGAAAATCGACCATCTCCCCCGGTCTATCCAATCAGCGATGGATGGCCAAAGCGAAAAGCAATTCGGCACAGAACTCAGAATATTGGTCAATTCCCGTGCCAATTCCAGAAACGTTCGGCGGAAAATGGATCGCAGACGTCGTCCAATGATTGGCTTTTGCCAATTATTGGTACAAGATAGATCACAACGCTCGAGCCAAAAGGTTGGGAGACTAACGGTGAAACATCTCTTTCTTTTTCTGATTTGTGCAGTCGTCGCAGCCCGCTGCGAGGCCCAGTCCTGGACCACGTACCGCGCGGATAACGCCCGCTCTGGAAACGCGGAAGCCCAGCTCGACTGTTCCAAACTGGCTCCTGCCTGGTCTTGGCAATCTCCCGTAGCTCCCGACCCGGCGTGGGACGGACCGGCGCGCTGGGATGCCTTTTCCAAGATCCGTGACCTGCCTGCGATGCGAGGCTACGACGCCTGTTTTCACCCAGTCAGTGATGGAGAGCTCCTGTTTTTCGGATCGTCCAGCCAGGATTCCCTATTTGCCCTCGACCTGAAAACGGGCCAGCCCAAGTGGACCTTCGTGGCCAACGGGCCGATCCGGCTGGCGCCATCGCTGGCCGACGATCGTCTCTATTTTGGTTGTGACGACGGATACGCTTACTGCCTCGACAAGTCGACCGGTAAGCTGCAGTGGAAATTCAGCCCCAGTGAAGCAAAACACGCCGAGAATCGACGGTTGATCAACAATGACCGACTGATCAGTTGCTACCCGATCCGCACCGGGATTACGATCCGCGATGGGATCGCCTATTTCGCCGCATCGTTCATGCCCTGGCGAGAATCTTACATCTGCGCGGTGGATGCCAAGACGGGAGAAATTACCCCTGACCTGCCCACCTTCGTTGTAGAACACCCGGATGCGACGCTGGAAGGGTCTTTGCTGGTGGCCGAAAATCGACTGATTGTGCCTCAGGGTCGTGTTGCGCCATTGTTATTTGATCGGTCGACGGGCAAGAAACTGGGAAATCTTCCTGGCGGTGGGGGCGTCACGATCGTCCTGACGCCTTCAGGGGACGTCGTCCGTGCCGAGGGAGGTCGCGAGGCGCGCAGCGGTCAAGTCGGCGTCTTTCGCGGGAAGGAACGCGTTGCCTCGTTTCCCCGGGGTCGTTCGATCGTGGTCGACCCGGAATTCTTCTTCGTAATTGATGGCGAAAAACTGATGGCGGCCAAACGGGAAGGGAATGAACTGCAATGGGAGCGGAGTGTTGATGAACCGCTCGAACTGATTCGCTCAGGGCGACACTTGTTGGTCGGTGGACGAGACCACGTGACGGCCGTCGATGCCGACACGGGTGAAATCACCTGGTCCGCCAAAGTAGAAGGGCGGGCCTACGGGCTGGCTGTGGCCGGGCAACAATTGATCGTCGCGACCGATCAGGGAAAACTGTACGGTTTTTCTGAGACCGCACCCACCTCGTGGAAACCGGGACGAAGCCCCATCCAAGAGAGCGGTCCCTCGCCCCCGGTACCAGCGGTACGCGAAAAAAATCTGCTGCATCGTTGGGTATTCCATCGATCCGGCATGCAGGATCGTGCGGGACAGCCGATCAACTCGACCCAGCTCAAAGGTGCTCGCGTGCTGGACCAGGAAGGTGAGGCCCATGCCGTCCTGTCGGGAACGGCTAAGTCAATCGAAATTGGCGACTCGTCCAAGGTCGAAGGGGTCGATCTGAACGGAGGCGTTTTCCCAATTGACCAACGTTTTATCCGGTCGCTACCGAGCGAGGCGATCTCTGCCGAAGCTTGGGTTCGGGTCGATGCGCCCATGCAATGGGGCGGTGTCGTCGGATGCATTCAGGATGACGGCACGACCGAGCATGGCTGGGTGCTCGGTTTTTCCGACGACAAGTTCTCGTTCGGTCTGGCAGCCAGCGGGAGTGGGCTGACTTACCTGAAGAGTTCCAAACCGTTTGCCAACAAGAGTTGGAACCACCTGGTTGGAACTTACAATGGCCAGGAGATGCGACTGTACGTCAACGGCTCATTGGCAGCCAGTAGCCAGGCAGAGCAGGGGCCGATCAGTTATTCGGACGCCTGCCATTTCACACTGGGCGCGTACAAGGACGCTAATGAGAACTATCCTCTGCAAGGGGGCCTGCACGAAGTGCGCCTCTATTCAGTTCCGCTGGATGGTCCGAGCGTACAACGACTCTACGAATCGCGAAAAGCCGATTTCCCAGAACCTTCCGCGACAACCCCGGTCGAGAACCGCTTCCTGACCTGGGGTCCTTACGCCAACTATCTCGATTCGGGACAGGTGGAAATTCAGTACGGAACCCGGGAAGCTTGCCCCACCATGATCGATGTCATCGGTGGTGATACGGTTCGTCGGATTTCAGGTTCCACTCAAAAAACAGAGTCACATCGGGTCGTTCTCTCCGACTTGCCCTACCGCCGCGAGATCCAATACCAACTGCGCGGCGGTGCCGCCGAGGATGCCGAAATCAGCAACAGCTATTCTTTGGACACACATTTCGATTGGGGGCGAGGCAATCCGAGCAAGCCTTCCGAGGAGGTCGCCTCGATCCTCCAACAGGCTGCCAATCCACGGGGAATCGCTCTTGTAGTGGGTGAATCGATGGCCGATGGAGCTTACGCCTTGGCGGCCGGCAGCCAGTTCCACGTCGTGCTCGTAACCGAATCCGATGACGCATCGCAACGGGTTCGTCAGGCCTGGCAGGAACGATCGAAAATCGGTGGACCTGTGGTGCACTACGGGAAGCAACTCTCGGCGATCGCCATCCCGCTGGAACAGTTGCCCGCCGCGTTTGCCACGGTGGTCCTGTCAGAAAACAACAATGACCAGGTAAGGCGGCTGGTGCGGCCGGCCGGTGGCATCCTGCACGACGGAAACCAGGTAGCCTGGAAACGTGAGCCGCTCAAAGGCGCCGGCGACTGGAGTCATATGTACGGCCAGGCAGATAACAGCGCCTTTGGTGGAGAGACCTTGTCCCAGGCCTCCACGCGTCAAGACCTCGTCGCCCAGTGGGTTGGTCGGCCGGGGCCCCGTTACCAGACCGATCGACAAAATCGCAAGCCCTCACCACTGGCCGTTGGCGGGCGACTGTTCCTGCAAGGACAACAACGGATGATTGCCCTGGACAGCTACAGTGGCAGTATCCTGTGGAGTGTCGAGTCACCAACCGTGATGCGCTGGAACGTGCCACACGACTGTTCCAATTGGTGCGCGGACACCGAGGCCGTTTATGTGGCGGCCGAGCACGAAGCATGGAAGATCGATGGTCGCAATGGAAACATTCAAAAGCGATTCCAATTGCCACTGGACAACCCGGATCCCTCCCGGGCCTGGGGTTACATCGCTCGCCATGACCAGCTGTTGTTGGGAACGGCCATGAAACAGGACGCCACCTACCTGGACTGGTGGGGGGGAGAGCACTGGTTCGATTCGACGGCCGGAGCCGATACCCACCTAGTGGCGGGCGATTTATTGTTTGCCCTGAATGCCAGCAGCGGCGAGACGGCCTGGAAGTACCCAGGCCTGGTGTTACACCCGACGATCACCGTGATGGATGGACGGCTCTACTTTATCGAGGACCGCACACCGGAGCATGTGCAGGGCGCGACGCGGCGAATTTCGATCGATGAAAATCAGCAGCACGAACTGGTCTGTCTGGAGATAGAAACGGGTAAAAAGCTGTGGTCCCAACCACTTGAGTCATTTCAGGGTCACCTGTCCTGTCTCTACCTGGCCGGTGGCGGCAGCGGCAAGCAACGTTGTCTGATCCTGTCCGGTTCCGAAGCGAAGGCCCAGGAATTTACGATTCGATCGTTTGATCCGAACACGGGGCAACGAAACTGGAAGCGGAGCGTGGCCTGGGAAACCAATCACCACGGAAAACATATTTCCCGACCCGCGATCCAGGGTGAACTGCTCTACCTGCGCCCGGAGGTAATGGACCTGGCCAGTGGTCAGACAATCACCCGCGGATTCCCCGCCGGACACGGCTGTTCCAGTTACTCGCTCAGCACACAAGGTCTATTTACGCGCCTGGGCGAGACGACCTGGTGGGATGTGCGGAACGACAAAGTCAATCGTTTTCCACGCGTGCGGACAGACTGCTGGATCAGCGTGGTGCCCGCCCAGGGGATGGTCCTGTCGGCCGAAGGGGGTGGGGGATGTTCCTGTGGCAGCTGGCTGGAGACCTCGATCGGTTTTATCCCCCGCAGCGTAAATGAGAGCCTGCCGGACGAATAACGGCAGGGTAGGAAACCTGAATGAGCTTGATAAGAACCGCGCTGCTGTTGATGCTCTGCTGGTCGGGAACCGAATTCCGACCCGCCGCGGTGATTCCGTGCAAGTACAGTGTGCGGGACGTGGCCTTCGTCAACAGTCACCAGCAACCGTGGTCGCTCCGATTGTTGAAACCGGAAAGTGCCACGGCAGCTCAATTGGAAGATTGGAATGCCACCCTGCGGTCCGGCCTGGAAGGGACAAACATTGATTTCGGCTGGGTCGACCGGGGTGGACTCTTGCAAGAGAGACTCAGCGGCAAAATGAAACAGTCAAATATCGATTCTGAGATCGGTTTCTTTCTGGATAGCCCACAAGGTAGCCAGCACGGCTATTGGAGCTCGGACAAACTGCAGGAGACGATCGACCAACTGGTCGAATCGCCGCTGCGAACCTCCCTGCTCGATGATTTGTCACGCCGCTTGTGCGTGTTCCTGTTGATCGAATCGGGAGACGAACAACAAGACGCCCTCGCACAGCAAGCGGTTGAACAGGCTGTCGCCTCGGTTACCCAACAGATGTGGTCGTACGAGAAAACGCCCGAACAAGGGCCCTCCTTCTATCGCTTAGCAAGTTCGGAACGGGAGCAGGAAGAATGGTTACTGCGATCGATCGATCCATTACCCGTTGGGAGAGAATTTGAAAAACCATTGGTCGTGGTCCTCTACGGCCAGGGCGTCGTGTTGGGTGAACCGATCGAAGCAGATAACCAGTTGCAAGAGAGACTGGTAGCGCGAGCCAGTATCTGTGGCCGCGACTGTGAATGTGATCTGGACAAAGAATGGTTGTATGGACGACAGATTCTACACCGCTGGACACTGGACCACGAACGAGCGGCCGAAACGAGTCTCGATTTTGACCCCCACTCAAGCTTGGTCCAAGCCGAAGTGACCCAGATCCTGCAGAAGAGCAATCCCCAAGGCGGTGCGGTAGGAATTGAGCCGGCAGTCACGCTGGGAGGCGGACTCATCATCCACGATCTGGACGAACTCGAGGCGCCGGCCTTGTCGGGCAAAGCGACCGTGCAAACCGGGACCACTGCCGATACCGACCCTCCAGAGGGACCTGGTCCACTACCCGGGGACATCACCGCATCAGATCGGCCGGCCGAACAACCCGTCCCGCGGATTCCCTGGTTCCTCTTGGGCAGCTTGACGCTTGGCTTGCTGGTGTTGATCGGTATTTTTTGGCAACGTCTCAAACCTGGAACGGGTTAAAAATATTGTGATCAGCACACCGACCTTAATCCTGCGAGAAATCGTCCACCGTCGTAAAACCAGCAGCCTGTTGATCGGCTTGGTCGCCGTCATGATTGGCGCCGTCACCTTCTTTTCCGTCAACCGTGCCGGTTACGAAAAAGAGATGACCCGCAACGCGAGGGATATCGGTTCCAACGTGGTCATCCTGCCCAGTGCAGTCGATCAAGTGGCTTATCATCTTCAGGGGGGGTACAGCGAGGAGACGATGAATGAAGCCGTACTGGAACAGTTGCTCGAACATCGCGCCTCGCTGAATCACCTGATTCCAATGCTGGAGGAACCGACCGAAATCGGTTTTAACCAGAATCGATCGGCCGCCCGCCTGGTCGGGCTGTCGGCCTCGGTCCCCATGCCGGGCCGCCCGAAGTCGCCCATGCAACGC
>JAYZCF010000231.1:0-18208 GCA_036338455.1 Planctomycetota bacterium
ATGCTCCCGAAAGACATCAGTGCGGACAAGTTCTTCGGCCAAGGCCTGTCGAAAAAAACCGTCGGAACTCAGTATTTCATCAATTCGCCCCAAACGTTCCCTCGTAAGCGCCTGCAAACTGCCCCGCATGCTGTCGCCTACGATCAGCGCCCCAGTCAATACGGCCGTAGCAATAGCAACACCGATGGCAATAACGGTGTCGGACCTCCAGTAATAACCGAGGCTGTTCCAAGCAAGCCGAATCATCGACATCATTTAGATCCCCGAGATAGAAACTGGCCATTTTCCAGAGAGACCTGAGCTTCAAATTTCCCGGCTAGCCGCTCGCTGTGGGTTACGCAGATCAGGATCTGGTTACCCGTTTTCTGTAGTTCCAGTAGCAACTGTCCCACTCTTTCGGCGCTCTTTTGGTCCAGGCTGCCTGTTGGCTCGTCAGCCAGCAAGAGGACCGGTTCCATCAGCAAAGCTCGAGCGACGGCAACTCTCTGCCGTTCGCCACCAGAAAGAGCGGAGGGACGATGGTCCCGCCGGTCCGCAAAATCAACCTGCGCAAGAAGGGACTCCGCTCGTTCCCGTAACTCCTCGGGCACTGCTCCCCTGGCCACGGCCGGAACTAAAACGTTTTCCAACGCGGTCAACTGGGGAAGCAAGTAATGCTCCTGGAAAACAAACCCGATGTTCTCATTGCGATAGCGGGCCAATTGCGGATTGGAAAACTCATTGGGATCGACGCCCTGCAAAGTGAGCTCACCGGACGAGGCCCGGTCCAGTGTTCCCGCAATGTGTAGAAACGTGCTTTTACCAGATCCACTCGGACCGACAATCGCCAAACTCTGCCCCCGGTCCAGCTCCACGGAAACGCCATCGAGAATCCGCAGCGGGCCCTCCGGGGTGTCAAAGTCCTTGGTGATATTTTTCGCCAAAAAGTCTGCCACGATTCATCACTTCTTGTTACCGCGAACCAGGAGTCGGGAATCGAAAAAAGGGTCGATCACTCGCCCTGCACGTCCGCGCGATGGTTTTCTATTAAGGCCAAACAGCCGAGGCCATAAAACGTGTACTCAACATCATGGGCTTCATCCCAGACCGCGGCCTGAAATCCACCTTCCTTTAATTGTAACGAGTTTACAAATTGCTGGAACGAATCGACTTCAATTTCGTGAAAGGCACCGATGTCCTGCAAGGTTAGCCCCCCGGTAAAGGAGCTGAGCAAGTCGGCAATCGGAATTCGGGTGTTGGCTCGCAAGCCCCCTTCATCCGTCTGCATGTCGCACAGGAAGTCGATCGTCAATTCCTGGATGTCATGCGGCACAGAATCAATCATCCGCAGACAGGCAAAGGCGGCGGCGGTCGGATTGGTACCTGCCCGCTTGCTGGCGCGGATCTCGCGCCACCCTCCATCCTCGGCCTGTTGACTCTTCAAAAACGCAATGATCGAATCAGGATCCGGGATCTGGTGATCGATCAACTGAAAAACCAACATCACCAAGAACGTATGGTAGGTACTCCCGGCGTGGCCTTCCGGTGCCTTGGCGTATCCCCCATCCTCTCGCTTGAGTCGTTCAAGGAATGCAGCCACTTGGCCGCGCCAGACCGGATCGGACTCAGCAAAAATATCGATGCCGGCTGAAATCTGTAAAAGGTTCGCTGCGTAAAAGAGAGAAAAAAAATCGACAATCGTCTGATCGGTACCCAGCTGCTTTTGCAGAAATTGGGCCGCCCTTTCAGCAGGCTCACCGTAGAGCCCACCTAGGACCGAAAGTCCGCGAAGCCCAAAGGCCGTGTAATACAAATCACTCTCTTCACCCATCCTGCCGCGAAAACCACCATCCGAGGACTGGGCCGACAATAGGTAATTCAAGTGAGACTCACGAATCTCTGTGGGCAGTCGACTGACCCCCATCGCCAGTCGTACCGTCAGGTCCTGCAAGTAGATCGACATGCCCAACTTCCCGGCTCATCAGCCCTGAGGTTTCAGATGGTAGTCTTGCAGCGCTTGGATAAACCGATCCGGAACAGCAACTGGAACCGGACGTCCGGTAGAAAACTCGCAACAGGCCACCGTGATCACACCGTCCGCAACATCGCGCCCCTCACAGGTAAACTTGAATTGATAGGTCACACTGCGCGACCCAATCTGCTGAACTACCATCTCGATATCGACTAATTCTTCAAA
Source organism: Planctomycetota bacterium (assembly GCA_036338455.1). Lineage (GTDB taxonomy): Bacteria > Planctomycetota > Planctomycetia > Pirellulales > Pirellulaceae > Mariniblastus. Next base: position 2,177 of record JAYZCF010000231.1, read on the forward strand.
CCGAATCGGACTGCGATAGTCGCATTCTGCGTGCACACGTGGAAAGCTGATTTTCTGACCATCCTGCTCGCTGATCACACCCAGTCCCACGGAAAGCAAAAATTCGTGTTCCGCCTGTTCCATGTAGGTGAAAAAAACAGAGAAATGAACGATTCCGGCAGCATCCGTATCGCGGAATTGAACGCGGCGAATTGTTTTAAAGACCTGGCTCATCGGTTCGGTTTCCGGCAAAAAAAAAGCCTGCTTGAAGCAGACTGTTTGGGCTAGATTGTGGGTAACGAATCACCAGCAACCCGGCAAGCGGAACGGAGACTAGTCACCTTTGAACGGTAACAGCCCCATGAATCTGGCACGCTTCACGGCCTGCGTAACGGCGTGTTGACTTACGGAGGAGCAACCTGTTTTCCGCCGTCCAACAATCTTGCCGTGGCGATTGATCAGTTTCTTGAGAAGCTCGACGTCCTTGTAATCAACGTACATGGGGCGAGGTCGTTGCCCATCGACCCAAAGTGGATCCTTCTTGTTGGTCCGGGTCTTCATCTTCGACTTGCGCCGACTCTTGGATCCTCGTGATGGTCGCATGATCTGTTTGCCTGTTTTTTCTTTTTAATTAGGTTCACATTGCGCGGACCCCTTGCGGGGCAAATTGTCTACAGTCGCGTTATTATGCAAAATCAGGATCACATCGCAAGGCATGAATTCGCTGAAATCAGGCAAATTTGGGCAACTCGTCGGATCGGCGACCGCCCCGGAGTGGGTTGCGCGGACCACGACAGGGAGCCGTCGGCCGAGCGTTCTCTACGCCTGGCCCGTTTGCTGGCTTCCGACACACCGCCAAGGCCAATACAGGTTGAGATTCGTGGTATGATCCAGCATGATCCGGCACGTCGAACGGAACGGTCAGCAAGGTCAGCGACATGCGAACTCCCACGGCAAACCGACCGCGACCCACCCCAAAAACTAAACGAAGGAAAGCCGGAAGAACCCCCGTTTCAAAACCAATCGAGAACCTCATGAAAATCAACTTTCCACTTGCCACCATTACCTTGATGATTTTGGCTGTCTCACTCGGCCTGACCTCGCACGTAACGGGCCAGGAGAAGAACGAATCGAGCCAATCAAACGATCGCGACGCCGACGGCCAATGGCTTCAATTGTTCAACGGAACGGACATGACCGGTTGGACGCCAAAGATCCGCGGTGCCGAGTTTGGCGAAAACTGGAAGAACACATTTCGCGTTGAAGACGGCCTGCTCAAGGTGCGTTACGACGAATACGACGAATTCGACAATCGATTTGGTCACCTATTTTACAAAGACAATTTCTCCCATTACATCCTGAGGCTCGAATACCGGTTTGTCGGTGATCAAGTCAAGGGCGGCCCAGGCTGGGCGCGCAGGAACAGCGGTGCAATGCTGCACGGCCAAGACCCCTCCACCATGACCAAGGAACAGAAGTTCCCTGTTTCCATTGAAGTCCAATTATTGGGAGGTGAGGGAAAAGAAAAACGCTCCAACTTAAACCTGTGCACCCCTGGAACGAATGTGGTGATGGACAACCAACTGGTGAGACGTCATTGCACCTCCTCTTCCTCCAAGACGTATGCCGGTGACCAATGGGTTACCTGCGAAATTGAAGTGAGAGGAAACGAGGTGATCCGACACAAGGTGGATGGTGAAGTCGTCCTCGAATATCAGAAGCCCCAACTCGATGACCGGGATGGCGATGCCAAGAAATTAATCAAGGACGGTAATTTGATGCTGGAAGGTGGCAGCATCTCCCTACAATCGGAAAGTCACCCGTTGGATTTTCGCAAGGTGGAACTCAAAGTTCTGGACCATTGAAAACGTTTCTGCCGACTTCGGCCCGTCTTTTTCATCACGATTCATGGAGTGTGGCAGGGACCCGTTCAGCCAGATAGCCAAGGCAGAACTGTTCCTATTTCCATGCAATTCCCAACGGCAATAGAGCCCGTAAAAACAGGAAAGTCACCCTATGTCTGACTCGGGGGAAGCCGAAATTCTGCACGGCCAGATCCCGGAGCGCTCGGGACGCGAAGAATTTTACAATGCACTGACGCACTTCTTTGGGCTTGGTCTCAGCGCGGCTGGAGCGATTGCACTGATCCCCTTGGCCATCACCGAGTGTCCCCCGTTTACCGCTCTGGCCTGCTGCATCTACATCATCGCTTTAATGGCCGTCTTCCTCTTTTCAGCCCTCTCCCACACCGTTTCAGGTCTGCCGCAGGGGATGTTGTTTCGCAAACTGGACCAGTCCTTCATCTACCTGCTCATCGTCGCCTCATGGACTCCGTTCTCTGTCGCATTTCTGCCCACAAGCTGGTGGCAGGGCATCCTGCTGTTTATGTGGCTGATTGCCATATCCGGGTTCGCTTCAAAGCTGTTATTGGAGCACCGACTAAACCAGGTTGCGATCTGGATTTATGTGGCCCTTGGATGGACCCCCGTGATGGGTGGAATGTTGGTCACTCCCCTGCTGCCAAGTCCTGTCTTATTTTGGATCCTGGCCGGCGGCATATTCTACACCGGGGGGACCCTGTTCCTGGCAAACGACAGAAAGTCTCCTTGGTTTCATCCGCTTTGGCACTTGTCGGTGATGGCCGGAGCCGCAGCGCATTACTTCGGTGTGCTGTGGTACGTTGTTTAGGATTTCACAACTACCAGCCAGCTTAAACTTCGTGATCCTGAAAAAACTTCGCCAGCGTTTCTCGCTTCGGCGCTGCAGTCAACAGACTGGCCACCAAGACCGACAATGAACTGGCGACAAGGATGGCAACCACCGGCAAAACGGGCCATTCTGGCCCCAGAGGCAAGAGCGCGTATCCCTTGTTCGCCCCGAACCCGGAATCGGCAAAATAATAGACCCATAAAGCGATCGTTGTCAGGACACCCGAAATAGCCCCGTAAGCCGTCAATCGGCGCCAATAAATAGCCGCCAAGACAACCGGGAACAGGCCGGTAAAACCTGTAAAAGACCAGAGTCCCAAATCGAATACGGCTCGCGGGAACAGACTGAGAAAATAAACAACAACCACGATTGCCAAAACAAAACCGCGGGCCAGCAGGACCTTGCTCCGGTCCGACAGCGGTTGCTTTGTCAGATTACCGACCACATCTTCGGTAAAGATCGTCCCCAGGCAGAGAAATTGACTGTCCAACGATGACATGATGGCGGCCAATATTCCGGCCCCCAGCAACCCCCCCAGGAATGGCCCCGCATGGTTTTTAACCAACATGGGCAAGAGGAGGTTCTCCTTGGTGCCCGGCTCAATTCCGGAAATCGATGCACTGGCCCAGATACCGATCAAAACGCAAGGTACCCAAACAATCATGACAAAGATCGGGTGCATGACGATCGGCCAGCGAAACGAACCCGCGTCCCGGGCGGTCAACCAGTGCTGAAACACATGGGGAAACATGGCGACCGATAGCGGTATAAACAGGAATGAGAAGAAGGTCGAGTAAGGTATCTTGGCACGGGTCAGGTTATCTTCCGGAACGGCCGATGAAATCCGCTTCATGTTTTCCAGCAAGCTATCCGTCCCGCCGATCGAGTTGGCAATCGTCAGGAAAGTCACGATCCCCAGTACCATGAAAATACTGGTCTGTACCGCATTGGCCCACGCGGTGCCCCGCATCCCGCCCAGAAAAACATATGAGAGCACCACCAGACAAATCACGCCGGAGGCCAACGAATTGGGGACACCATGATTGGCCGACTCGAACCAGCCGTAAGGCTCAAAGGTACCGGCCGTGATCCCGTTAATGACGGCGCCGGCGCCGACCACACCGAGCAAGAGATAGGAAACAACCAAAACCACCAGAATCGGGAATAGTAGGTACCCGATAAAATGGTTGTCGAGACGTTCTCGAAAAAACTGAATCTGGGTACGGTACCCGTTTCTACGGCCAATTGCCCAAAGGCGCAATCCGATCAGGAAAAAACACAAAGAGTGGACAATCCCGGCCGCCGAAGCGAGCAAGCCATACACCCCTGAACCCAAGGTGTAAGCCCGGCCGGTCGATCCGATCAGAGCAAAAGCGGTCATCGTCGTCCCGAACAGGGACATCAGCAGCAGGAAAGGGCCAATGGAATGACTGGCCAACATGTAATCGCGGGAGGTCCCGGTAAAGAAACGATTGGCCAAAAAACCGAGCAGGACCAGCAAGCCCAGATAGATCAGGATGATCGTCAGCTGAATCATGACAGCCCACCCTGCTCAGCATCCTCTTGCTGAGCGACATGCAAGTTGGACGGCCAGCAAAATTTGACCGCCACCAACCAGAGGGCTGCCGCAGCCAACGAGATACCGCAATGGTAAGCGATGGAGTATGGCAAAAAACCGAAAACCAGCTCACCGTTATACCAGTTCCAGTAATCCTGATGCAGGATGAGCAGGATCAGCACCATCAATCCAATTAAATATTTCATATCCAGGCAACCATAGCGGTAACGAGCGTTGCTGCTCAGTTTAAACTCCACTGGCCAATCCAACCAGTAATCAGAAGCTTCCTGCCAGCGCCAAAACGACCGTAATTCAAACAACAGGCAATCTCCGTGCTGATGATTCCTGTTGATAATCGTGTCCCCACAACCTCCGCGCACCTAGTTATCGCATTTTGGCCGTGTTATGATCTGTAGCGTTCTGCCCGTTCGGGCGGGGAGCCTATTTCTCCCCCGCGGCATAACGCCTGACCGCCATTATTGGGAAAAGAAAATGTACAGAAAACAAGTCTTCGGTTACTGCCTGATCCTCCTCGCATCGTTGGCATTATGTAGTTGCAACGGTAAAAACGGTAAGGAGGGAGCAACGGCCGAGCGTCAGTTCATCAATCTGGGGACGGCCCCCACCGGCGGTGCTTTTCACCCGGTCGGCTGTGCCGCAGCAAACGTCGTCAGCGACAATCAGGGGGATTTAAACTGGGTTGTGACACCTCAAGGGACCAAGGGAACCCAGGAAAATATCCGCCGCTTGGCAGCGGATGAACTACAATTCGCGATGGCCAATGCCGCAATTTCGTATTTTGCCGTCAAAGGAGAAGGCGCCTGGGAAAAGCCATACGACATCCGGGCGGTGGCCACCATTGCACCCAATATCGGGATCTTCGTCACCACCGAGTCGAGTGGTATCAAGACCATTGCGGACTTGAAAGGCAAACGAGTTGTGCTCGGTCCTTCAGGGGCTGGTTTTGACTACTTCCTGAAGCCACTGCTGCAGGCGCACGGTGTCTCTTATGACGATCTGACACCACTCAACGGGAACTATATCGAGGCCGGTGATATGTTGGCCGATGGCAAAGCGGATGCCGCCTTTATGGGGGGGGCCATCCCGATTCCGGCCGTGGTCCAACTCTGCTCGACCCAGGACGTTGTGTTCCTGCCTTTTGATGATGGGGTGATGGACAAACTAAAAGATTATCCGTTCTATTCAGTCGTGAAAGATATCCCACAAGCGACATACTCCGATCTGGATCAGGATTTACCCGGGGTCAATGTCGGGAACATGCAATTGATCACCCATGCCAATGTCGATGAGGATGTCGTCTATCAGTTCACCAAAATCATGTACGAGAACCGGGATAAAATGGCCGAACGTCACCCGGCAGCCAAGGCAATCAACCCGAAAAACGCGGCCCGAGACACGGGCACGCCGTTTCACCCGGGTGCCATCAAATACTACAAGGAAGCCGGTATCTGGCCCAGCGAAGAATAGGATTGGGACGTTTGCCAACTCAACAGTTAAAGGCGGGTGAAAATCACCCGCCTTTTTTATTCTCGCCGGGCCTCCATGGGTGCCCACTCAGTGGGAAAGCCATTTGCGTCAGCATACGAGGACGTTACGATAAGCACACCTGCCGTCGATCGCGGAACGGCGTCGGATTCACCCGTCCAACTGAACCAGCAAAACCAAATCCCTCTCTACCGACGTTCCTTCCACAAGGTAAGCATGCTCCGATGCCAGAACTCGCACCGCTTGAAAATCGAGTCAACGAACCGTTCGAGAAGGGCAAACGCTTGGCCTTCAACACGGTTGCTGCAATCCTGTCATTGTTTGTCCTGACGGCCGTCAACTTCAACCTATTTGATTCTCAACCGAACCTGGCCCTGTTCGGTATGTTGGGTCTGGTGCTGGTCATCCTGAATCGACCCTCGATCCAACGGTGGGGACAAACGGGCTGGGTGCGATGCTTGGACCTCTTGCTGATTGGCGCAACGATCGTCTCATTCGGATTTGTCTTTGTCCAAAGTGAGCCCCGGCTGTCTGGTTTCTGGGTCGACGGTGTGGTTTTGGGGGACCGGGCCGGCAATGAAACCACCTTGGACTATGTGATCGCTCTGATCGGTTTGCTGCTTGTGCTGGAAACAACCCGCCGTGCGATCGGTTGGACGCTACCAATCCTCAGCATTTTGTTCATTCTGTATGCCATGTTCGGGCCGAGCATGCCTGATTGGCTGTTTCCCCATGCCGGTTTGAGCTGGGAACGCATTGTCCAGAAATCATTTCTGCAAACAGGCGGCGTGTTCGGGATCGCGCTCCGTGTGATGTTCATGTATGTCTTCCTGTTCGTATTATTTGGGACGTTGCTGGAGCAGACGGGCGCAACCCAGTATGTCATCAATGTCACACGCAGCCTGTTCCGAAATAGTACCGGGGGACCTGCCAAGGTGGCCGTGTTGAGCAGCGGCTTGATGGGCTCCCTTTCCGGTAGCGCTGTAGCCAACACGGCAACGACCGGCACGTTTACGATTCCCCTGATGAAGAGTTCCGGGTTCAAGCCAGTGAGCGCCGCTGGTATCGAAGCAGCCGCCAGTTCGGGGGGTGCTCTGATGCCTCCCATCATGGGCGCCGGAGCCTACATGATGCTCGAAATGGTCGAACCGACCGTTTCCTATGTCGAGGTGATCCAAGCAGCCCTGATCCCCGCCGTGCTGTATTACGTGGCCTTGTTGCTCACTGTCCACTTTCACGCCAAGCGGATTGGTGCTGCCGCTCAGCCTGAGGAATGGGAGGGAGACGGCAATACGTCTCACTTTTACCAAGGCTTCCTTTTTTTCAGCTCGTTTCTGATCTTGATCGTGATGCTAATCTACGGTTACACGGCATTTCGAGCCGTGAGTGTGAGCCTAATCGGGATCCTGCTGCTCAGCTTACTCAATCAACACACCCGGCTGACTCCCTCCAAGGTCTGGGTCGCGATGAGTCGCGCCGGAAAAAGCGGCATGACATTGATTGCGGCTGCCTGTTGCGTGGGAATCATCCTGGCCATCGTCGATCAAACCGGCATTGGTGCCACGTTGCCAGAAAAGGTTCAAGCCTTAGCCAATGACAGCTCCCTGGTCGCCCTCTTACTGCTAATGGTGTCCACCATCATCCTCGGCATGGGCCTTCCCTCGGCCGTTTGTTACCTATTGATGGCCATCCTGCTCGGTTCGGTTCTCTCGCACCTGCAAACAGCCCCGCTGGCAGCGCACCTTTTCATCTTCTATTTCGGCATTTTGTCGATGGTCACTCCGCCAGTCGCCCTGGCAGCCTATGCTGCAGCAGCGATCGCCAAGGCTGACGTGATGCGTTCCGCGCTGGCCGCCTTCCGCTTCTCTTTGGTCGGGTTCGCACTCCCGTACGCCTTCGTTCTCCGCCCTGAACTGGTCATGCTTACGGCCGATAACGAACCAGCAAGTTTCATGGCAGTCTTGGTCAACGTATTGATCACCCTGTTTGGAATCTTCGGGTTGGCCGCTGGTATCTCGGGCTACGCCTTCCAACGAATCTCACTGGGATGGCAGATCCCCCTTTTGGCCAGCAGCTTAGCCCTTTTCTTCCTCAGGCTGCACGGCTGGCAACTGACGGTCCAGATCATCGCGATCGGCTTTATCCTGCTGGCAATGATCGTGAACCTGCTCCGCAAGCAAGAAGCGGTCTCTCATGACAGGCAGGCAACCTGAATGGGGCCAAGGCAGCGTAGCTAGACGGTCACGATTTCCAGCAGCTCAATCGCCGGTTGGTCATCGCAGAAAATCATCGCCGTACGACCAAAGCACGGCGCGGCCATATCGATCCTTAACGCCTTGGCCAGAGCGGGCCCCGGCTTCACTTCATAAAGGGAAATTAACTTGACCTGCCGCATCACGTCGTGGTCGATCAAAATCCGGCCCAGCGGCACCTGCTGGCTCTCAATTTCCTGCTGAACCTGCTTGCCAAGATGCTCAAAATTCAATCGCACGATTCCATACTGGACAACTTGTTGGTCCGTCTGGCGGGAAAGGAGAATCTCACGTGCGTACGCCGTGCCGGTCTGTTCCGTTTGCAACACCCTCACATCCACTTGACTGCTATGGTACTTTTCGACCGTCACGGTCATGTGCGCGTCGTGATTGAGCAAGGCCTGAAAGGGCTCGGGAATCTGCTCGGCCGTCACTTCCGTAAACCCACCAAGGGATGAGGGATCCTGAAAAAAGATCCCCACCAGTGAATCCAACTCAACCTTAGCTGATTCAAACGGGTTCAAAACGAAACTCCATACTGGAAATCGATGCTGATCGAGAGGTGGCTAATGACCTGTTTCCGGGGAAACGATGGGGACGATTTCTGAAAAAGACAGATCGGTAAACTGGATCGTAGGCTTCACATCGACAACCCGATCCAGAACCGTATCGACGAGGTAATACATCAGGCGTCGCAACTCGTCCGGCTCAATTCCATCGGCTACCTGCTCGGCGCGTTGTTGGTGTTTATCGATCAGCCGGTGGGCCGTTTCGAAAACACCCGCTTCCAGATACAACTGCCGTGCGCGCAACAATCTTTTGCGGACAGGCATATCGGTTTGGTCTGCCAAGTTAATCAATTCTTCTCGTAGCTCCGGTTTCAATCCTTCCAATGCCAAGGCCCAGAGCAAAGTCGGGCGACCACCCAGCAGGTCGGAACCGGTCGTCCGTTTGTTGTCGTCGTCCGACTCCCAGTCCTTCAAGTCATTGAGGATCTGGAAGGCCACCCCCAGATTTCGGCAAAATTGCTTGAGTGGTTCCACGTAATCATCACAGGGGCCGGCCAGACGCAGGCCACAATAGAACGCAGATTCAAACGCAGGCGCTGTCTTCAGGGCATACACTTTCAGGGCGTCAATCGGTTTCAGCTGTTTGTCAGAAGCATCTCGCCAAATCAGTTCGGCCCCCTGCCCTTCCGACAACCGCAGATGGGCATCTGCCATATAGTCGAGGATATCGGCTGCGGTCTCGGCACCCATTTCATGTCGATCACGACTGACTAGGCGATAGCCGAGACCGATCAGGTAATCCCCCACATTGATCGCGGTTGACACGCCATGTTGGCGGTGCATCGTTTCTTGACCGTAACGGAATGCGTCGTTGTCCTGGATGTCATCGTGCACCAAAGACGCCTTGTGAAACGTCTCGATGGCCATGGCGGTCCGCTTGATATAATCATCAAAGCCGGCAACCACCGCCTCCCCATCGGCCAAAGTGGCACCCGCGTTCGAAATCGCATCATAGACGGCCATCGTGATAAACGGGCGAGAATGTTTGCCACCCGCCCCCAAGAACTCGTGGGCAATCGCCTCGGTCGTGGCAATCGGATTGACATCACCGGCATCCTTCTGGACGGCGTCCGAATCGGTTGCCTCCCCCCGAACCCGGGGAACCAAATGATTCAAGTTATCCGGCTCAAATAGCTGGTTAGCGGCTCGCATCAGATGCAGATAACTTCGGGTTTCCGTTGGCTTATCTTCAAACGGCACCCGCACCATCTGCTCTACCCAATCCTCGTCCACACTCGTATTGCGACAATCACTCGACAACAGGGGAACGGCCATACAAGGTATGCCCGCCAACAGGATCTTGTCGATCGCCTTTTCTAAAACGTTCAGGCAGGCAACACCCACAATGGCATCCACGTGGCCACTCACGATGATCTTCAAAACGATCGGCGAGCCCTCAGCAACCAGCACCTTGTAGCCCATCTCTTCAGCAATCGACCGGAAGTCAGCAATGCTGCATGCACCACATGTCTTGCAAGCCAAACCGAATTCGTCGTAATCCGCTGGGCACCCCTCGGCGTGTTTTAGGCAATGGGGCAACAGAAACAGTCGACGATGGGGCGGAATCGTTTTGATCGCGTCGGACCAGAACTCGCTGGACAGTACGACCATGATCCACCCCAGGAATCCTTCCGGTTGCTCGGCCTCCTGCAGGATGCCACGACAGATTGCCTCCAACTCATCCTTCGTCGGTGGAATATCGCGCGGCATGCCAGCCGCAATCGTCCGACATGCCTGCCTCAGCTCTTCGCGCAATTGCTTGGAACTGGGAACCATTTTCAAGTGCGCGGTTTTTCGCCGCCGTGACCTGCGTTTGGCAGGCTGGCTTTCCGTTACCGTTTGGGTAGCCACTAGTCTCTGTCTCCGTTATATCAAAACCACTGGGGTGGTTTTTATTCTTTCCCTGCCTCCACTTCATGATTCAGTACCCGACCGAGGGCGGAAACTGAAAATATGAGTGGATACAATTTTTCGTAATACCAGAGTTTGGCAAAATAAAATCCTATAGGCCAAGGCTCGGCAAGTTGTTCACTCTCAACCGCTTGGATCAGCCATTGAGTGCCGCTGCGGGCCATAGCCCGATGCTCGTCGAGCGTCGCATCGAAAAGAGCTTCAACCACCAAGGCAGTCTCTTCCACGCTGCTAATGCCCAGCCGGTTACCCACCGCCCGTTGCCTCGAACTTCCGCCACCCCAACCTCCGTCAGGATTTTGGTGTTCCGCCAACCATCTTAAACCATTCTGGGCCGGTTTGGTATCGAGAAGATTTGCATCTCGGTAGGCCATCAGCACTTTTGCCGTGCCGTAGCATGGGTTTACGTCATCTTCACAATCTTGGTTACCAAACCAGAGCGGCAACCAGCTCCCATCGACCTGCTGGCATTTTTCCAGGAACTGAAATCCACGTTTGAGGGACCGAAAACATCGACGAAACCGACCTTCTTTCTCGATTTCAGCCCGCCATGCGGTCAGTGCGCGAAGGACATGGGCCGTGATGTCGCAACCACTTCGGTCAAACGGAAATCTTCCCCATCCACGGCAGAACGTAGGCCAGCCACCATCCCGATTTTGCAAATCCAGCAACCAACGCACCCCTGCTCGGACGGACGCGAGGATAACAATCTTTTGCTGATCGCTCAAATCGGCCCGGTCGTAAAACGTCCGCAAGGCCAAGAGAGCACCCGGTGTGTCGTCCGCGTCGGGTACCGCGCCACTCAGATCACTCCACCCCCAGCCCCCCGGCGCTGCCCCCGTAAACGGATGCGCCTGCTGGTATTGGCACTCCCCAATCCAGTTCAAACAGCGAGTAAAGCTCGGATCATCCCAGTCCGTTTCGCTCGGACACTCGCCGAGAGCATTGACAGCCAAGGTCGTCGTCCAGGTCGCCAAATTGGTATCGATCGGCCAGCAGCCTTGCTCGGCTCCCGAAGCCGCAGTTCCCAGTGAGCGGTAGGATTGCAGTAGAAACCGAACTCCCTCTGACACGACCGGGTGGTCACAGCGCCCACTCTGGATCAGGGCCATGCACACAAAGCTGGTCAGTGGTACTGCTTCGAGGAATCCACCGCTGGCCGGTTGCATCCTTTCCAGAACGCGAAGACTCCTGCGAACACTCCATTTGCGAATCCAGCGAACCAGCGGGTTGCGAGGAGGATCGAAATGAAATTTAACCTGGCCGATTGCCACCAAGGCGGGAATGGCGTAGCTGACAACCGGCATCTGCATCAAGTGGTAGAAACGCTGGGGAACGCAGGCTGCCTCAAACGGGAAGGGGGACACCTCCTGCCAATTCACCAAGCCCGCCATCGCGCAGTTGGCCAGGATGGGCACGGCGAATGTCTTGTCTTTGCCGTATCGACGGCGAATCGCTTCGACACCACCCTCGCCGTCAATATAGCGCCATGCCCGGTCGAGTGCGGGCCGGTATTCTTCCGGCTCACCGGCGGAACGGATCGCCGCGACGACCAACATGCTGGTCGAAATGTTGGAGTAGCTAAGCTCCGTATCTCCCCAACCTCCATCCTCATTTTGACTCTCCACGAGCCAAGCCAGACCGCTCGCAATCTGCCGCTTCGCCTCGCAAACCATCTCCGGTTCCCAGGATTCGGCCGCGATACCATACGACAGTGCGCTGACAGCCGTCGCCGTCGAGAGCGCCGAGCCGGAGAGTTCTCCAACCCAATGCCCCTGGTCCACGCGCTGCTCCAGCAGTAACTGCTGAGCCCGGACGTATGCGGAACGCAATCGTCGCGTCTCAAGTTCGGTTTCATTTTTTTCGGGATGAGTCATATTGGAAGTCCACTCACCTTGCGTTGGGGTGCCAGCCAAGCGATTGCTTGTCCAGCTTGTCATTCCCTGTCAACGCTACTGCTGACTCAATTCATGGACCGCGTCCACCAGCGCGATGGCATGATCGACATCCGTCTGTGGCAGGACGCCATGGCCCAGATTGAAAATATGTCCTGCCCGCCCGCCGGCCTGGGAAAGGACTTCCGCAGCGCGACGCCTGATTTCTCCCTTGCCAGCCAACAGGACCGTCGGATCGAGATTCCCCTGGACCGCGCGATCGTAACCGACCGCCTGCCACGCCGTGGCAAGATCAACCCGCCAGTCCACCCCGACCACCGCCGCGCGGGTCTCGGCCAGTAATGGCAACAACCCCGGGTTCCCCGTGGCAAAATTGATCACGGGAGCCAGCGGGGCTACGGCCGCCACGATCTCCTGGACGTAAGGAAGGACAAAACGTCGATAGTCACTAACGTTCAGGCAGCCAGCCCAGGAATCAAACAATTGTACAACCTGGGCCCCCGCTTCGACCTGGGCCTGCAGGTAAAGCGTGATCGAGTGTGTCAGGTCCCCCATTAATTTTTGCCAAGCGCCGCTATCACCAAACATTAAGCTCTTGGCATGGCGATAATTCCGGCTGGAGCCACCCTCAATCATGTAGCTGGCCAGTGTGAAGGGGGCGCCGGCAAAACCGATTAACGGGATGGAATCGGGTAAATCAGAACGTGTCTGCCGAACCGTCTCCATGACAAAGTCGAGCGACTCGACCGATTCCAATCGAACAACACGGTCCACATCAGCTGCTTCACGGACGGGGTTGTGAATCACGGGGCCATCGCCCTTGACGAACTCCAGGTCCAGACCCATCGGCTCCAGGATCGGGAGCAGGTCGGAGAAAATGATCGCCGCATCCACTCCCAACCGCTTGACCGCCGTACACATGACCTCGCTACAGAGCGCGGGATCCTTGCACAGATCCAAGAAAGAAGTCTTCTCACGGACTTCCCTGTATTCCTGCATGTACCGGCCAGCCTGCCGCATAAGCCAAACCGGCGTTACCTCGGTCGGTTCAAGCCGCACGGCCTTCATGAACGGGCTGTCATACCAGGCTGCTTGTTTCTGTTCCATCTGCTTGGTCCTGTCCACCCATTGGATTCTGGAATTACGACGTTTCTCGAGATGACTTGTCAAATCGGCTGGCTGGATGCTGGCCAGCGAATCGACGACCCAAGGTTGATCATATTTTGACCGGAAACCGTCGGCCACAACAGATTGAGGAATGACCACCAGTGGCTGATCAAAGGCCGCCAAATGGCGGTGGCGTATTTGCTCCAACCGCAATGCGGCAACGTGATCTACCACCAAAATCGCCGAGATACTCCCGGCTAATACACCCTCAACCAGTAACTGCTCACCCGCATTAAGTAAGCCCTCGAAACGGACGGTGGGGATTTTTTCAACCGAGGCGCCGCGCGCTTCGAGACCCGCGGTCAGGGTATGAACGTCTGCCGACGACTCGATGGCCACGGTCTGGTTGGCTACCTGGCAACTGCAGTCGATCCCGACCAGCACATCCCGCCAATTATTTGGTTCGGAAAATTCGACATCTGGCTGGATTCCCAGTTCGTCGAAACGCTCCAGCAAAGACGCGTTGCAGATAATTGTGGTCACGTCTGAGAGGGAATCTACCAATCGCTGTTCCTCAATAGAGCGTCGGCAGGTTTCGAAGAACCGATCAAATCCCCAGCGGGAAACAAACAGCATCACATCGATCGTGCCTGTGATCAGCTGGTTACCCAGATTGCGCATCTGGGTATCCGTGTTGATCTGTTGGTCTGCCAGATGAACCATCAATGGCGATTGCTGACGTATCTCCGCAGGAAAATCGAAGGGTTGTTCAGCTGGCGCATCAATTAGAATGGCGAGCGACATGGGAGATCAGAAAGAAAGGTGCGGTTCGGTAAATCAAATGAAAATCTTCACCGGCCATGCTAACGAGAAAGGCTGCTTGTCGATAGGTCGTCGCCTGACGAGTTTCCAGGAAATGACTATCATAGGAGAGATTCGAGAAGTCGATTCCGCAGGAGCAGCGACCGCAGGTAGGCGAGGTGGCCTCTCCGCGGGTCGGCCTCCCCTTACCCACTCTCCTTAGGCAAGAAACCGATGAATCCAGACAACGACCCGTTTGAACAGGTAAGGCAGATCGCCAATGACAAGGGAACCTCCCAAGCCATCGCTTTCCTCGTTGAACATTTTCGTGATGAGCAGAGGTTCTTTGAACTATTCGAAATGTTGAAAATCCAGATTCGTCACGAACTGCGACTGCCCCTCTGGCACAGCGAACAGCAGGAGAAGCTGGACGAAGGTAAAAACCGCCTGCTGGAAGACCGTCTGCTGGACGCCTGTCGAGAAGTTGGCAGCGCCCTCGTTGGCCAGGGGCAACTGCAGGATGGATGGATGTATTTACAACCCCTGAGCGATCGGGATTACCTGAAACAGCTTTTCGAATCGGTCGAAATCAACGAAGACAACAGTGACGTGATGATCGACATCTGCCTAGGGCAAGGTATCGCGCCGGAATTGGGTTACGGTCTGGTCCTCTCTGACCACGGCACCTGCAACGCCATCACCGTTTTCGACTCTCAATGCGTTGCCTTGCCGCAAACGGAAAGATCCCGCTTGGCGGAGATGCTGGTGCAACATATTTACAATGAGCTCTCAGAAAATGTTTATCGGCATATTGAGGAAAATGAGTCTACCGGTCCGGCCGACGGCTCATTGGCCGATTGGATCTCGAGCCGGGACTGGTTGTTTGCCTCGGGGGGACACCACCTGGACGTAACACACTTGGCCTCCGCCGTGAGAATCGGCCGATTCTGCAAGCAGTCTTCCGCACTACAATCCTGCTACGAATTATGTCTCTACGGAGCACAGCTGGCCGATGATTTTCAATTTGCCAGCCCAGCACCTTTCGAGAACACCTATCTCGACCATCGAATTTTTTATCAGGCTTTGCTGGGAACCGCCGTCGAGGAAGGCATCGATCATTTTCGGGCCAAGGCCTTTGCCCAACCGATCGATCAGACGGGACCAGAACCGATGGAGACCTACGTGGACCTGTTGGTTCGCGTGGGAAAAAACGGGCAAGCCCTGGAAACCACACTCCAGCACTTGGCCAATGCCGAACACTTGATGGGAATCGCACCTCAACTGTTCGAAATCCCCCGCGATGCAGAGGACTATCAAAAACTCAAAGAACATTTCCGCGCTGAGGGTGATTTAATGCGTTATGGCATATGCACCCTGCAATCTCAAACACCGCCCAACGAATCCTCTTCATCCAACCAGGATTGAAACGGACGGGCGGAAAGGCAAATATTTTGGTAACGCTCATCACTTGTAACTTCGCGGCCAATCCAGTCCGGTTTGGGGAATATTTCCCCCTCCGATCGCAGTTCAATTTCCGCCAGGATCAAACCGCTGTTCCGGCCAAGAAACTGATCAACATGCCAGACATGATTGTCACAAGGGACCAGAAACCGTCTTTTCTTGACCGGTAAAGGTAGACAAAGTGCGAGTAATTGCTGCGCATCTCGTAAAGGAATCGAGTACTCAAACTCAGGCCGGCTCGCGCCCACCCGTTGACCCTTGACGGACAAAAAGCCTTCCTGATT
>JAYZCF010000232.1:0-15969 GCA_036338455.1 Planctomycetota bacterium
GTTTCTGCCTGTCAGTGAGTTCGGTTTGAGTCAAATAAGAAAGAATTTGCCCATCAGAATTCGCTCATTCTAACCCCTTGTGGCAAATACTGGTAACAATAGGTGGTTGAAATATTCATGATTACAGACAATCTTTGATAGGCAATACCGCAGCAACTTGACCTCGCGGTTGGGGCTGAGGCGGCATTTACTGCGCATAGAATTCATCGACGGAGATAACCTGTGAACCGCGTCATTCAGATAGTTGCAATTTTCGTCCTGCTGGCCGCGACCACTCCTCTGCTGGCTGTTGAATCGGGGGTTTCTAAAAGCCCCAATATTATTCTCATCATGTCGGACGACATGGGTTACTCGGATATCGGTTGTTATGGGGGTGAGATCCAAACCCCCAACCTCGATCGTTTGGCTGCCAATGGTCTCCGTTTTACCCAGTTCTATAACACGGCTCGCTGCTGCCCGACGCGGGCAAGTTTACTGACCGGCCTTTATCCGCACCAAGCGGGGGTCGGCTGGATGATGAATGACCAGGGGCTGGATGGTTACCGCGGCGAGCTGAATCGTTCATCGATGACGATTGCTGAAGTGCTCAAGCCGGCAGGCTATTCAACTTATATGGCCGGTAAGTGGCATGTCACCAAGCATGTGAATCCCAAAGATGATTCTGAGAAATTCAATTGGCCGCAACAGCGAGGGTTCGATCGTTACTACGGGATTATTAACGGGGCTTCCAGCTTATGGGATCCCAATTCGCTGGTTCGAGGGAACGAGCTGATTACCTGTGTGAACGACCCGCAGTATACACCGAAAGATCCGTATCACTTTACCGACGCCATCAGCGATAATGCGGTTAAGTTTGTCAAAGAGCACGACCCGAATGCACCTTTTTTTATGTATGTTTCCTACACGGCAGCACATTGGCCAATGCACGCGCGACCCCGTGATATTGAGAAATATAAAGGAGCTTATGATGCGGGATATCAAGCCGTGCGGAAGAAGCGTCTGGAGCAGATGAAGCAAATCGGCTTGGTGTCTAAGGATACCGGATTGACTCCAGCCGTAGGTCAGTGGAGTGGGGTCGACGATAAACGTTGGGAAGCCGCCTGCATGGAAGTTTACGCCGCGATGGTGGACCAAATGGATCAGGGGATTGGGCGGATTGTCCAAGCATTGAAAGAGACCGGGCAGTACGACAACACATTGATCCTGTTCCTGCAGGACAACGGAGGCTGCGCTGAGCCCTGTGGGCGCCAGGGGGGAAAGCCGGTTCGGGCGGAGGCTCCAAGCTTGGCTCCCCTACCGAAAGATCTCGTCCATTATTTCGGTTCGGTGCCCAAACAGACACGCGATGGATGGCCTATCCTGCGAGGACGCGTTATGCCCGGACCGGCCGATACATACATTGGTTACGGGCGGAACTGGGCTAATGTTTCCAACACACCGTTTCGTGAATACAAACACTGGGTTCACGAAGGCGGGATTTCTACTCCACTGATCGCGCATTGGCCGGCCGGTATCCGGCAGAAGAATGAGCTTCGGCACCAGCCTGCCCACCTGATTGACTTGATGGCGACCTGTGTCGATGTCGCCTCAGCGGATTACCCGCAGGAGCGAGATGGTATTTCGATCACTCCCCTGGAAGGAGAGTCGCTGGTAACGGCTTTTGCCGACAAGCCGATTGATCGCTGGCTGTTTTGGGAGCATGAAGGGAACCGAGCGGTTCGTGATGGCCAATGGAAATTGGTTGCTAAGGGTAAGATGGCTGACCGAAGCCAGCCCGTTACCTGGGAATTGTACGACCTTTCGACAGATCGTATCGAGCAGAATGATCTGGCTGGGAAGCACCCCGGTCGTGTACGAGAAATGGCGAAACAGTGGGATGCATACGCAAACCGTTGCGCGGTCTTCCCTTGCCCCCAGCCGAAGCCAAAACCGAAAGCCAAGAAAAAAAGTTTGGCCGCCAAGAATTGAATACCGGCCCTTTGCCTGGAAGAGAGCTTGCTGTAAACGAGGCAGGGTGCGCTATTCTTCGATTACCTTGACCGCTCGCGTGGTGGTCTGGCGACTTCCAACGGTCGGTGACAGTCGGATCTGTAGTTCATGTTCCCCGTACGCAAGTTCCTCCGGGTAGCGAAACTTCCAACGGCGGTCCCCCTGGTCGTTTTCCATAGAACGCCACGGTTGCTCACCAAACCGATATTCCAGTCGCCAAGGTCCATCCTTTTCCGCATCGGTCACCAGCACATTCGCCCAAACGTTACCCGTTTCTCCGTGTCGGGTGATATCAGGTGCGTCGACCACCATGCCTTCCGATGTTTCCTTCAGTAGTTTCTCCAAGACCTGCGTCCAAACTTGGTAGCCTTGCCGACTCAGATGCAGCCCATCCTGTACGAAAAGATCTGGTTTGGGCTGACCGTTCGAGCCGAGCATCGGTTTCACGATCTTGGCAACCCGAAGATTGTATTGGCGCTTGGCAAATCGGCTGATTTCTTGGTTGGCAGCTTCCATTTCAGGCCACATTTTCCAGCGTGAAAGGCTCGGTTTGATCGGGATATAGATGACGGTGCAGCCGGGGATTTTTTGCTGGACCTGTTTCCAAAAAACCATGAAATCAGAGAAAACTGATTTGGCTGTTTTGCCGTTTGCAATGTCGTTGTCCCCCGCGTAGAACACGATGACCGATGGTTGGTATTTAGCGACAACCCGATCGAAAAAATAATTCACGTCGGAGATTTGGGATCCACCGAACCCCCGATTAATAATGGTGGTCCTGGGAAACGAACGGTCGGTATTCCAAAACCGAATGGATGAGGAGCCTACAAACAGGGTTTGCCCAAGCTCAGGCATCTGTTTGGTGTCCTTAGTCTCAAATTTTTGGATCGCTTTCTCCCAGCGTTCTGCCGGGTTGCCGCTTGGCTGTTGAGCGGCCAAATAGGATTCCCCGATCAGGAACAGACCGATGCTCAACACCATGGTAGATAGGTTGATTTTCATGGTATCCGGATCCTACCCTTATTGAAGAAGTGGCGACGAAACGCTCCAATCGCCAAGTTGTCTGTAGTGTAGAATGCGTATTGTATAAGGCTTTTGCGATGTCATCCATTATCTACAAGATCGTCGCGCGGGATACATGGAACCGGTCGTTGGAAAAAGGAACATTCGAAGGGGCGGAAATCGACCTGAAGGATGGGTTTATTCATTTTTCCACGGCAGCCCAGGTACGCCAGACAGCGGCCCGCTTTTTCGAAGGTCGCGATGGCCTGTACTTGATCGGGGTAGATGCTGAGAAACTGGTTGACGGCTTGAAATGGGAGACCGCTTCCAATGGAATGCTGTTCCCGCACCTTTATGGTTCCTTGCCATTGTCCGCAGTCGTGTCGCAGGATGAATTATTATTGGGGCCCTTGGGATCTCATCAATTTCCAGACGGGATTCCAGCCTGAGGGATCGACGGTTCAATATCGTAAACGCTCTCATCAGTGCCGATCAGTCTTGGCGTGACTTAAGTTTTTCAACCACTTCCGGTAGCGGAAACTCGAGGATAGAAACGTCCTGCATCGAGTGACTCTCCTTCAGCCTGTGCCAGCCGCGGGTGACCCATGCTTCCTGTTCGGCCACAAATTCAGGGTCGAGTTCGGTCTTGGAGAACGGACCTTCGACAACGATTGGCTGAAAATCATCGGCCACAATGAACTGGGCCAACTCCGGATTGCAGCGAATGTGTTTTTCGGGGGTCGTATGGAGCAACTCAGGATCGAGTTGTCCGATCACATACCGCAGATAGAGGTCGCTGTGGGTGACGTTTTTTACGTCATTACCGCAGATGCTGCAGAAATAGCCCTCGTCACACTTGGCCATCTTGAAACTCGTCGGGAATCGGAACTGGTTTTAGTTGAGGCCAAGTACATCGTACATGCTGTACATGCCGGCCGGCTGATCGGAGATGAACTTGGCGGCCGAAATCGCGCCCAGCGCGTAACAGTCACGGTTGGAGGCGGCGACTCGTAGTTCGATCTTCTCACCCATCATACCAAACAGGATTGTATGTTGGCCGGCATCGTCTCCCGAGCGGACCGCGTGATAGCCGATTTCATTGGCAGGTCGCTCCCCTGTCGTTCCCTGACGCCCGTGTTGATGGTGGTCGATGCCGAGTTGATCCGCGATCAATTCACCAAACTTGAGGGCGGTCCCGCTGGGAGCGTCCGCCTTGAAACGGTGGTGGGTTTCGATAATTTCGACATCGGCTCGGTTGCCCGAGTCCTGCAACGCAGCAGCCGCGATTTCGGAGAGTTTCATCGTCAGGTTGACCGCCAAACTCATGTTGGGCGACCATACAATTGGCAGGCTACGGCTGGCCGATTCAATCCGCTCGGCCGTTTCTGGCCCGAAACCGGTCGTGGCAATCACGATGGGCACGTTGGCGGCCAGGCAGGTCTGCAGGATTCCGTCGACGGCTTCGGCCTGTGAGAAATCAATCACAACCTGGGGGCCCTTTGGTAGTTCCGAGGTCAGTGGGAGTCCCAGAGGACCAATCCCTGCAACGGTGCCCGCATCCTGACCAAGCAACGGATGCCCGGTCGCCTCCACGGCTCCGACCAACGAGAGCTGTTCGTCGGAACTGGCCAGATCGATCAGCCGTTTTCCCATACGACCGGCAGCGCCAAAGATTGAAACGTTTATCATAGCAAGCCTCTTGTTATTGAAATTGCCTGATGGCGGAGATGATCTGGTCAACTTCGTTTGGTACCGTAATGGGCGGATTTGCCGAACTGGCCTGCCCGATGCCCTTGGCTTCTCGCCATGACGGATCGGTGTGGTACCCGACGGTGACATCCGGGTCTTTCAGCTCGTGCCCAGTCAGGATGCAGACCACCCGGTCTGAAGCGGCAATCAGCCCCTCTTCCCGCAACTTGCGAACGCCGGCTAAGCTGGCACCGCTGGCTGGTTCACAGCCGAAGCCATGCCGCCCAATCCACGCCTTGTGATCCAAAATCTCTTCATCGCTGACATCTCTTACTACGCCATCGGTGATTTCTAATGCCCTCAGGCATTTTGCCAGGTTCACCGGAAGATTGATCTCGATGGCGCTCGCCACGGTCTGGGCAGCGGCGCGAGATTCCCGCAGCGTATCGAGACAGGACGCCATCTGGTTCGCGGAAAACCGGCCCCCCTCCCAACGCAGCAGCTGCTCGTTGTACAAGTGGTTGAGTGTCGAGGCACCCGCTGCATTAATCACAGCCAAGCGGGGGATCCGGTCGATCAAGCCAAGCATCTTCAGCTCTCCAAAGATCTTGCCGAACGCACTGCTGTTACCCAGGTTACCGCCGGGAACGACGATCCAATCCGGGGGTTCCCAGCGCAACGCTTCCAAGACCCGCAGCATGATGGTTTTTTGACCTTCCAGTCGAAATGGGTTCACGCTGTTGACCAGGTAGATCCCCAGGTCCGGGCAAACCTGTCGGACGCGCTGCATCGCATCGTCGAAATCGCCTTGGATCTGAATGGTACGAGCACCGTAGTCGAGCGCTTGGGAGAGTTTTCCGTAGGCTATTTTTCCTGAACCGATAAAAACGATCGCTTTCACTGCATCGGTCACGGCGGCAAACAGGGCCAGACTGGCACTGGTATTGCCCGTTGACGCGCAGGCCGCAAATTCGGCTCCCTGGATGGAGGCGTGGGTCAGTGCCGCGGCCATCCCGTTATCTTTAAAACTTCCGGAAGGATTAAAGCCTTCGTATTGCAACAATAGTTTTCCCGGCTGTAGGCCGACGGTTTTTGCCAATCGATCCGCCTGCTGCAATACAGTTTGGCCCTCTCCAATCGTCAGACAATCCTCGATCTCTGCAAAGGGCAGTAACTCGTGAAAACGCCAAACACCACTGAACCTCTGCGGATTTCTTCGCTGGGACCAGAATTGCTCAAAATAATTGAGACGGTCGGGAACCTTTAGGCGTTCCCAGTCATAGCAAATGTCTAGCAAGTGCCCGCAGTTCGGACAAGCGACCAGAGTTTGTGACAAATCAAACATCGAGCCACAGGTAGGCGAGATGCATTTTTGATATGACTCGCGATGGAGGCTCATAAGGATCTCGGGAAAACGAACGAGTTCATGCTGACAAGGAACAAGCGAGAACTGAACGGCGTAGTGTATTCCGTACATCCTTTGACTTCAACGAGCCAACAAATTGGGTGTTCCCCTGTGTTTCCCTCAACGGGGAATGTCAAAAAAAACGGATTATTCCGTTGGAAGTGACTTGATTCCAACGGTTTATGGCCAATTTCGCGGAAATTAAAAAGGATTATTTGACTATCAGTAGCGCCGTACATAGAATGTGCCGCTCGCTGCGAAGGTGAGGCCAATCGATGGCTCATCCCGCCTCGCCTCGTCAGTCAACGGAGAACAGAGATGGCAAAAATGAAGAAATCCGAGGTGAAACCCTTCAAAGAGATGTTGCTCGCATTGAGAGCAAGATTGAGGGGTGACGTTTCGACCTTGGCCAATGCGGCCTTGTCCAAATCGTCGGGTGGGGGCTCCGGGAGTTCCTCGGTACCCAGCCACATCGCCGATATCGGTAGCGACACATTCGAACAGGACAACACCATTTTGTTGATGAACAACGAAGGTGAGACGTTGGCTCAGATTGAAGCCGCACTTGAACGGATCGAAGAAGGGGTTTATGGTTTCTGCATTGAGTGTAACTCAAAGATTCCGAAAATGCGTCTGAAAACGATCCCCTATACGCCGTATTGTGTCAAATGCGCCAGTGAGCTCGAGTCCGGGAATTACTAGTCCCACTGACTCCACCGAAAAATCACCCAAGGACGTAGCCGTTCCAGGAAACCGCTACGTCCTGTTTTTTTGCCTGATGATCATGGGTGCCGGGCTCGATCTTTGGACGAAGTCTTACGCTTTTGCCAACTACTATAGTCCGGAATTGGCCGTGCAAGGCTTCCCGCAAACGCCACACTGGTGGGTTGAAGGGATTTTCGGCTTGCAGACATCCCACAACCCGGGAGCCCTCTTTGGGTTGGGTGCCGGTTACAGTTGGGTATTTGCTGCGATTTCGATTGGCGCATTGATTGGTATTGCCTGCTGGATGTTCGTCTGGCGGGCGGGTTGTGATCGCTGGTTGACGGTTGCCCTCGGCCTAGTGAGCGGGGGGATCATCGGTAACTTATACGACCGTGTCGGTTGGGGATACATTCAGGGATTCCCGGAAGCGGTGCGCGATAACGTGAGGGACTGGATTCTGTTCCGGCTGGAGGGAGTCCCTTTTTTCGACCCGTGGCCCAATTTTAATATTGCCGATAGCCTGTTGGTGGTCGGTGCGATCCTGCTGTTTTTACATGCTTTATGCTCGCAGGTTCCCGAGTCCGCGGAGCCATCGCCCAACTCGGGGGACGAGGAGCCTACCGCGCAGGTATAGCCTGTTTGTCGCCATGCCATTTTGTTGCCTGCTCCGACAATCCGAGCCCTTCCCTTTTTTAAAGGATGAAAAAAATGTCGGTCTCTTTGCTCAGTGAACGCCTCGCTTTGGCGAATCGGATTGCCAGGGAATCGGGAGAGATTATCCGGACGTATTTTCAGACTGATCGGTTTGAATTGGAAAAGAAAGCGGACCAATCGCCGCTGACGGTTGCCGATCGAGAGACCGAACAGTTTTTGCGCAAGGAAATCGAGAGAGAATTCCCCGAGGATACGATTCTGGGTGAAGAGTTTGCCGAAAAAGAAGGGAACCCGGATGTGCGTTGGATCCTCGATCCGATCGACGGCACCAAGAGCTTTATCTCGGGCGTGCCGCTTTTCGGTACGATGGTGGGGGTAGAAATTCTTGGGGTACCGTCCATTGGTTCGGTCTATTTCCCCGGTTTGGATGAAGGGATTTACGCTTGTACCGGTCAGGGTGCCTGGCATTTTCGAGGGCCGGAAGCGCCGACGGTGGCCTCCGTTTCAGAGTGCGACGACCTAGGCGAGGCGGTAGTAGTCACGACCGAGGTTGAGACGTTCGCCAAACGGAATTCGATTGAGACCTGGCGCGAGCTGGCTGACGCGGCTTATTTTGCCCGTACGTGGGGTGACGTTTACGGCTACTTGTTGGTGGCTACCGGTCGTGTGGACGTAATGATCGACCCCGTCTTGAATATCTGGGATGCGGCTGCGGTGCAACCGATCATCCAAGAAGCAGGTGGACGTTTTACCGACTGGGCGGGCGTGGCCAGGATCGATGGCGGCGAGGCGATCGGCTGCAATGCCGCCCTGCATGAACAGGTCTTGCAGATTACCGGGGCACGGGCCGGCAAGTTTCATGAAGACTAAACGTTTTGAATGAGAAAGTGTTACTGGGATCCGGGTAGTACGGTTCCTGTTTTGCCGGTGATTCCAGGCAAAACCGTTCAAACCAACCGATTTGGGTAAGTTAGAATTGAAAAAAAATCGCGTTGTAATACGTTAATAAATGGAACACGTGCCGCTTGGCCGTGGTATCCCAATCACGTTCCCCTGAACTTCCTGCGGATTCCCGATATGCCTTACTCTCGTTTGTCGAAGTTTCACCGTAATACCTCCGCTGGCTGGTTGATGATTCTGCTGGTCGGGCTGGGGCTCGCTCTCGGGGTTGGTTGTGAGACCACCGATTACGAGCCGTTGATCATGAAGAAGAAACTGAAAGAACTCGAAGCGCGGCTCGATCAGCTCGGCGACGGTGCGAACACGGCTCAGCACGAGAAGCTGGAGGCTCGTATTCGAGAGCTAGAACAGGAGATCAAGAGCCTCAAGACGAAGAACGCGGCGGGCGGATCGTCTGCGGCCGAGTCGGGCGCCAGCAAGCCGACAACCCTCTCAGCTGAACAACAGACCGCCTTGATTGAGCAGATCGAAGCGGTCGATGGCTATGTCTCGGTCAATGGCGACGGAGAAATCTGGCAGATCGATTTGAGCATTGCGTCACATGACAACGCTTTGGTCGAACAGCTGAAACAATTACCTGGATTGACCCATCTCTCTTTGAATGGGACCCAGGTCGATCTCGACACGTTCGAATTATTGGGAGGGTTTAGCGCGTTGGAGAATTTAGGATTGGAGCAGTCCCCTGCCACGGCGGAGTCCATTTCTCACCTGACAGGCTTGGAGAATCTGACATTCTTGCAACTCTTCCGTTCTGATGTCAGTGACGAAGCCTTCGAATTCATTGCCAAGATACCCAACCTCCAACAGGTTCGTTGCGGGCAAACCCGGATCAGTGACGACGCGCTGAAGTATCTGCAGGGGTCGGAAACGATTCGCGCACTTGATCTGATGGATTGCAACCGTGTCAGTGATACGGGCCTGCAATACCTCGAAGCATTACCCCGTCTTACCTTTCTCAAGGTCTGGGGCCCTCAGATCACCGATGCAGGGATGGACTCGGTTGCCAAAATGAAAGGATTGAAAGTCCTCGGCCTCAACGACACGGCCGTGACAGATGCGGGGATTGAAAAATTGTCGGGCCTGAATTTGAAAGAGATTTACCTGTTCCGGACTCAGGTTGGCGACCCGGCCATGAACGTTTTGGCGGGGATGTCCAATATGGTCACCATGAACTTGAGGGACACGAAGGTTTCTGATACGGGTATTGCTTCGTTGACCGAGCTTTCCAACCTGGCCAAGCTTGATTTGAGCGAGACAAATTCACCGGGCGTGACGGATGCGGCCGGTCCCTCGTTGGCCAAGATGAGTAATCTGTCCGAACTGAATTTGTGGGATACAAAGGTCGGTGACGACACGGTTTCCCAATTGACCGAATTGCCCAAGCTGCATTGGTTGAATTTGGACAAGACCAAGATTACCGATGCGGCTGTCAAACAATTACCGGAGATCACGAAGTTGGACTGGGTCCATCTCGGTTCGACGGGTATCACCGATGGGTCGGTGGAAACCTTGATGCAATTAAAGAACCTGAAGTACCTGAACGTCTCGTTTACAGAGATCAGCGAAGACAAGTTCTATGACTTGTATGATCACTTCTCCGAAACGGATTGTGAACTGATCGGTCCCTGACGATCATGGCAATCGACATTCATTAAGACTGTCGAAAACTCTCCACGACCAACTCAAAAACGTCCGTTTCTTTGATCAGGTCACGAGTCAACCATTGAGGGCAGGAACTCAAAACGATTCCTTGCTGTTCCGATGAAACGACTGGCGCCCCGTGAGATCCCAGCACCCGGCTCGCATCCAGCGGAATCGAACGGGTCTCTGGGTCAAAATGTAATTCAACCGGGTCGTAACCTGGTTTTTGATGAATATCGACAGTTCGGGCAAAGCTGGGTGCCAGGTCGTCATCCAGCCACCAGTAGTAAGCTTGCCAACTGTTGGGGGTAGAGACCAGGATGATCTCGCCACTTCTTGCATGGTTCATGTGGAGTTGGTGACGTTCCTCCAGAGCCAGGACCTGATCGATTCCGGTCTCCGTCTGGAACAACGCTTTGACTCGATCGATGACGTTTGGGTCGGCGTTTTTGACAAAGACATGCGCGAACTGGTGATCGACCATCGCCCAAGCATCGCTGCCTGCCAGATCGAGATGCTCCCCATCGTCCTGTGGACGTACCTTTAACAGGCCTGCTTCCCGCAGGATTCGGTTCGGGTAAACGACGTGATCGACCGGCGTGATCACGTATTCACTGACGACCAGCCAGGTCACTGATTCGTCCGTTGCCAGAACCTGTTCAGCCAAGTTCCCGATTACCTCGTCTAGTTCTTCAACCGCCTGTAACGCGCCCGGGCTATCGGGGCCTGTTTTCTGTGCTGCGTAATCAAGGTGCGGTAGGTAGATGTAGAAGAAGTCGGGTTGGTAACGTTCAAAAGCGAGCGAGGCAGAATCAGCAATCCATTGGCTCGACTTGATATTGGCCAGCGGTCCCCAGAAGTGCTGCAGTGGGAAGTGTCCCATCGTTTCGAGCAGCTCACCGTAAAATGGTTGAGGTTTGGTATAGCACCAGAGCTCTTCACTTCCGTCTTCCTGATGAATGGGGGCCGGCATGCAAACATAGTCCGCGCCACAACCTTTACTCAGCATGGGAAACCAAGCGGCTGATTTCAGGTTGGGATTGATTTGTGGAAGCACATCCCATATCTGGGGTGAGTCAATCACCTCGTTCCAAGCGGTCCACATTTCGACGCGCTGTTGCTCCCGCCAGTAAAAACCATTGGCGACGACACCGTGTTGTTCCGGTGTTTGGCCGGTGAGCAGGTTGGCCTGGGCGGGCCAGGTGACGGCCGGGAATGAGTGTTCAATCCGAGCCTCGCTTCCTTCTTGAACGAGCGCCTTCAATTGAGGCATCTTTTCCACGTCCAAGGGACGGAGCGCCGGGACGGTTAACAGGATGACCTTGGATGCCATGGGACTCAACTTTCAGGCAGCGAACGTAATTCGCTGATCGTACTTGCCAGGAAATCATAGGACTGTCTGGCGACGTTAAAGGCGTCATGGCTGTGTCTGCTCAACTCGACGTGCAAGCCACCACGATAATCAATTTCTATTAACGACTGGAGGATCGGTGGGAAATAGATTTCTCCGTCTCCAAACATCAGGTGTTCATGGATCCCAGCCCGCATATCTTCAATATGGACGTTTAGGATGCGATCCTGCCAACGCTGGATGAAGTCGACGATCGGGAGTTCCCCCATACAGAACAGGTGGCCTATATCGAGGGTCAATCCGAGGTTGGGCGAGTCAATCCATTCCAAAAGTCGTTCGTACCCCTGCATCGTGTCGATGAACATCTCGGGCTCTGGTTCGAATCCGATTGCTATGTTCTTGTTCTCAGCGTGCTGAAGTACCTTACCCAGGTTCTCGGCCAGGGTGTCGAGAGCCTGTTGGTCCTCCATGCCCTCCGGCTTTTTCCCAGACCAAATGGAGACGCATTCCGCCTGCAATTCGACCGCCGTATCGATGCAATAGTGAAGGAATTCTACGCGCTTGTTGGAGAGCGCATGGTTGGGTTCGAGAAGCGTGGGGAAATGTTTCTGGCAGGGATCCAGCAGGAAACGGGCACCCGATTCAACAACGCAGTCCATTTCATGGGAAGCGAGGCATTCACGAATTTCCGTAAGTTGACCATCACGTTCTTTTTGTCGAGGGGCGAGCCAACCGTGATCAATCGTGATGGCAACACTTTGATAGCCGATTTCGGCCAACATTTCCAAAGCCTGCAAAGGCTCGTGGTGCGCTAGGCCGTTCGTGTTATATCCCAACTTCATAAATAAAAAACTGATTTGACTTCCCGTTTAGTATCCTCTGCCTCCATGATGAATCATTGCGACTAAAAATCAATTGGCCTGAAGCATCGGATCCGCTTTTTCAAACGCGAGATGACTCAGGTCGACGATATCCACTTGCCCAGAAGCAGGCTTGGTAGAAGCAGGGATAGGACGAAGAGGGCGTAGTAAAAATTGGGTTGACCCACCAGAAGGCAAATCGATGCATCGTACAAGATCAGGCTTTTCAGCAAAGAAATCACAGCAAACTGCACTTGTTGTGGTTGGCATGCACGGATTGCCAAGATGAATCGGATCGCCACCGGGGCCGATAACAAGAGGATCAGGAATGGGAAAATGCGGTGCAGGTTGCCGGGCTCTGTGACTGTCCAACCGGTGGTGGCCAATCCGGCCAATCCCAACAGGATAATCGCCGCTCCCGCGATCAAAGGGCTGCGGCTGTGTGGCCGGACCTCGTTACGGGCGAAATAGGTCAAACCGCTAATCAGGATTCCCAGGCTGACAGCGACCCACCATACGGACGTTGGCCAGCTGAGCCAGAGACTATCGGATGTGACGTCTCCTTTGAGCAGGCTTGCGCCTAGCATGACGTTCAATGTGCGACACAAACCCATGGCGATCGGGCCGGCCCAGGTTCGTTTGAGAGGACCGTTGTAAAGTAGGATGGTTATGATCAGAAGCAATACGATCAATAACGAGCGGCTGCCAACCACTGCTCCACAGAGCCCTCCCAACAGGAATAGCCCGAGACAGACACATCGTGCCGAGCCGATACCAATCCGTCCATCGGCAATCGGCCGCCCGCGCTGATGTTCCCGGTCGAGCGAAATATCGGCGATATCATTGGATACCATGCCGGCCGAATAGAGGGAAAAACTGGCCGCCACCAGCAGGAGCAAGGAGGGGAGCGGATCCCAATTCCCGTGCATCAACAGGAAGCCGACCAAAATATTGGAAATGGCTGATGGCGCTGCCGAGATTCGAAATAACTGCAACCACGGCATCAGGCGGGAGCCGTGTGGGCCAGAAATTGTAGTATCGTTGGTTGACATGCAGATCTACCGGCGAACATCGAGAGTTCACCAGCATAGTTACTCGGGGGGAGGTTTTGCCAGCAGGGCATAAAAAAACCCGGCCGATTGTTGCCAATGCCGCCGGGTTACCCCCCCTGGGAAATCGCATTGCTGCGATCCCTAATTCTGAATCTGCAGGTACTTATCGGCACCGTCTCGCAAAATACTTTGGCAAATCTTGACGAGATTACCCAAAGCAGGGACTGGGCAATCTGCACCGGTTAATTTCACTATTTGGATGAAATTGACTTAACTGGCTGCGCAAAATGGCCGATGAACGAGATGGTCCGCTGCTGTTGTCGCAACGGCCGAGCTGCGCAACAGCATCGTATGATCCAACCTGTGGATTCGGCGTAATGTCGCAACAACGTAGATTCAATTGGACCCGGGCGTTACCGGCCCTGATCATTCCCATCTGCCTGGGTTTGTCCCTTTACTTGGGGATTTCCTTCTTAATCGAGCAGAATTTTATCGATCACCCGACCCTTCGTCGTTATTTGGCTGGTCACCCAATTTCCAAGATCACCTTGGCTCTGTTCTGTATCGGTTTTGCTTCTCTGGTAATGATCGCCGATAATCTTGGCCAACAGTTTCGGGCATTTAGCCGCATCTACCTCTCCCCGGATCCGACTGGCCGACGCGCGGATTCGAAGCGGCAGGCGGATCGAGAACCACTCTCGACCGGCGAGCGCGCTACTGGTTCTCTCGCTCGCCTGCATCAATACCCCAATCGAATCCATAACCACTACCTCTGGCAACGGCTGGAGAGAGGGTTGCAATTCATACAAAGAAACGAGTCTGCCCAGGGTGTTGAAGATGAATTGAAGTATCACGCTGACCTCGATATTGAACGCCAGCAACAGCGATACTCACTGGTTCGTATCCTAGTCTGGGCGATTCCGATGCTCGGTTTTTTGGGAACAGTCCTCGGAATATCTCAGGCCTTGGGTGGCATTCAGGTCGGCCCGGAAAATGACTTTCAGCAGATGATGGGAGGGCTCAGGTCCAGTTTGTATGTCGCGTTTGACACGACCGCCTTGGCCCTGACCCTATCGATCGTATTGATGTTCATTCAGTTCCTGGTGGACCGTTTTGAGGTCCAACTTCTTTCCATGGTCGATCATAAAGTGGTTGAGGAGATGGCCGGCCATTTTGAAAAAGAACCTGGCAGCGATGTCGGGACAGTGGCCATGGAAAGGATGGGAAAAGTCGTGATGGCATCTTCCTATCAATTGGTGCAGCGGCAGGCCGAACTTTGGAAGGCCACGATACAGGATGCCGAACAGACCTGGAAGACGACCGTTGCCGAATCCAATGACGCCGTGACAGCCAGCTTGAGGGAGTCCTTCTCCGAGGTAGTGCACCAGTTGCAGGCGGCGATTGGTAAAAACATTGTGCATGCCGACGAATGCATGAGTAAACGCTGGGAACAATGGCAAGTGATGTTGTCTGACAATGCCCGTGCCGTAGCGGGCCAACAGGCAGAGATGGTCCGGCAGTCCGAATCGTTGTGCGAATTGATCGATCAGATCCGCGAAATGCAAACCAGGCATCAGGATAATTTACCCCAAGCCGGTGCCGTGGTGGATGAAAACCGACTTAACGAAACCCTGGAAACACTCTGCTCCGCGATATCCTCACTGCAGCCCGTCGCAACCAACACAGAGGAGGACCGGCCTTTCCACGAGCGGGAGCAATTGCCGGTTTACCAAGAAAGCGCAGCCACCCCAAGTGCTGGGCAACCCATGGCACGTCCCATTTCCGTTGAAACGTTTGTCTCTAATAATAGAACCGCATGAGACGTTCAGGTCGCCGTCGTGAAACCCCTGAGGTTTCTCTGTTTCCGTTTCTCGCCGTGCTGATTTGCACATTTGGCGTTCTTTTTATCCTGCTTGTCTTGGCGGTCAAAGCTGCCGACCAGAGTGCCGGACAGGCGACGCAGGCCGAGCTCGAGGAGCTCGAGCAAGAAGCGGACGAATTGAGCGGCCAATTGGATCTGGAGCTGGTTCGGTCGGAGGGGTTGAGCGAGGTTCGCCCAGATCTGGTAGAACGCCTGCAGAATGTGCGGCATATTCGCAGTCACTTGGAAAATGAAATTTCCAAGATGAACGAACAGGCTGCCATTTTGGCGCGACAACTTGAGCGGCAGGATGAAGGACCGGGCAGCGTCGAGTTGCAATCAATTCAGGAGCAGGTGGCCGAATGGGAATCCAAGTTGGCCAAAGCCGTAAACGAGCTGGGCGAAAAACAGCAGCAGGCTGCTGACCGACAACCCGTCATGTACTCCATTGTTCCCTATGATGGAGTGGGTGGCGAAATGCGAATTCCGATCTATATCGAATGTCGCGATCAGAAGATGATTATTCGGCCTCATGATATCGTGATCGATCTGGACGAATTCGCCCTGCCGGTCAGCGAAAACAACCCATTGGACGCAGCGCTGATGGCCGTCCGAGAGTATTACTTGCGACACGATTTAAATAGTTCCCAGGGTAGCCCCTACCCGTTGTTGGTGGTACGGCCTGATGGGGCAGGTTCGTACTCGTTAGCTCGTCATGCGATCCGAGGCTGGGATGAGGAATTTGGGTATGAGCTGATTTCCGAGAAAAAACGACTCACCTATGGTGAAGCGGATTCGCA
>JAYZCF010000233.1:0-10773 GCA_036338455.1 Planctomycetota bacterium
TTCGGCGCATCGGTCGCCTGAGCGTCGCCAGCCGCCGGACTCAAGACGGAGACCAACAGGACCAACACGATAAAAGGGTTCAGCATCTTTATCTTCCGCTGCATCTTTCCATCACCTTATTTCATTAATCAATCGAACCAAACGACGCTGGGTCCGTGACTTCCACTTGCGTTAGAGATTCCCTCCACCCATTTTTTACGTTTTCTGAATCAACTGAATCAACGCGCACCCCTTGGCAAGCTAAAGCCTAACAGAAACTTACCCACACCCCGAAGCAAAAGAGATTGCGGTTCGTTTTTTTCATGCCTGGAACCACTGGCCAGCAGGGAAGAGGGATACGGGCGGTACCGTTTTCACCGATCTCCGCTCTGCTTCAAACGTCGGTCAATTTGCTCGGTCAACGGGGCGGACGTTTGCCGGGCCATCTCCAGCGACTCGCCTGACTTAATGCCGGGGCGGGTGTGACCGCTGGCCGTCAGGTAAGCATCTCGCCACAAATGAGAACGTTGCCGAATCAGCCGAAGCGTCTCCGCATCCAGTTCGGCTGAATTCGGCTGTGACGGATCGTCCTCCGCCGCAAGCAGCTGGCCCAGCAGGATGGCGGCGATCTGCTCGTGGCCTGCCTGATTCGGGTGAACGGCATCCGGCTGAAAGGTAAAGCTTGGCTCCGATTCTCTCCTGGCTTGCAGCGCCTGGGCCATGGGCGTGTGCAAATCGAGGACATTCCACCCCTGTTTTTTCTGTTCGTTTAACCAATCGGTGTAACGGCTCATCACCGCGTCATACGAAAATTTCCGATTGGCCCGCTGGTCATCGAACGTGGGCGGCGTAATCAGAATCAGCTCGGCGCCGGCCGCCTCGACCTTGCTCTTCAGCTGCTGTATCCCCTGCTGATACTTCTTGAATCTCTGTTCCTCCAGCGGCTGGTAGATCCCGCAATTGATCCCGTAACAGGCGAACACCAAATCGGGACGGGTCGTTTCCAGAACTCGCTCCAACCGCTCTGCCAACTCGGGTCGCGGAAAACGGCCCCCGGCATGGCCCTCTTCGCTCAACCCGGAAACCGTTTCACTCGGTAAGCCGACATTGATCATGATCTCCGGATCGGCCCATCCACCGCTTCTCAAGGCAGCTTCCAGGCGGGCGACATACTCCCCCGAGTAAGTAATGCTGTCACCGAGAAACACGATCCGACGAGCGCCACGCACCCGCGCCAGCAACGATCGATCCGGCGCTTGTTGGTGGACCAGGAAATCGACGATCGGCTGGATGTCCGGATGGTCGAAGTGATGTCCCCGGGACTCAGGTTTGCCATGTTCGATGGAAAGGACCCGCATCGGATGCCCCAATTGTTCCAAACGTTCAGACAAGACATACGTATTTTCCTGCGGGGGGACGATCTGGTCGTCCTCGGTGACGATGTGCAGGATCGGAATGTTGGCAGCAGCGAGCAGCTCGGCATGCTGAACGATGCTGGCGTCCGAATCGTCGACCGCTTCCTCGGAGATCCCGTAAGCCTCCAGGCATTGTTTCCACTCGGCCGCCGCGCCGCGGCCCTCCCCTTTTCCTCCCGGCCAACTCCGAATGTCACAGACCGGCGTATCACAAAAGATATTGCGAACCTTGTCCGGATTTTTCGCTGCCCACTGATAAACCAACAGACCACCACGGCTGACGCCCTCCAGGCTGGGCCGGGGATTCAAACTCGCATGCTGGCAAACATAACGGTAGAAATGATCGCCAATCTCGACGGCCGCCGGGTTGCCAAACAGGCCCGCCACATCGACGTAGCCGACATGAAACCCTCGCTTGAGGAGTTCGATGTCGATTTCGGCGTGATAATTTGGAAAGCGGGCCCGCCAGACCCAGGGTCGACCCGCCGCTGGCTCGTCCGGTGCCACCAGGTACGCCGCCTGTTGGCCAATTTGAAAATGGTAGCGGCTGAACCCGTTCCAATCATCATGACGCTGATACCAGGCGTCCTCTTGGCAGGCGACCGCCGGGACGAGGCACGGGCTGCACATCGCCACCATCCAGACGACCAGACAGCCGATCGAAACCGATTTTGGAACGGTAGCATGGTGGTAATGACGCATGACTCTCTCCACGTGACTCTTGATCGGTTCGGAAACGGGGTGGCGGCTGGTCCGACCCGTCCCAGCATGATAACCGACGTTCGGCCACGCATCGATCCTCCTCCATCGATCCTCCTGTTGGACCGGGCGCCCGTAGCGAGACGGATCGAGCGAAGGGGATCCGTGCCGGGCTCACTCGGTGCCGGGGGCCCGATTGGCGGCACGGCAAACCTCCGGCCAATCGACCGAGTCGCTCTCCTGGCCGGGAGGGAACCGCAAGTGGTCGACGGCCAGGTTCAAGGCGATCGTGGCAGCTTCCCATTGCCGATCCAACCGACGTTCGCCCTCCAGGGGTGCGAGAACCAGCGGCCGGACGTTGACCTGTTCGCCTTGGCGATAGGCGACCGCGACGTAGACGAGACAGCCCTGCTCACTGGCCCCCGGCTCCAAATGCCCCGTAATGGCCACCGCGAGATCAGCCGTCCCGGTACGCTGTAAGACCGAGCTGGCCATCGCCTCGGTCACTTCGGAACTGACGGCAGTGTGGCGCGCAATCAGCTCCGGGTCGATCCCCAGCCAGTCCGCTTTCACTTCCTCCATGTAGGTGACAGAGGAACCCGCCAGCCACTTCGAAATGCCGGGGACTTGCGCCAGGATTCCGGCCGCCAAACCGGCGGTGCAACTCTCGGCAAAGACCATCTGCCGTTCCGACTGTTCGAGTTGTTCAGCCAACTGAAAAGCCAATTTCTGCGATCTGTCAAACAAGCTCTCGTCGATCATCGGGCGATCCTGACCACTGTGGCCTGTCGAATATGAAAACGACAAAGCCAAAAGTACGGCATGGGTTAAAGGGCGTACGGAAGACAGACCGTAATATAACAGACCGCGGGCCAGCCGGCAGGTTCATGGTAGAATGGAGTCGTTCTCGGGTGAGGTGGAAGGCTACCCCGTTCCTCTCCAAGGGCCCCTGCGACACAATATGGGACAGCTGAGAACAAGAAAACGATCGACCGAAGCAAACTGTCAATCTATCCCGGTGCCGAAGCGACCCATGAAAGACCCTATCCGCGTCACCACGCTCACACGGATTTGGAAATCCGTCCGACGCGCCGTCGCTCGCAATGAATGGGCCGTTCGACTGTTGGGACTCACTCCCCAGGAAAAAACACCGAGCCTGCCCGGGCTGATCCTGGTGCAGATCGACGGTCTCAACCGGGAACAGCTGGAGCGCGCCTTGCAGGCTGGGCAGATGCCGTTTCTGGAACAACTCGTCCAGAAAGAGAACTACCAGGTCCAATCCCTTTACTCCGGGCTGCCCGCCACCACCTCGGCCGTCCAGGCCGAACTTTTCTACGGACGCACTGCGGCCGTTCCCGGCTCTGGCTTCCGGGATCACCGCAGCGGGCAACTCGCCCGAATGTACCGACATGATGTCGCCGTGGAGGTGGAAGAGCGCTTGCAACGAGAACAGGAGGGCTTGCTGAAAGGGGGCAGTTCCTTTTGCAATATTTTTGGCGGCGGCGCGGAAGAATCTCATTTTTGTGCCACCCGCCTGGGCTGGGATGACTTCTTCGTCAATATCAACCCTTTGCGGATCTTGTTGGTCATCCTGATTCACGCCGGCATCTTTCTGCGGACCTTCAGTCTGATGACGCTGGAGTTGTGGCTGGTGCTGCGCGGGGCGGTTCGGGGTGAAACGATGCGACACGGCCTGTGGCACGCCTTGAAGGCAATCCCGGCCCGCGCTCTGGTCGTCGTTTTCATGCGCGAATTGAGCGTCGCCGGGGCGAGTAATGATGCGGCCCGAGGCATACCCGTGATTCACCTCAGTCTCCTCGGGTACGACGAACAGGCAAGGCAACGAGGCCCCTCCTCCCGTATCGCCCACTGGACCTTGAAAGGGGTCGACCGATCCATCCGTCGTTTATGGCGTTCGGCACATCGGAGTGCGGGCCGGGAATACGACATCTGGATATTCTCGGGGAACGGTCTGGGCGCCACCGAACCGTACCAGTCGTTGCAAGGAGAAACGATCCAACAGGCGTTGGAAGATCTGGTCGGTTCCTCCGATCCGTCCACCCTTGCCTCGGACGCCCAGCCGGTTCCCCAGATTCCGAGTCGGGCGAGCTGGCTCGGCATTCGTGGACTCGATCGCTTTTTGACCGGCGTCCCCGACAGTGACACGACATCCCTCACCGGCGATGTCCAGGTCGTCACCGCCGGGTCACTGGCCTTTGTCTACTTGTTGGCCGATCCACGGCAAACGGACCGCGCGCAGCTGGCCCAGCAGCTGGTGGAAGAAAAAGGTGTTCCGTTGGTGGTGGTGGGAGAAGGCCCCGCAGCGGCCAAGGCATTCACTCCTTGGGGGCAATTCGAATTACCCGCCCAGGCAAACGATATTCTGGGAGCCGACCACCCCTTCTTGCAGAACTTGCCAACCGATTTGATCGCGTTGGCCAATCACCCGGACACGGGCGAACTGCTGCTCGCCGGTTGGGACGGGAAGTCGCCAGCCGTCAGCTTCGGTCAACAAACCACAACCAATAACGGTCCCGCACCGGAAGCGACGGCGGGTTTCACCCTCCTCCCCTGCGACGTAAACCCGACAACCGGCGGGCGGGAATACCTCCGTCTGCTGGAGTTGCGGGAATCGGTCGAACAGTTTCTCGGCACCCACGGTCAAGACCGCTCGCTGAACTGGCAGCCGACCCACCGGGACGGGGATGTCCGTGTCTTGACCTACAACATTCATGCATGCGTCGGGATGGATGGCGAATTGGCGCCCGAGAGAATTGCCCGGGTGCTCTCTCAAACGGGCGCGGACGTGATCTGTTTGCAGGAGATTGACGTCAATCGGAAACGTTCCGGACATCGGGACCAGGCGAGACAAATCGCAGAATTATTGAAAATGGATTTCCACTTTCACCCGGCCTGGCACATCGAGGGGGAACGATTTGGCAATGCGATCATGACCCATCTGCCGCTCCAGCTCGTGCGGGCTGGAGGATTGCATCAACAACAGGAAAGTCGTTCCAAGCGCGGCGCTGTCTGGGCGCAAATCGAAATCCAGCCCGGAACCTTGCTCCAGGTGATCAGCGCCCACTTGAGCATCTATCCGAAGGAACAGCTACGCCAAGCCCAGGAGTTGTACGAAGAGTGGGTGCAGCCTGCCGAGGCACATGGGCCGGTGGTCCTGTGTGGTGATTTCAATGCCCGCCCCGCCTCGGCCGCGTACCGTTACCTGGCCGGAAAGATGCTGGACGCAGAAACCGCCACACAAAAGGCGAGGCATCAATCGACGTATTTCAGTCCCCGGCCCGTCACGCGTCTCGATCATATCTTTCTCAACTCGGCGGCCAAACCGATCAACTGCCAGGTCATTACCAGCCGGCTCGCCCAAGAAGCATCCGACCATCTCCCGCTGATGACCGATTTGTCGCTTCCCCCGGCCACCGGCCTGTCGGCAAAGGATCGAGACCCCGAGTAAGAACGGAGTGGACCGTCACGAATCGCTGGGGCGGAGGCCCTTTCCAGCCGGCAGATCCACCGCAAAAAGCACTCCTGCGGTGTTCCCCTCGCGAATTCAGACAGGCCAGCGGCGCACCGACAGACCGGGAAAGACCGAGGCCAGAACAAAACAGAAAAACTGCCGGCCAGCCTATTTGCATTCGCTGGCCTTTCGCCTAAGTTGGGCCGAAACAACTGAACCAAAAGAAAACCCATGAAACAACCCAAATCGAAGTACGACTGCGTCATTATCGGTGCCGGCCACAACGGACTGGTGACGGCAGCTTACCTGGCCAAGGCCGGAAAATCTGTCTGTGTCTTGGAACGTCGCCACGTGATTGGGGGTTGCTCGGTCACCGAAGAACTCTGGCCGGGCTACAAGGTCTCGACCGCCTCCTACGTCATCAGCCTGTTCCTTCCCGAGATCATGCGCGACCTGAAGCTGAAGGAATACGGGCTGAAGATTCTCCCCCGCAATCCCTCATCCTTCACACCGATGAAAGATGGCCGCCATTTGCTTTTGGGGCCGGATGAAAAGCAGAATCGGGAACAGATCGGTAAATTCAGCCAGAAAGATGCCGAGGCCTTCCCTCGCTATGAAG
This sequence comes from Planctomycetota bacterium, assembly GCA_036338455.1. GTDB lineage: Bacteria > Planctomycetota > Planctomycetia > Pirellulales > Pirellulaceae > Mariniblastus. The sequence continues at coordinate 6,185 of JAYZCF010000233.1, forward strand.
CCTTGCTGGAAAAAGTGGCGGCCGTTTTGGAACCGACGTTGTCCCAGACTGCCCCGGACATCCTGCCTATTTCCAAAGGCCTCCGAAAAGTTGGTCTTGGCAAGAAAATGCGGGACATGCAAAAAGCGTGGAAGATGCAGTCAACTCTCAAGTCACTGGGAGAATCGCTACCGGAAGCGATGGAGCTGTTGACCGGCGCAGCGCGACCGATTCTGGAACGCGGGTTTGAAACGGAAGTCCACAACGCGACCCTGGCTACCGATGCGGTGATTGGGGCTTTCGCTTCCATTTCGGCTCCGGGTACTGCCTATGTTCTGCTGCATCACGTGATGGGGGAAGCGGGTGGTGCTCGCGGCGTCTGGGGTTATGTCCAAGGGGGCATGGGAGGATTGGCCGAATCGCTGGCCGCAGCCTGCCAGGACCTGAAGGTCGACATCATCACCGAGGCCGATGTCAATGAGATCTCGGTCGACCAAGGCGCGGCCAAAGGGGTCACCCTCGGGGACGGCACCTTCATCGAATCGAACGTGGTTGCCTCCAGCGCCGATGCTCAGATCACCTTTGAGAAACTGATTTCACCCGACCAGTTCCCGGTCGAATTCCGCGATGCGATCTCCCGCATCGATTATTCTTCCGCCTCGGCCAAGATCAACGTCGCCCTCTCCGAACCGCCCCAGTTCACCTGCTTGCCTTCCAGCGAAATTGGCCCCCAACACCGGGGAACCATCCATATCGGGGAAACCATGGAAGTCGTGGAACGGGGATACGACGACGCCAAGTACGGCAAACCGAGTGAAACGCCGATCCTGGAAATCACCCTGCCAACCAGCGTCGACAAGACGATTGCGCCCGAGGGGAAGCATATCATGTCGATGTTTGTCCAGTACGCCCCCTACAAGCTGGCGCCCGGGCTGCATTGGGATGATATCAAGGAGAGCTTTGGAGATCGCTGTATTGAAGTGCTGGCCGAATACGCGCCCAATGTCCCCAACGCGATCGAGCACCGGCAAGTCCTCAGCCCACTCGACCTGGAACGGGTCTATGGCATCACGGGCGGCAACATTATGCAAGGCGCGATGAATTTCAACCAACTCTTCCTGATGCGGCCCATCCCGGGCTGGGCAGATCATCGTTGTCCCATTAAGGGGGTCTACCTGTGCGGTGCTGCCAGCCATCCCGGGGGAGGCGTGATGGGCGCCTGCGGTCGAAATGCCGCGGTTGAAATTCTGAGAGACTTTTAGAGTGTCACGACCGAAACGGTCATGAGGAACCCATGAGTGCTGCAGCTATTATCGGGCTCCACCACGTCTCGCGGCAGACCGACCAAGGGACCCTCCTGCTATCCCCCACCGACCTGGAGATCTTCCCGGCGGATCGCATCGCGATTGTGGGAGAATCGGGGTCTGGCAAAACGTTACTGCTGCGTTGCCTGGCCGAACTCGATCCCGTTCAAAGTGGTGAGCTTCGCTTTCACGGCCAACCGGTTCACGGCCAACAGGTCCCTCCCTACCGGACGAACGTCGTCTATCTGCCCCAACGGCCCGTCCTGTTTGAGGGCACCGTCGAGTCCAATCTGCAGTTACCTTTTCAACTGAAAGCAAATGCCGGCAAAACCTATCACCGGCAAACGGTCGTGAACTGGCTTTCGTCATTGGGACGCGACGAAGATTTCCTGACCAAGAGCCACGAAAATCTCTCCGGGGGTGAGATGCAGATTGTCGCCCTGTTACGGGCGATCCAAATCGACCCACAGGTTCTCTTGCTGGATGAACCGACCGCCGCCCTGGACGAAGGGCTGACCGCATCCGTCGAACAATTGGTTGACTCCTGGTTCAAGACTTCCCAGCGCGAAGTTGCCCTGGTCTGGATCACCAATTCGATGGAGCAGGCGAAACGTGTCTGTGACACGCTTTACCGCGTGGAAGCGGGGCGACTCGGGCCGCCCCAAGCCAACCCGAGGGGGGAGTAGGGCCGCATGGACTACCTGCAACTAAGCTACGTCCAAGTCGGATGGGCCACGCTATTGATACTGGTCAACGCCGGCATCTCGGTCTGGTTGCGACTGGGCATGGAGCGATCGCTGTTGATTGCCTCCTTTCGAACCATCGTCCAACTCTTGTTGATCGGTTTGATTCTCCAGTGGGTGTTTCAAATCGACCAATGGTACGTGGTGATCGGAATCCTGGGGATCATGACGCTGATTGCCGGCATCACGGCCGTGCAGAGAAATCAACGGCGTTACCCCGGCATCTGGCTCGATACCATTCTTTCGGTCTGGGTCAGCTCCTGGGCGATCACCGCCTTTGCGCTGTTGGTCGTCCTCAACGGGATCGACCATTGGTACCAGCCCCAGTATGCGATCCCGCTACTCGGCATGATGTTGGGCAACACGCTCAACGGCATCTCGGTCGGACTGAGTACCTTCACCGAAACAGCCTACAAACGTCATGACGAAATCGAGACGATGTTGACCCTGGGGGCAACGCGTTGGGAAGCAATCGCGGGTCCCATCCGGCACGCGCTGCAGACCGGCATGACACCCATCATCAATTCGATGATGATTGTGGGACTGGTCAGCCTGCCCGGCATGATGACGGGGCAACTACTGGCAGGCGTGGAACCGGCCGAAGCTGTCAAATACCAGATCGCCATCATGTTCCTGGTCGCCTCGGCCACCGCGATCGGCACGGCCGGCTCGGTCTTACTCAGTTTTCGGCGACTGTTCACGCCCGACCATCAATTTCTTCGTTCTCAGTTGCAGGCGAAAAAACCCGCCGGGAAAGCTTAAGCTCCCTCGTCACCGTTTGTCAGGAATAAAGCCTGGGTCAGGAACCGGGACCAGCCGCAACTGCCGAACATCCATCACGGCGCCTTTCGCTTTATGAATCGGCACCAGCTTGATCGTCTGCGGAGATGCCCCGGAGTCCGCTCGGTCGGGCATCAACAACAGTCGACCTAGGTAACGTTCCTTGAAATTCTGAAAATGCCCTGTGTCTTCCACCGCGAACTCCAGTTTCTGGTCATCGGCGATCACCTGCACCGTCGATCCCCCCTGCCCTTCACCACACCCTTGCAAAATATAAACGTCGTATTTCTGCTGGGCTGGCAAGGAGACGTTCCATTCACACCAATCCTTTTCGTTTTGCCAATAGCCGACCGTGTTTTTGTGAGGCTGAGGTTCATAACGCAGTTTTTCGCCATGGACCACTGCCCCATGGGCGGGCAGTACCAGTTCACCTTCCTTGTTGGGACGGTAAAGCATCGGTTCCTTGTTGAATCTGGGTGGACCGACCGTCTCCATCACGATCACCGCTCGGCCCTCCATCTTTTTGGGCAACTTGATTTGCCACGTCGAAACCCCTGGCTTCAACCGCAAAGCCTGCTGCTGCGGGTCCGACTTCAGGTACACCTTGACCACCGGGTTTTGGAAACGGGGCACCTCCAGTTCGGGGTAATCAGCCGCATCACTCAAATGAAATTCAGCCGCACCCTCCGCCAATTCGATACGGCCCCAAGGGTAGTCATCCTCCCACGCTGCCGCCCACAGTGGAGAGAGTATCCAGCAGCTGAACAAAACGGAAACGACGATGTTGAATTTCATTGGGACATCCCCATGGACAGAGCTTCTCAGGATCCGGGGAGCACGCGCCAAACCGGAATCGACCCTTAGCAGAACCGTAACATGTTGCCGCGCACCGAACCAGTGGTATCGGCGTGGCAAGCCACTGGGACCAACCGGCCCGTGACAAGCCTGCGCCGCAATATCGGCTGTTTCCGGCCGGCACATTAGGGCGACCCGCATCCGGTTTTTACGTTTGTCTGCTTTGTTCCAGTCAAAAGATCGGAAATTTTATTTCGACTGAAAAATCGATGCTCCTTTGGTCGGCACGCTCACTTTCCAACCGAAAAACTAACAAGGCCCGCGAGGGGGAGTTTGGAGTCAAGCTGGAGGTCCAACCATGGTTCGAATTGCATCTTTCCTGTTTTTTTTAACGGCCATCCTGCTGGCAACCGATTGCCAGGCCCAGCGTTTTCGACCCTTCAAGAAAAGCAACCCTGCGAAGCACGGGCCGCGGCATTCCCTGACCCGAACAACGCACCATCAGAAAGCGCACCTTCAGAAAGTGCACAAGGCCCCCCATCGCAAGCCACTCCGCTGGCTATTGGAGGATCACCAATCCGCCGAGAGCAAGGCCTGGTCCGACTACTACGCCAGCCCCAATTCCCCGCTCCCCAAGTATATCGGTGGCTTTCACTCCAGCCTTTTCTACAATCTCGGCGTTCCCAACGGCGACATCGGCTTCCGCGGCAATGGGATCTACTGGGCACCTTGGTAGGAATGATCGCCTCCTTCACTGCCTGCTTCCGGCTCCCCTGTGAGGGGATTAAGCCTCCCCGTTGAGCGAACAGCGTCGGTTTCAAACCCTTTAAAAGAGGTTTCGCGCGGTGCAACTGGGCGATAAAAACAAACGATCATGTTTGTGTGCGACTTGTCGGGCATTATTTTGCTGCTCTAATATTAAAGTCGCCAGAACGTTGCGGATCGTTCTAACCGCGACCATTGACTGGTAGCTTTGCAGACGCGTCGT
>JAYZCF010000234.1:0-6359 GCA_036338455.1 Planctomycetota bacterium
GGGCGTTATGCGTTTGAACATCGGACCTGTGGGAATGATCCCCTGGTCAGGAAAGGTGCGGGGGTGAATGCTCGGGATTTAAAGGAAAAGGTGATCGGCAACCTAGACCGCTTCGAGCCGATCCCGAAGGTGCTGGGCCAGCTCGGTTATCTCAGCCACCAGTCAGGGAAATGGTGGGAGGGGCACTTCCAGCGTGGTGGCTTTACGCATGGTATGACTCTCGGTTTGGGCAATACGCCGCGGGGAAGGCACGGCGATCTGGGCTTGAAGATCGGACGACAAGGGATGGAGCCGATCGAGGCATTCCTCGATGAGGCGATGGCGGAAAAGAAGAGGTTCTTTCTCTGGTACGCACCGTTCTTGCCCCACACGCCGCACAATCCGCCGGCGCGATTGTTGGACCGGTACGCCGATAAAGATCTCCCCGCGCCGATTCAAAAGTACGCGGCCATGTGCACTTGGTTTGATGAGTCGTGTGGCGAATTGCTCCAGTTGCTCGAAGAAAAAAAACTGCGTTCCAATACGTTGGTTGTCTATGTTTGCGATAACGGTTGGACGTCTTCCGTCAAAGGTGTCAATGTGCCAGACGACTGGAGTGCGCCGTACGCTCCCCGCACCAAGCGTTCCCCTTACGACGGGGGTGTGCGAACGCCGATGATGTTCAACTGGCCCGGTAGAATCAAACCCCAAGACCGGCCCGAGCGAATTTCGAGTCTCGACATCTATCCCACGGTCCTTGCTGCCGCCGGGGCGCCCGTTCCATCCGACCTGTCTGGTCTCAACTTGTTGCCCTATCTGGAAACGGGTAGTTCCATTCCTCGCCAGACGCTGTATGGGGAAGCATTTGGGCATGACATCCAGGATATTGATGATCCGGAGTCCTCCCTTTTGAACCGATGGTGCATTGAAGGCGACTGGAAGTTGATCGTCAGCTATCCGGATGACTTGCAGGGAGGTTCAGCTCGTGTTCGCCAGGCTCACCTTCATCCACCACAGTTGTTTCAATTAAAGAATGATCCCGAGGAGGAGGATAATCTGGCAGCTAAACATCCGGAGCGCGTGCAGCAGTTGAAGCAGAAGTTGCAATCCTGGTACCCGGTGGAAAAAGGGCTGATTGGGCAGTAGAGGCGCCGACTATCCGTTGGTGGATAGGCATGGCGATATCAATAGAAGACACCGCCGTAGCGCACAAACAGGTAGACGCTGTAAATGACGACGCACAGGACAATCAAGGAGCCGACGTTCAATAGTCGCTGAGCCGTTTGCAGACGGCGCGTGGCAATCACCTGGGCGATGAGTACGACCACAAGGACCACGGAGAACTTGAAGTAGACCATGCCTCGGAACTGAAAGTGCGTCAGTATCCAGTTGGCAATGCCATTGGATTCGCGAAAGTTCTCCATGCTCAGGAGGATCCAGGTCATGAATACATCAAACGAATTGATCAGGATGAAGACACAGGTCTCGGTTTCCAGCGGCAACTTGCGTGTCCAGAACCTTCCTTTATTTTCGGTTACTGGATCCTCGCTTGGTTCCTGTTGGATCTCCTGCCCTGTTTCCTTGTCGTTCATGAATACCGATTAATCGTGAGAATCAGACAGTTTGAGGTTCACCTCGGGCTTTCGAGGTTTCCCTGTTTTTAGTCGAGAATTTCAATTCCGCAACAGTCTCTTGGGAAAATGTGTTCTGATCAGAACTCCGATTTGATTCGAATTCCGGTGTTTCTTTCGGGGCCGCATGAGGTTTCCCGGGCAATTCGCGTCGGATTAAGTCGTGAAGGCTAGGCTTGGTTTCCAAATTGGGAGGAACCCCTTTACCGGGTTGTCTCGGTTCCTTGAGCTAGTTTTCAACGGTCGGCTTGCATATAAAATCGACTCACGGGCATAATGAGCAGCGCTTGAAGAGGCGTATGGCATTTGAGTAGGTTCTGCTCAATCGGCTGGTGCAGAGAAATCTCTTGTGTTGTCAGGAAGTGTCGATTTCATGTGGCAGTCCCTCTTGCATGCAAAGCGGGGCGAGTCCCCGTTCGAATGGCTGTCAACTGAACTCGGTTCGTTAGTTAGACCAGCCGCGCTCGCTGGATTTGAGTCATAATTTTGCGCACCCGTTTGGTGAGGCCGATTCTCGTCTGTTAACCGTTGCCGCAGGAGAATTTTCTCGTCATGATTGATCGTTTCCCTTCTCTGAGCAGGGGCTCGCGGTTGCTGAATGCAATCTTTCGAAAGCCCGCTGTCGCGCTCGCCTGCCTGGTTGGTTTGCCACTTCCTTTGGCTGTCGCGAAAGTCTCACCCGGCGCCGACGATCGACCGAATATCGTCATTATCTACAGTGATGATCATGCCCAGCACGCGGTCAGCGCTTATGGTTCACGGATCAATCGGACTCCGGCGATCGACCAGTTGGCGCGAGATGGGATGCGGTTCAACAACAGTTTTGTGGCCAATGCGATCTGTGGTCCAGCCCGGGCCACCTTGTTGACAGGATTGCACTCGCACGCCAACGGGATGACGGCCAACAACACGCGTTTTCGAGATGAACTTCCAACGTTTGCTAAGTGCTTGCAAGCGACTGGCTACCGGACAGCCATGATCGGTAAATGGCATATTCCTACGCGGCCAAATGGTTTTGATTACTGGGCGATCAAACGGGGAGGGTATTACAATTCAGAATTTGAAACGCGCGAGGGTAAGGAGCCTTCCGAAGGCCATGTAACCGATGTGATCACTGATCGATCTGTGGCATGGATGCGAGAAAATGCTCAAGCGGATCGTCCTTTCCTGATTTGGATTTCGCACTCTGCCGTGCATCGGACCTGGGCGCCCGCCGGCCGCCATTTAGATCGCTATACCGATCGTGACATTCCGCAACCGGCCAACCTGCATGATGACTACCGCGGAAGGAACCCGGGCGCTTCGACCGCGCAGATGCGTGTGTCGCGTGACCTGTTTCCGGCCTACGATTTAAAACTGCCTGTTGCCGGTGATCAGGTTCTCGATCGTGCGGCCGAGCGGCAGTTGGAACAGATGACGCCCGAACAACGGGCGCGCTGGAACCGAGCGTTTGCGCCGCGAAATCAGGCGTATGCCGAGGCCGGATTGAATGGTCGCCAGCGGACGGAGTGGAACTATCAGCGGTATATCAAGAACTACCTCCGCTGTGTGGACGGGATTGATGAAGGTGTCGCCACGGTGAGGGATTTTTTGACCAAGAACGGCTTGGCCGACAACACGATTGTTATCTACACGTCCGACCAGGGCTTTTTCTTGGGTGATCATGGTTGGTATGACAAACGGTGGATGTATGAGGAGAGTCTGAGGACGCCTTTGCTGATCCATTGGCCCGGCGTGACGAAACCGGATTCGACCGCCGACCAGTTAGTTCAAAATATTGATATCGCCCCGACACTCTTGGCGATGGCTGGTGTCGAGCCGGAGCCTGGAATGCAGGGGGAAAGCTTGGCTCCCATTTTGCGAGGCGAGCAAACGGCCGACTGGCGACAAGGTGTCTATTACCATTACCAGATGACCGAACCGGACGGTCGGACTTCCCACTTGGTGGCCAAGCATTATGGAATTCGGACTGCCCGTTACAAGTTGATCTACTTTTACGATCACGACTACTGGGAGTTGTATGACCTCGCCGAGGACCCGGGTGAGATGAACAACCTGTATCCCGACCTCGCCTCCAGCAGTCTGGTGAAACAGTTAAAAACTGAATTGGCGGATTTGAGGATTCAATATGCTGACGAGACGGGTAAGTCCTGGTGATCCCTGCTAATGGGTGATGCTTTGGTTGACGCGAGTTTCAAAAGTTCGACAATACCCGCCCGTTCGGTTATTCTGTGGGAATCGTATTCAGATCGGCGCTCCGCTGGACCTGTTCAATGCGCCCGTTCCCCTGAAGGTCTATGTTTTAGGGGAGCCCTTGGAGATAATGAACAGGGATAGCAGGCGAGCTAGGGAAGCAGTATGGATGTAAGCAAAGATCGCAGGAACAAACGCCCTCCGAGGGGTGGTTGGGTCCGTTTGCCGATTGCCATGTTAACGCTCTGCCTGGGCTCACTCGGTGGTGCTTGGCTACCTGCGCGGCAGGACGTTCCGATCGATTTCCAGCAGCAGATCCAACCGATTCTGTCCGACCGATGTTATCACTGTCACGGTCCGGATGAACAGTCCCGCCAAGCCGACCTTCGGCTTGACCTGCGCGAGGGGGCGCTGCACGTTCTGGCGCCCGGCGACCTCGCTTCCAGCGAGCTCTGGTCGCGTTTGACCTCCGAGGACGAAGACTTGGTCATGCCGCCACCGGAATCGAAACTTGCACTGACGGCGGAAGAGCGGGACCTGATCGGCGCCTGGATCAAGCAGGGAGCCGTCTGGAAGAAACACTGGTCCTTTGAAGCACCTCGGGTAGAGGACCCACCGTTGGTTGGCCCAGGGGGGGGGCCTGCAATCGATCGATTTCTGTTGGCCCGCCTCCAGTCGGAGCAACTCAGTTTTTCGCCACCGGCGTCCAAGGAGAGGCTGATTCGTCGCGTTACGTTTGATCTGACTGGTCTCCCGCCTACCTTGTCAGAGATTGATGATTTCTTGGCAGATGAATCACCGGAAGCATTCGAAACGGTGGTAGATCGTCTGCTCACCTCCCAGCATTACGGCCAACGAATGGCTTCGGACTGGTTGGATGTCGCTCGTTACAGCGATACCTACGGCTACCAGGTCGACCGAGACCGGTACGTCTGGCCGTGGCGGGACTGGGTGATCCGCTCATTCAATAACAACCTGGCGTATGATCAGTTCCTCTTGGAGCAGCTTGCCGGTGATCTTTTGCCCGATGCGACGGACGACCAGGTCCTGGCAACGACGTTCAGTCGACTGCATCCCCAGAAAGTGGAAGGTGGTAGCGTCGAGGAAGAGTTTCGTGTCGAGTATGTTGCCGACAGGACACAGACTTTTGCGACGGCTTTCCTTGGGCTCACTCTGGAATGCGCCCGGTGTCACGACCACAAATTTGACCCCCTTAGTCAGAAAGAGTACTACCAACTCTTTTCCTTTTTTAACAATATCGACGAATCCGGACTCTACTCCTTCTTCACCAATTCCGTTCCCACGCCTACGCTTTCCCTCCTTTCGGACGAGCAAAAAAAAGCGATCGTTGACCTGCGGGCGAATCTTAAGCAAATCGAGCTTGCGTCTCCCGACGAATCTTTGGATTTCAGCAACCCGGATGAGCTTCACCAAGCGATGCTGGTGACTGGCCGGGAGCCGATCGAAGTGGTGGATTTTTCGCAGGTGGGGGGGCGCAATACGAAGACGGAAGATGATCGCGGAAACCCGGCCGTTAAACTGACGGGGGACGACGCCGTCGGTTTGAAAACGGGGAATTTTTCTCGCTTCCAGCCTTTCTCGGTGACGCTTTCGATGCGGACGCCGGACGAGAAAGAACGCGCCGTCATCTTTCATCGCTCGCGAGCCTGGACCGACGCGGCGAGTCGCGGTTATCAACTGCTGATTGAGGATGGCAAACTGAGTGCGTCGCTGATTCACTTTTGGCCGGGTAACGCCATCCGGGTGAAAACGCGTCAGCCGTTGGAGGTTCAGAAATGGGTGGACGTGGCGGTGGTTTACGACGGTAGCGTTTCTGCGGCAGGCCTTTCCATTTTTGTCGATGGCCAAAAGGCGGAGGTCGATGTTGTCCGAGATCATTTGACGAAGAACATCACCGGGGGTGGCGGTAACAATATCGCCATCGGTGAGCGTTTTCGTGATCGTGGCTTTACGGGGGGCGAAGTCTCATCGTTCAAGGTTTATGATCGCCAACTTTCGGAGATCGAGATTGCGTTGGAGCACGATGCCGAGGCGTTTCAACAAAATTGGATTGCCGGTTTGCCGGGAGTCGAGTTGACGGCCAGACAGAAGCAAGCCGTCGAGCAACATGTTCAATTGAATCGGTCGGCCGCTCATCAAGCTTGGCGTGAATCCTTGCAGGCTGCGCGGCGGGATTTGTGCGCAGCACAGGACCGCGCGACCGAGATCATGGTGATGCGGGAGATGGCTGAACCGCGACCGACGTTTGTTTTGGGCCGTGGATTGTACAGTGAGCGGGGTGAACCTGTGGCGGCTGAGACGCCCGGCATTTTGCCGGCGATGGACCCTGCCCTCCCCCGCAATCGGCTCGGGCTGGCTCGTTGGTTGACCGATCCGGGGCACCCGCTCACGGCGCGGGTTGCTGTTAACCATTACTGGCAATTGATATTTGGTGCGGGGATCGTGCGAACACCCGAGGACTTTGGCAGGCAGGGGGCGCAGCCGACGCACCCGGAATTGCTGGACTGGTTGGCTCGCGATTTTGTGAACCATGGT
>JAYZCF010000235.1:0-3596 GCA_036338455.1 Planctomycetota bacterium
GTTTTGAACCCAGACGAATCACTGGTAGACTCATTGGTGTCCTGAAACGGGCCAAGTGGCCAACCTGCGAAATTGGAAAGTGAACGAGTTCAGGATTCGGTTCTTTACTGGCTTGCTTGAAAATCGAGAGACAGCAACTCCATGAGTCGCCCGACTGACATCCCATCACTGACCCCGGGGGCAGATCTGTCCGAGCAACCCAGCTTGCCGGAAATACCTGTCGAACGTCGGCCGAAACACATCGCAGTGATCATGGACGGCAATGGCCGCTGGGCGCAACGGCAAGACCAACCTCGCATCGCGGGCCACGAAAAAGGCGCGATTTCCGTGCGAGCCGTCACGGAAGAATGTGCCCGCCTGCAAATTGAGCAGCTAACCCTGTACTGCCTGTCGAGTGAAAATTGGAAGCGGCCTCCGGAAGAGCTCGATTTTCTGATGCAATTGCTCCAGCAATACTTGATCCAGGAACGCGAATCGCTTCAGGAAAACAATATCCGACTCAAGGTGATCGGTCGTCGGGAACGACTACCGGCTGAAGTTCTCGAGGAGATAGATCACTCCCTGGCGTTGACTGCGAACAACACCGGGCTCACGCTATGCTTGGCTATCAATTACGGCTCGCGTGGTGAAATTGTAGACGCCATTCGAGACATTGCGTCCGAAGTGAAAGCAGGGCAGCTCGAGATTGAACAAATCGAAGAAACTACCGTAGATGAGCACCTTTACACGCAAGGGATGGCCGATCCGGACTTACTCATTCGAACGGCCGGAGAAATGAGAGTCAGCAACTACCTGTTATGGCAGATTAGTTACGCCGAGCTCTGGATCACAGAAAAACTTTGGCCTGAATTTGGCATTACCGAACTTCACAAGGCAATCAGAAATTACGCTTCGCGGGAGCGAAGGTTTGGTGGCCTGAGTTGCGAACCTGCAACGGCGTCCGATTCACCTTCTACTGAAGACGGGACCGACTCGTGCTAAGCCTTCGATTAATTTCTGCCGCCTGCCTTGTTTCCGCATTGATCCTCGGCCTGTATTTCGATTACTGGCTCGGCCTGCCATCACAAACTGGACGCCCTGGAATTATCTTTGGGATTGTCGTTACTCTGGCAGCAGCACTCGGGGCGGGCGAAATGATCCAACTGTTTCGCGGCCAATGCCAAGGTCTGAGCATTCGTTTTGCCATGATCACGGGCGGCCTGATGATCGGAATCTGTTCTATTCCGATTGCCTGGAGAGACTACCCGGCGGATTGCCAAGTCGGACAATTCGGATGGATGATGATGGGCCTGACGGTAGCGGTCGGCTTGGCTTTCCTGACAGAGATGATCCTTTTCGGCAAGCAACCCCACCCGACTGATCGGATTGCCAGATATGGACTGGCGTTCGTCTACCTGCTTCTGCTGTTTGGTTTTCTGATCGCTCACCGTCGATTGCAGGGAGACAATCTCCTGGGAATCGTCGCGGTGATTTGCCTGATTACGACCGTCAAAATGTCGGACACGGCCGCCTATTTCACCGGCAAAACTCTGGGGCGAAGAAAATTGGCACCCCGGTTGAGTCCGGGCAAAACAGTCGAAGGTGCGGTCGGCTCACTGGTGGGCGGTTGTCTCGGCACAGCCACAATTATCTTTGTAGTTTCACCACTGATCTGCGGGCTAACCATTGAGAAACAATGGTGGTGGTTTCTCGTTTACGGTGTCACCATCACGCTGTTTGGAATCGTGGGGGATCTGGCCGAGTCCCTGTTGAAACGAGATGCAGAAATCAAAGATTCAAGCAGCTGGATTCCCGGCATGGGCGGCCTCTTGGACGTGGTCGACTCGCTCGTTTTCGCCGCGCCCGTATCTTATTTCCTTTGGCTCCTGGCTGACCTACCGCCAGGCCAATGATCGGCGCATCGACCGGCCCCGATTTAGCCGCACCGTCCCAACGGTTCCACCAAACGAACCAGCGATTGAAACGAACGCTTTAAAAAGAGAGGTTTGTATCGATTTTCTCGGATATATTCCAAGTGACCAACGCAAATGCGTCAAAATCATCAGCAAAACACCAAACAGGTTGCCCGGTTTCCGATTGCTGGCCCCTGCAAGGGTAAGAATCAGTTATATTATTATACCTTTCGTTCCATGGTTGAGGTGCGGCAAATCGTTGGCCGCCAACTAAATGACCGAAGCCACTATTGCATCTATTGAACCGAGTTTGGTTCTACCTCTGTTTGGCGCAAAAGATCAACACCTGCGCCGTCTGCGTGATCGCTTTCAAGTTGGGATCACCCATCGCAACGGTCAGATTCGTGTTACCGGTGAAAAAGACTCAGTCGACCAGGCAACTGCCGTGCTCAAACAATTGACGGAAATCGTTCGTCGGCAGGGAAACCTGAGCCCTGACTTGTTTGACGCGACCCTCGCAGGAGTCACCGGTGACCCGATCCCCGCCTCTTCGCAGGGAGCGATTGATATCGTACAAGTTGGCCGCCAGGTCCGCCCGCGCACGAATGGCCAAGCTCGGTACATCGACACCATGAGAAAGCACGACGTGGTATTCGCCGTTGGCCCAGCTGGAACGGGCAAGACGTTCCTGGCCGTGGCGATGGCTGTCGAAGCACTGAAACACCATTCCGTTCGAAAAATCGTCCTGGTCCGACCGGCCGTAGAAGCAGGCGAGAGTTTAGGATTCCTCCCAGGAGACATGCAAGCCAAGATCAACCCATACCTGCGCCCCCTCTTAGACGCGACCAACGAAATGATCGGATACGACCAGGTACAGCGACTGATTCAACAGGACGTCATCGAAGTCGTCCCACTCGCCTACATGCGAGGAAGGACGCTGAACGAGGCGTTCATTATTCTGGACGAGGCCCAGAACTCGACTATTGCTCAGATGAAAATGTTCCTCACCCGAATGGGCGAAAAATCGAAAGTTGTGGTTTCCGGTGACACGACTCAAGTCGACTTGCCCCACGGTACGCAAAGTGGCTTGAAAGATGCGTTGCGGAGACTTGAGTCCATTCGAGGTATCGGAGTGGCACGCCTCGTGCAAAGCGACATCGTGCGTCACCGCTTGGTACAGGAAATTGTCGAGGCGTACGAACCACCAAAACAATCTCGGCAAGCCGAAAGCAGTTCGCGTCCTGATCTCAATCTGCACATCCAGAGGGAGGAACAGGAATAGCGCGACTTAGGTCACTCGGTTCCTAGACGAATACCATGTCTCCAGCTACATCGAATCAAAGTCCTTGGAATATGCCGACCCCCAAGGCACCTCTAAAAATCATGGAGGACTTCCTTTGCAGAACGGATGTCTGGTTGAGGATTGGACTATGCTCTATCACCGCGCTCATTTTGTACATCGTCATGTTTGGCTGGGAGCCAGCCTTCGAATACCGAACGGGCATGGCTCCCCTGCGAGACCTAAACGCCCGCACCAGTTTTGAATTTGCTGATAATGAAGCGACTGCCGACGAGCGAGATCGTGCTCGCAGCAAGGTACTCTGCTACTACGAGAATAACCAACTCCCCCTGGCTGCCCTGCGTCTCAAGCTGATCAACGACGTTTTCGAAATCAAGCAGATGGAAATCAACGAACTGGATAAC
>JAYZCF010000236.1:0-47099 GCA_036338455.1 Planctomycetota bacterium
GAGGGAACGACAAGCCATTAATGATACACAGGTCGATATCGCGTGGATCGGCCACGATCTTGTCAGCCAACAGGCGTGTGGCCTCCAATACCACAGCCGCCATGATCGATGGACCGATCTCTTCCAACTCTAGCCGCTGGCTCCCTGTCTGATAATCTACCAACAAATCGGCAGCCGACCGGTTCGGTTGTCGCGGCCCGTCGATCCTTTCGTAACGATAGAAACCGCTCAGTGATTTTCGACCCAGCCACCCATGTTTGACCATTTTTGGCAGCACCGGTGAGGGCGTCAGGCTGCGAATACCGCTATTCCACATCGCCCTGCCTGCCAGCATGCAGGTATCGGTACCGATAATGTCCATAATTTCAAACGGCCCGGCGCGGAACCCAAAGTCGCGCATCGCTTGGTCGATTTCGTCGATCGTGTGTCCCTGTTCGGCCAGTCTTAAGGTCTGATCCAAGATCACGGTGAGCAAGCGGTTGACGACAAAACCGGGTGAATCTTTGACTGCCACCGGCATTTTGCGAAGGCCACGGATGAAGGTAACCGCGGTCGCCATGGTTTGCTCCGAGGTTTGTTCTCCGCGGACGATTTCGATGAGCGACATGATTTTGGGGTGGCAGAAATGGATGCCGCAAAATCGGCCCGGATTCTCGATCGCATCGACCATACTTCGCAAGGGAATGGCCGACGTGTTGGTAGCGATCGTTGCCCGTTCCTCCACTACGTTTTGCAGCTCACGAAAAACCTGTTGTTTGACTGGCAACGACTCGACCACTGCTTCAATCACGAGTTCGCAAGGCGCCAGGGGCTCATAATCGCGGCAGGTGGTAACCCGATCGCTCTGCAGGTACGCCTCGGCTTGCTCGAGCGCCTCGTCGCGAACATCCATCAGGATGACATCCAGCCCGCTTTGCGCGCACGCTTGGGCGATGCCGCAACCCATGATCCCGGCTCCCACGATTCCCACGGTTTGAATCGGTTGAGGGGTTACGGAGAGATTGACAAAGCCGGGGTGCTTTCGATTGTGTTCCCCCAGAAAATAGTCATTCAACAACCCGTGACTGGCGGGGCTACCGTAGACTTCAGCCATGGATCGTGATTCGGACTGGCAGGCTTGATCCTGAGAAAGGTTGGCCGTCTTGAGCATATGTTCTAAGACGATGGTGGGGGCAAATTGATAGATCTCGGTCTGGTCGGCAATCCGTTTGAGATAGGAATCGCGGTACGTTTCCAGATCACCCGTCTCTCGAACCGGCCCTTGTATTTGCTCTCGCCGATCGATGTAAGCCTCGGAACGATTTGCCAGTTCAATTTGGGCTGTGGCTGCTGCCAGCAATTCTTCCGGAGGAGCCACGGCATCCACCATGCCGATCGCCTCGGCTTCTTTTCCGTCGATCAAACGGGCGCTGGTGATCAAGTCCAGGCTCTCCGATAGGCCACAAAGCCGGGGCAGGCGGACCGTGCCGGCCCAGCCCGGGATCAGTCCTAATTTTACTTCCGGAAGCCCCAGCTTGGTCTGGCGATCACTGGCCACGCGGTGGTCACACCAGAGGGCCAGTTCCAGGCCGCCACCCACACAGGCCCCATGTATTGCGGCACAGGTTGGGAAGGGCATCGCGCTGAGTTGGCGCATGATGCGGATCCCATCTTCGCAAAACTCAATGATCCTCTCGTCTGGCCAGTCGAGTGTCCGATTGATCGCTTTGAGGTCAGCGCCAGCCATAAAGATGCGAGGTTTGGCTGAGAACAGGATGGCTCCATTCCAATCGGGCTGCCCAGCCAATTCACCAAAGGTCCTCTCCAGCTGTGCGAACATCTCGGTGGTCAATACATTGGCTGAGGAGCCTGGCATATCGATCGTCACCAGTGCGATACCCGGTTCGAGCCGACTGACGGAGACCATTTCGATTGGCGGCTGAGTCACGTTAATGCTTTCTCTGCAAAATCCTGGGGCGCCGATTGGCCGTCTGTTTACCGTTCTTTCCAGTCCGTAATTCTTCATGCTAGGGCCGATCGAGGTTGATGGAAAGTCGGCTCTGGCCGACAATGAGTAGGACGAGTCAAGAAGACAGCCCAAGCAGATTGTGGAAGGCAGCGACAATGAGACATTTCGGAAAATTCAGGTTGGCCAGCCTGTGGCTGATCGTATTGTTGGCAGGCTGCTCCCCGACTGAGACGCAAACCTCTGCTGATGGAAATACGGTTGGAAACTGTAATCTGGTGATCCGATTCAATGGCAAGTCGGAGGATCGCGAGTTTCAGGTCCCTTGCCCTCCCTTGTCGACCGTTTTGACCGTGATGCGGTCGGTCCCCACTGGCTCGTTGGAGTTTGAGATGATTGGGGCAACCGATGCGACCGCCTTTATTGTCTCGATTGGAGGAGTTGAGAACGAAAAAAACCTCGGGGACAACTGGGTTTACCGTGTGAACGGCAAGCTGGGTGACAAGAGTTCCGGATTGTTTCCGGTTCAACCTGGTGATTCGATCGTATGGTCATTTGGAAAGTACGAACCGAGCGAGTAGGATGGGGCCAGCAGGAAAGTGCCTGGGGTGCAAAAATTTATCTTGAGTTGTTCAGACCGATGCAGTTATCAACCAAGCAAACCTTTATTCTCAAACTGAGTGTGGTTGGACTCCTGATGGGGGCTGCCATCCTGAGCCGGTTCTGGCTGGTTGATTGGCCCAATTTCAAGCCGGTCATGGCAGTTGCCTTGTATGCTGGCTTTCTGCTGGGCAACCGGTGGTGGACCTGGATGGTGCCACTGATGATTCTTGCTTTCTCCGACCTGTTCATCGGATTCTACGATGGCCTGCTGATGGCCTCGGTCTACCTGAGCATGATGGTTGCCGTGGGAGCTGGACAAGCTTTGGCCCAATGGACCGGGCGACGTGAGTGGCGCCCGCTGGGAACGATGGTCGGTATGGGAGTCGCTGCGTTGCTGGTGTCGGTTGTTTTTTTCCTGACCACCAATGCAGCGGTCGTGCTGGCAGGTTGGTACCCGCTTTCACTGTCGGGGCTGACCCAGAGCTACCTGGCTGGCTTGCCTTTCTTCCGATTTACCCTGGCCGGTAATTGTCTGTTCAGTTTGTTGCTGTTTACGTCTCATTTTGCGGTGCAAGCGATCGTCGTCCACAGACGTTCACTGGCGCAGGTTCGAGCCCCTGGAACCTCCACTACCGTTTAACCGGTGTCGCTAACCATTGGGCCTTCTGAGAGCGTTTCATCTATCAAAAACAGATGCGAGAAAGAAATGTGCATCGTTGGTTCGAATATGCCATAATGCCATTTGCCGTGACGCCCGCCCTTCGATTCTCGGTATTTGCGTTGTTTGCTGGGTAGATAAGGTTGGCTGAAAGTGGATTTTCTGGCAGGTGGTAGGTCATGACAGGAAAAATTGAGCGACTGTTTTGGATTGCGGTTCTCTTGTGGTTAGGCAGTTCGACTCCCTTGGTTGGACAGACCCATGCCATCAACCAGCGGGCCGAGTCCCTGATCAAGGCGCGCAAGAAACCGTCAGGCTTGGCCACAGCGCGGGTGGTGGAACGGGTACTGAACGAGCAGGAACCCTCGCTCGCTTGCCTGGCGGTTGGCATCATGACCGAAAGCGATCGATCGACCGCCGATTACGTACAGGTCCTGATGGCCGCAGCCAAGCGGCCGGCCTGTTTTCATCAAATTGCCACGCAGGTGGTGCTGGCCAATCAAGGCTTGGCCTCTGCCGAGATGATTCTGCAGGGTTCTCGCAAAAAGGAACACGTTCTCTTGGCAGCCAATCTGCTGGCGATTCAATCCCAATTGGACATGATGACGGCTGCCGGTAAGCGGAAGGGGAAAAAGGGGGGCAAAAACCGAAAACCGGGTTCAGCCGCCTCCGTTACGGAACTGGTCAGACAGCTACTGGGGTCCAAGGACCGCGCCGTATTGGAACTGGCCCTGCTGTCGGCCGCCCATTTGGGCATCAATGTCGATGAGGAAGTGGCCGGCCTGGAAATGCGTCGCTCACCGGCTGCCGAGGCAGCCAGGTTGTTGTATCTGGCTGGTCGGGGTCAGCCGCTGGATAATGCTCAAATCGAGGGAGTGGCGGCCGGCCGTTTCAAATCGGACAAGCAATTTCAGGAAGTTTCCCCTGCCCTTTCAACCTATGCCCCGACCTCCCACCCACTTTGTTATTTGGCCCAGGCGTTGGCGGCCGCGGGGAACACGTCTCACATGAAACATTTGCACGCCGGGTTAGAACATCCGGACCTCCGCGTGCAGTCCGATTGTGCCAAGGCTATCGAGACACTCGGCCAACCTTCCTCCTTGGGACCCTTGCAGCAGGCATTGCCCGGCTCGGCCTGGCCGACCAGGATTCGGATTTATTCAGCCTTGGGAGCGATCCCCGATCCTTCGTCGGTCCCCGTTCTCTTGGAGCAACTGGGGAGAGAGACGGGCCGCTTCCGTCTGGACTGCGTCTATGCCCTGTCCAGTATTGTTGGCGAAGACAAATACACTGATCCGGCTGGTTGGCGGCAGGCCTGGCAGGAGCTCGAAAGTACTTTCGAGGTGGATCGAGGCAGGACCGCCACCTTTCGGCAGGAGAATCGAGTTGCCGATATGTATGTCCGCAGCCTCGGTACTTTCTATCGGCATGGCATCTATTCCGATCGGTTGGTGTACGTGGTCGACACATCGGCTTCCATGAAGGGCGAAAAGATCAAGGACCTCGAATTGAATCTGGCCGAATCGGCGGCCAGCCTGAAGGACCCAGCCCGGTTCAGTATCCTGACCTTTGGCGGTGCGATTCAGATGATTGCTGATCGACTCCAAGTCGCCGCAGCGGGTGATGCCATCTCTGATTTGCTCTACGGCTTGAAGCTGAGTTACGCGACACGAACCCATGACGCCATCCAGATGGCGACCCTGTATGGAGAGGCGGACACGATCTACTTCTTGTCCGATGGCGCGCCCGTCTCAGGGGCACTGGGTAAGTGGCATACGATCATCCCGGCCTATCGCTATTTTCACCGCTATCGACCGATCGCTTTATTCACGGTGCCGTTCAAAGCGGGGGAAAAGAATGCCCACATGATGAAGCTGTTTGCCGAAGAAAATTATGGCCAATCGGGCGGCACCGAGGATGCGGAGTGATGAAGTCCCCGGCTACCTGTCACTGGAGGGCCATTTTTGCGGTCGGAGCTGCGGTGTGCCCATGGGTGTCCGCCAAACAGGCGACGTTCCGTCTAGTTCCCACCCGCTCCATTTTGGTCACCCTTTTCGGGCGGTGCTTCCGCTTTCTGCGTGGCATCCGCCTCGTCCTCTTCGTCACCCGTGATCGCCTCAAGACCCGGCTTGGGAGGCGCCGCGCGGACGACCAAGGCGTCGAGTTCATCAGCACCTTTGCTGTAGATATCGACCAGCTGTTTCGTGATATCTTTCTGTTCCTCTGCCTCGTCTCCTTCTTTCAGCTTGGAGAGGTCCACAATCCCGATATCGGATTCCGTGATCAGTCGATCCAGAATTTCCATGGCCGAACGGAAGTTGGCTTTCTTGTCATCGGCAACAATCTGGATAAGTCCTTCGTTACGATCGTTCTCGAAAAACTGCAAGGCCGTGAAAACGACTGCCTTGACTCGCTTCCGCGAATCATTCAGTTGGTAAACGGGAAGGTTGACCGATGGGCTGTCATCATCTTTAGCGCCACCGCCGGCGGAACCATCATCGTCTCCAAAACCCATTCCGGCATTGGGGGCGTTGCGGTCTGCGGTGCGCGTTGCGGAGCCTTCGAGGATCAAATCCTTGTCCTCGTACAGGAGATTGATCGTGATCAGGTCATCCACACCGTTATTTAAGTTCTTCGCTTCGTTCTCCAGGAAATGAGCGACGAACTCGATCACCTTGGTCCCCACCTCAGGCGCCATGGCCGGGTCAAATTTCATTTTGGAGAGGGCAACCAGTGAATCAAACCGGATCAAGTTCGGGTTGTCTTCGTTGTACAGATTGACCGAAATGGCCTTGGCATTGGCGTTATCGGGTCCCGTATCGCCGATGGCACCGAGCACTTGGGTCGAGCGTCGTTTCAGCCAGTAATTGAGGGACTCGGGCCATGCGTCCTGCCCGTCGGCTTTATCCTGGATGATGGCCACACACTGGTTGGCAATGGGCGCGAGTTCGGCGGCACTGATTTGGGACGTTGCCAAACGGCGGTTCGTCGTAAAGTGTCGTTGCAAACCGGCCAACGCCCCAACTTTCAAGTAGGACGGATACTGGGCATCGGTAAAGACCTTGGACAGCTGATTGAAGGCAGCTTTGGAGGGGACCGGTACGTTGCGAGAATCGCCTTCCCGATCATTGAGCAGCCCGGTGAGGACGACGGCATTCATGCGGACACCCTTGTGGTAATTGCCGTCCATGAACTCCACCATCTTGGGAAGCGCGTACTGTTCAATCACGACTTTTCGAGTTGCCGGCGGAACTTTGTCCGACAAGTAGCTGCGAAAGAAGTTTCGTCGCAATTCGCCAAGTTGCGATAGTGTGGCCGTTTCGTTTTGCCCCATTTCGGCAAAGATGTAGCCGTTGAGGAACTCATCCAAGAGGGCACCGTTGGATGTGTCACCCTTGCGCAGGGAATCAATCACCGTCGCTTTGCTGTTGGTGATCACTTTTCGAACGGCCGAAGCTTGCAGCCGTTTTTGACGCGACGTGTCCCTGTCGTCGGACTCTTTCAATTCCGGCATCACGTATTTCGGGTTGATCTTGGTCGACAGGACCGGTTGATCGGCCGCTTGAGCGGGCTGGGCCGCTGCGGCTGCCGGCTGTTCCGCGGGGGCCGGGTCTTGTGCCTGAACAGTTGCTGGAATGAGCAGGCAGCTACAGACGGCCACCAAGGCCCACGCTTGCCATTTTTTGCTATCCAAAAATTGCTGGTTGTTCGGATCAATCATTGCCATGTTTGTCATTACCTGTCGTAACTGGGAATTATCCACTGCTTCCAACTGAGAACTCGGTTTCACCTGATCGAGAGGCGCTGGAAAGCAGGTGACGCGGTCGGCCGCGATGCAACCCATCAGAGGTTGTGAACTTCGGAGTTCAACTAAGTTTAGGATAACCGTGAGCTAAAGAAAGTTCAATTTTTCCTGTTTAAAAACGGAGAAATCCGCCTCTTGGTGATCGTCTCAGGTCATTTCCTTGAAATCACCAACACAATTGAACTTTCATCACAAATGGCAATTTCCGTATATTTGTAATTGGTGTAACTCTTGGCCCGGGAAATGTAAGGAAATTGTTATGAGATGGAGTCCGCGAAATGGCCATGGGGCCTGCTCTCTGTTGGCGCTGTTTATTTTTCCGCTGATCGGTTTTTCCCAAGAGGGAGCTCCTGGGCAATTGCCTGTTGAGGTTCCAATGGGGCAGCCGAATCCCGATATGACACTTCAGCAACAGCAAGCCTGGCAGGAAATTCTGGAGATCCGCGAGCGCTTGGGCGGCGGCTTGGGAGAACAGCTCCAGGAGGTTTTGCCGGAGGAGTCGACCGACCACTTTGGCCAATCGCTCAAGCGTCTTTTGCGGCAACCGCCATTGCGGCAACCGCCAACACCCGCCGCCAAGTTGCCAGCTCGAAGTGGCCACACCAGGGAACGAAACCGTTACACGATTACCTGTCGGGTCGCTTCCGACGCGGGGCCGCTCCGGTCGGGGGAGCGGATCGACTTGGTTGAATCACTCGGGAAAAACAGTAGCAAAGCAGTTTTTTCGGCGATTGAAATTGCCTCTGTACAGGACGCTGCCTCGCCAACTGAGGTGCCAGCGGGCGGCGCAGTTCATGGGAATGATGTGCAGCTTGAACTCTTTCTGAATCCGGAGCAGGTGCAAGCCCTCGAGCGCAAAGACTCCAGCCGTTTGTGGACTGCTCGCCGAACCATTTTCTCCCCACCCACTCCCTTGGCCGCCGGGGCGACCGTTCCGGCGAGTTATCCGCCTGCCCAACCTGGTATGGCGCGTTTTACGCCTGCTTGGATCGAGCGCCTTCGCCAAGCGGCGCGTGATTTGGACCGGGTGGCGGCTGATCTGGAGGACTTGGAAATGTACGATCAGGCGGACAATTTGCGCCGCCAGGCCCAGCAGTTACGAACCGAGGTGCGCCGCAAAAATGATACGACCGATATCATGCAGCGTGAGGGGTTCGTCGGAGAGCGGCGATAAGGCGGGTCAAATCGTTCACGAAGTTACCATTTGCCCGTATTTGTGTCGATTTTATTGACAAAACCGTCGGCCATGGATCAAGATATAGAAACGGTGATCCGCGGATCGATAAGGGGAAATGATTGCTCTTTCCCTCGTTTCCACGTACGCTTGGTTGTTGGGGCCTTGCTTCGTTCACCCCTCCCCTTCCGTGTAAAATAAGGTGTTTTCAGTAGCGATCGGGTGACTTGGCGGACGCCGCGAGTCACGGCCGTTGGACCAAGCAGATCCTGGTTCACCGACTCCCGCTTCTGGCCATTCGGTGGGACCGTAGGTTCTTTGCCGATGCAGATAACTTCCCACGCCCCGGTTGTTGGGTTCGTGGAACTTTCTGGGTCTGCTGAATTGACAGACCTGTTCGACGAGAGGAATTATGGAAACGAGTACAAGTAATGGCTTTGTCGATCTCCTGATCAAATCGGGAGTTCTCGGTAAGGATCAGGCTGTTGATGCTGACAACCTGGCCCGCCAAACCAATATCTCGCTGGCCGAAGCTTTGGTCAAACTCGGCTATGCAACCGAAGCGGAAGTGATGCGGTCGATGGCCAGGTTCCACGGGATGGAATACGTCGATCTGGAAACGACCCAGGTGCCGGAAGACGTGATCGAATTGATGCCGGAATCGGTCGCCCGTGAAAACGTTGTCCTGCCGTTGGAAGTAGCCGATGGCCGATTGAAAGTCCTGATGAGCAATCCATCGGACGTCGATACGATTGAGAAATTACGCTTCATTCTCAATCGGGATGTGGCCCCGGTGCTGGCCCCCCGGTCGAGTATCCTGGAAGCGATCAACCGGATGTACGGTCAGGTGGAAGGGGAGTCGGCTGACTCGATCCTGCAGGAATTTACCGATACGGCGATCGACTTTACGGAGACGGTTGATGACGCCGAGGTCTCGGCCGACGAGGCGGTCGACGAGCACAGCGCTCCGATTGTTCGTCTGGTTCAACTGATGATTACCGAGGCCGTCCAATTGCGAGCCTCCGATATCCATGTCGAGCCCTTTGAGGATCGAGTCAGGATTCGCTACCGGATTGACGGCGTCCTGCACGAGCGGGATACACTTCCGCGTCGACAGCTGGGAGCCATTCTTTCCCGAATCAAAATCCTCTCCCGGATCGATATTGCCGAGCGACGTCGGCCCCAAGACGGTCGAATCAAGATTTCCGTCGGTGAAAAAGAGCTCGATTTACGTGTCAGTGTCATTCCGACCAACCACGGTCAATCGGCCGTAATGCGGCTGCTGGATAAGGATAATATCAAGGTGGGCGTCCGCCAGCTCGGGTTCTCCGAACCGACGTTCAAGCGGTTCAGCAGCCTGATTCGGCGTCCCAACGGGATTATCCTCGTGACGGGGCCGACCGGTTCGGGTAAGACCACCACCCTTTATGCCGCCCTGAATCAGCTCAATCGGCCTGATCGCAAGATCATTACGGCCGAGGACCCGGTCGAATATTACCTGCCCGGGATCAACCAGGTGGAGGTTCGCCACAATATCGGGCTGGACTTTGCCCGGATTATTCGCTCGATGTTGCGTCAGGCCCCTAATATCATCCTAGTCGGTGAAATGCGTGACTCTGAGACGGCATCGATGGGAATCCAAGCAAGTTTAACTGGACACTTGGTTTTTAGTACACTACATACGAACGATGCGCCCAGTGCTATTACACGTATGGTCGACATGGGTGTCCCCGGATATCTGGTCGCCAGTAGCGTCGTGGCAATCGTGGCGCAGCGTTTGGTTCGAACGATCTGTCCCAAGTGCCGAGCCCGATACACGCCACCCGAGAGTGTTTTGGCCGATGTCGGGCTGACCGA
The DNA here is from genome assembly GCA_036338455.1 of Planctomycetota bacterium. Taxonomy (GTDB): domain Bacteria; phylum Planctomycetota; class Planctomycetia; order Pirellulales; family Pirellulaceae; genus Mariniblastus. Next base: position 10,043 of record JAYZCF010000236.1, read on the forward strand.
GGAGCAGATTAAGAACGCCACGTTCATGCGTGGAAAAGGCTGTAATAGCTGTCAAAAGACAGGTTTTCGAGGCCGAATTGGTATTTATGAACTGATGATGGTCGACAGTAAGGTTCGCCAGATGATTTTTGAAAACCAGTCGACAACCGAGATTCGCAAGTACGCCATCGCCGAGGGAGGCATGTCGACCTTGTTCCGAGATGGCGTCGAGAAAGTCCTGAGCGGGATCACGACATTTGAAGAAGTCTACCGAGTGGCGAAACGGACCGAGCAGGACGACTAACCACCCTTTGGAGGGGTTTTAGCTTAAATCGATGGCAGATTCACGTGAAATTTGGCTTTTTTTGGACCGCCGGGGGCCTGTTGGTAACAATAGTTTGTTGCCGATCCGCTTGGCGGTCGACCCAGATGCCTTTTCTGCTCAACCTTTTTCCCACCTGCACCCGCAAGTCCGCCTCGGTTCCGAGGATCCGTTGGTTCGCTAAGAACTTGGCCGGCACCCTTTACCAAGACTAAGAGAGATCTACCGAGACTATGGCAACTGTATTAATTGACAAACTGTTGGAAGCATGCGTAAAGCAGGGGGCGAGTGATATTCATATCACCGTTGGGCAACCTCCCGTTTTTCGTCTTCACGGACGGCTGCGAAAGCTGGAAACGAAGGTGCTGGAAGCGGATGATACGGTCGCCCTGATGAAAAGTATTTCCCCGGAACGCTGCCAGCGGGAGTTGCAGGAGGCCGGGAGTGCTGACTTCGGGTTTGCCTACGGCGACAAGGCCCGTTTTCGCGTTTCGATTTTCAAACAACGCGGTAACATCGCGATGGTGTTGCGGCAGATTCCCAACGATATGTTGCCGCCGGAAGTCCTCGGGATTCCCGAGGTGTTCACCAAGCTGGTGATGCGTCCCCGCGGCTTGATCCTGGTTACTGGACCGACCGGATCGGGCAAGAGTACGACGTTGGCCAGTCTCGTCAATTTCATCAACGAGCGCGTCGACCACCACATCATCACGATCGAAGATCCGATCGAATTCTATCACTACCATAAAAAATCGACCGTCAACCAAAGGGAAGTCGGAGTCGACGTGCCGAGTTTCGCCGAGGCGATTCGTCGTGCCCTGCGACAGGACCCGGATGTGATCCTGGTCGGTGAATTGCGTGACCTCGAGACGATCGGGGCAGCCATTTCTGCTGCGGAAACCGGGCACATCGTCTTTGGGACATTGCACACCAACAGTGCTCAGGGAACGGTCAACCGGATTATCGATGCCTTCCCCGGCAACTTGCAGGACCAGATTCGAACCCAATTATCGACGTCGCTGATTGGTGTCTTGGCCCAGACGTTGCTGCCCCGTATCGGGGGTGGCCGGATTGCCGCGTTTGAGTCGTTGGTTGTCACCTCTGCGGTGGCGAACCTGATCCGGGAAAACAAAACTTTCCGTATCAATTCAGCGATCCAGACGGGTGCCAAGGAAGGGATGTTCCTCAATGACGATCACCTGTTTCGTCATTGGATTGAAGAAAAAGTGGAGATGGAGGATGTGTTGGGCAAAGCCCATGACCCCGATTCTCTGGCCAAGCGGATTGCGACTGCTCGGCGACAAATCGAAGAGGGCTTGCCAGTCGATTATTCTGGCCGGGGTGATGAAACGACCTGATGCCCAACCGCGGCACACGCAGATGGTACTGAACAGAAACATGAACATTCAACCGAAAGTTACTGGGTAACAACATGGCCGTTAGGCGCCTTGGGCAAATTCTTGTCGACTTGGGGTTTATCTCCGATGACCAGCTGGAGATGCTCAATGAAGAACAGAGCCAGAACCCGACCCAGCTGATTGGCCGGATCGCGGAAGATATGGGTCTGATTACCGATGACCAGTTGATCGTCGCCCTGGCGGAGCAATTCGGCCTGCAGTCGATCGACATCGAGGGTGTGGTACCCCCGGATGATGCCAAGGCGATCGTCTCCGATACGATGGCCCAGCTGTATCGCGTGATTCCTCTGCAGGTCAACGATGGCGTGGTGACGATGGCGACCTGCGATCCACAGAACCTCTCCATGCAGGACGAGCTGCGGCGATTCCTGGGCCATGAAATTCGCCTGCTGGTGGCGACCGAAACACAGATCCAAAAGTCGGTCGACAAACACTTCAATGACGATATCGAGAGTATCGAGAAGATCATCGCCGAACTCGAAAACGACATGGAGTTGAAAGAGGCGAGCCAGAAACTGGGCGGGAGCGGCCCGATCAACTTGAGTGATGTCGCCGAGTTGGTCGACAGTGCACCGGTCCGAAAATTGTTGAACATGGTGTTGTTGCTGGCCATTAAAGACCACGCCAGTGACATTCACTTCGAACCGTTTGAGGATGAGTTCAGGATCCGGATCAAGGCCGATGGCGTCCTGTTCGAGATGGTTCCGCCGCCGCGACACCTCGCCTTTGCGATTACCACGCGGATCAAGGTCATGGCGGATCTGGACATTGCCGAGCGGCGCCTGCCGCAGGATGGTCGGATCGAACTGACGGTCGGGGGGCACCCGGTCGACTTGCGGGTCAGCGTGATGCCAACCATGTTCGGTGAAAGTGTCGTTTTGCGAGTTCTGGACCGATCGGTCGTTTCACTCGATCTGAACAATGTCGGGATGAACGAGGAGACGATCGGTGATTTTCGCAAGGTGATGATGAAGCCGAACGGGATTGTCCTGGTCACCGGGCCGACTGGCTCGGGTAAGACGACCACGCTCTATTCGGCTCTCAGTGAACTGAACCAGATTGAAGATAAGTTGATCACGACCGAGGACCCGGTCGAATACGACATTGACGGGATCATTCAGATTCCGATCGATGATGATATCGATGTGACCTTCTCGAAGTGCCTGCGGGCCATTCTGCGGCAGGATCCCGACAAGATTCTCGTGGGTGAGATTCGTGACCTGGAGACGGCCGAAATTGCGGTTCAGGCCTCACTGACCGGCCATACGGTTTTCAGCACGCTGCACACCAACGACGCTCCCAGCACCGTGACCCGTTTGAAGGACATGGGGGTACCCACGTTTCTTATTACCGCCACGGTCGAAGCGATCTTGGCTCAGCGACTGGTGCGGCGCATCTGCCCCGAGTGCCGGGAAGAGGTCGAGCCGAGTTTCGACATGCTGACGGAAATCGGGCTGAGTGCCGAAGACGTGAAAGACAAGAAGTTTTACCGGGGTGCTGGCTGCAGTGGATGTAGCAACACCGGTTACAAGGGTCGGGTCGGTTTGTTTGAGCTGATGATCATGAATGATGAAATTCGCGAGTTGATCATGACCAACGCACCGACCGACAAGCTGCGTGAGGCGGCCGAGGCCAACGGGATGAAACTGTTGAGAACGGCTGGCATTCAGTTCATGTACGACGGTACCACCACCTTGGAAGAAGTTGTGCGGGAGACGATCCTAGACGCCTAGTGATGGGCCGTCCAACTGCATCGGCAACCCGAGCAGCCTGACAGAGACCAACGAACGATTCATAGCGAAGAACGATTCAAAGCGGACCGACAGGACCGCCGGAAACCAACGATTGATTGATACGATACCTGATAAATGATGATGAGATAGCAAGGCCTGGCAGTTCACTGTGAAATGCCAAGCCGGGCTAGTGAGGATTGAGTTATGCCAACTTATCAATTTGAAGCGATGGACCCCCAGGGGCAGGAGATTCGAGACGTCATTGAGGCGCCGACCCAGGACGAAGCCCAGGCGACGATCCGCTCCATGGGTTACTTCGTAACCAAGATCGCGGTCCAAAAAGCTTCGCAAAAAGCCGGATCCCAGGGTAGCGGCAAGAAAAAGACATTCGCTTTGGGCGGAGCCAGCGGTAAGAAAATCGTACAGTTCACCCGCCAGCTCTCCATTTTGCAGGATGCGGGTCTGCCCATTTTGAGATCGCTCAAGATCCTCGAAGAACAGTCTCGTCCCGGGGCCCTGAAAAATGCCCTGATTGATGTCTGTGACGAGATTGAGAGTGGCTCCTCCCTCTCTGAAGCTTTGGCCAAGAGCCCCAAGGTGTTTGACCGCCTGTATGTCAACATGATCAAGGCGGGGGAAGCGGGTGGTTCTCTGGAGGTCATTCTGCGACGTCTGGCCGAGTTCAAGGAGCGAACCCAGTCGCTCAAGAACCAGGTGCTCGGGGCGATGATTTACCCGATCATGGTTGTCTTGTTCACCATCGGTATCCTGACCTTCATCATGATTCGGATTATCCCCGAGTTTAAGGAGATGTTCGAGGAATTCGGAATCGAACTGCCAGCCATGACCAAGTTGCTGATTTCGATCTCCGACCGCGTTGTAAAACTCTGGTTCCTGTTCCCGCTCGTGCCGACCGCGATGTTCCTGTTCGTCGCACTGATCTGCAAGTTCCGGGCGGGCCGAATGGGTTGGCACCTGTACCTGCTGAAGTTGCCCGTCATCGGGAAGCTGGTCGAAAAGAGCAACTTGGCTCGTACGACCCGAACGCTCGGCGCCCTGGTTGCCAGTGGTGTTCCCATTATTGAAGGGTTGACGATCACCCGGGAAACGTCCGGCAACGCGATGTTCGAAAAGATTTACAGTAAAGTCACCGATGCCATTCGTGAAGGGGATACGATCGCGGCGCCGATGAAGAAGAATTCGAAGCCGAGTTTTCACCCGGTGACCTTGTTCTTTTTCGTGGCGACCGTCTCTCTGCCCCCCTTGGGCATCCTGCTGATCCAGGCCGACCTCTGGTACTTCGTGCTCTACGCCTGTGCCGCGCTCGGCATGATCTCCCTGCTCTGGTACGTCCTGGTCTGCCGCAAACCGGTCGTCGAGGACCTCGTCATCAACATGATTGACGTGGGTGAAGAGACGGGTGAGCTCGATGTCATGTTGTACAAGGTGGCGGATTATTACGAAGAAGAAGTTCGCACCATTACCGACGGGATGCTGAAAATGATCGAACCGATCATGATCATTTTCCTCGGTCTGGTCGTACTGTTCATTGTGGCGGCCCTGTTTATGCCGCTGATCGCCATCATTTCCGGTTTGACCGGAGGGAAGAAATAGCCTTTGCAATTTGGCCGGCCAGGTAGCTGGCCCAAGGCCAAGCGGAAACTAAACGGAAACTAAACCGAAACCAAACCGAAACCAAACGGAAACCAAACGGACCGAATTAGCTGGAGAAGATCCGAATGAATACTTGTCTCAACGTAAACGATCGTTCTGATCGACGGGGTGGTTTTACCGTGGTCGAAATCCTGATCGCCATCACGGTGATCGCGATCCTGTCAGCCATGCTGATTCCGGTCGTGGGGAGTGCCATGCGTCGGGCCAACGAGTTTGCCATCGAGTCCGAGATGGCCCAGCTCGATCTGGCGATTGAACATTTCAAGAGCGACAACGGGTTCTACCCGCCCAGTTTTACGAGGTTGAGCGGTGGTGCCGACTTAATGCCCTACTTGAACCGTATAGCGCCAAATCATGGTTACTCAGTAGCAGATCTCAACCAATGGTGGACGTCTGTTGGGTCGGTGATACAAGGTAGCGCTGGTGCCGACCTGGTCTTCTGGCTGTCGGGAATCTCCAAGAACAAGCAGTACCCATTGTCGGATGTCAATAGTGGTGCTTGGCTCGCGCCCCATGCATATGGCCCGGACGCCGCGCAAGAGCGGAATGTCTATTATGAGTTTGCCGCTGACCGACTGAATTTTGGTAACAACAATAGTGGGGCGGCTAATTACCTTCAGGCAAAAGGAAAACAGGCTGATCGTCAAGGTAATCCGGCCGTCTACCAGTACCTGGACTCGGGGAGTTACGGGATTGTGCGGGGCGGTTACTGCAAAAATGGGGCAACGGATCTAACTGACCCTGTCAGTTTCTTCAACGAGAGCTCGTTCCAATTGTTTGCTCCGGGTTTGGATGGTGAAGTTGGTAAGACGCCGTCTCAAGTAGGAGGTTTGTTGGTCACGGATTTCCTAGTGAATGGTCAATCAGGGGGGTTGGACAATATCGTCAACTTTGTCGGTGAAGGAGCTGGGAAATTGGAAACCAAAGCGTTAGGAATCGACTAGTTGATCGTCACCCGTTCTGCCCCATGAGGCGATATCGAAAAAAATTACAACTCCTCTCAACCACCTGCCTATGAATATCTTATCTGTACTATCCCAAAAACACCTGAGGCGGCAGCCGGGTCGATCTGGTTTCACGCTGGTGGAGCTGTTGTTGGTGGTTGCCATCATCGCGATCTTGTCGACGCTGGCGGTGGGAATGCTCCGTACGGCTCAACTCGAAGCGCGCACTTCGGCCACCGAGGGGCGGATCGCGCTGATCCAGACGATCTTGTCGACTTACATTGAGGACATGGAGTTCCGAAAACTACCGTTTCGCGACAGTGACATCAGGAATTGGGCGGGAGCCGGGGCGACCTATGGTGAAGCTCAGGCACTGCGAGAGAAGATCCTGGTGGACTACCTCAACGCCGAAATGCCCAGCCGCAACTCGGAACTGGGTAAGTTTCCCACTTTGAACTATCCGCAAGGGAATGTGGCCGCCAATTTGGCACTCCCCCGATATCAGACAGCATTGATTCGCCAATGGTACGCCCTGAAAAATGCGTCGATTGGTGAGGATTCTGCAAACGATCCTTTATCGGGCGAACTGCTCTACAAGCTGCTTGAGATGATCAAGTTTGAAGGAGAGAGCGCCTTGGAAGTGCTGGGCAATTCGGCTCAAGGTAATGTGGATGATGATAATTTTCCAGAAATCGTAGATTCCTGGGGAGAGCCTTTGCAGTTCGAAATCTCATGGCGTGATGCGACGCAAAAGAACCTCGAGAATTTGCGAATCGAAGTCTGGTCCAACAATGTCGATAGGCGAGTGGAGTTTCAATGATCCAAACAACATCCATGAATCGTCGCTCGGGTCTGACGTTGGTTGAATTGCTGGTTGTGATTGCCATCATGGGGCTCTTGACGGCACTGATCGTCCCGCAAGTTCGCCTGATCAACAAGGATCGCAATATTCGCGAGGCGGCCCGTGTGGTTGGAACAGCCTTGACGCAGGCTCGAGACCGAGCGGTGGCAACAGGCGCGGCCGGTTTGCAGATTGAGCGTAACACGAACATTACCGATGGTGATGTTTGCTATGCGGGTACCCGTTTGTATTTGATGCGCAAAGTCCCTAATTATCAGGATACGGCTGGGGCCATCATTGACTGGAATTCAGCCCCCGGGCAAGTGCAGATTCGTCTGCCGTATGCATGGGAACCAGGTATGATTCAGCCGGGCGATCGGATTCGCTTCGATCACAGCTCTGTCCGTTACCCAATTACGCACACGCCGACCCTGGGAGGGTTGGGGCTGGGGCTTCAGATAGGTCTCAGTGGCGGTGTGTTACCCATCCCGCGATCGGGAAACAACATTCCTTTTGTGGTGGAAAGGAGTCCCCGACGAATTGAGTCGAGCCGGGTCGATTTACCGGACGGCTACATTATCGATCTTCGCTACTCTGGCTATTGGGATGGTCAGACCACTGACTTTGCGATCACTCCCACCCTTGATATATCGGGTAACCCTGTTGTGGCGAGTGGTTCTCGAGTGGCGGCGCCCATTGAATTGATCTTCAATTCCGATGGTGGCCTAGATCGACTGAATGTTCAGGAAAAAAATGCAGGACTACAGCCAAATGACCCCCCGCGGACCCCTTACATGGCGCGTGGTTCGGTTGACTTGTTCGTGACCGAATATCGACCGGATGCAGCCGGTTTGAGTGGCGTTCCCGCAGCGCAGCAGATTTTGGCGAATCCAGCTGCTTTGTGGGTGACGCTCAGCGATAAATCGGGCGGGGTTAATGTGGGTTACAACGCACCGCCAAACAATAACGTTAGTCCCGATCTCCAAAGTTTGATCCTGTTTGCCCGGGGTGCGTCTCGGGATCGTAGCAGTGCCAAGCAGTAACGCTTTTCGATAGAGATTTGTATGAATTTATTGACTGAAATCAAACGATCTGCAGGCCGTCGGTCAGGTATCTCGGTTGTCGAAGTCCTGAGCGCCATGGTGGTTGCCCTGATTGGCGTATTCGGCGTCATGGTCTTGATCCCTTTTTCGGTACAACAGGCCCAGAGCGGCTTGGACAAGGATGAAGCAACGACGGTTGGCCGCAACGCATTTGCGCAATTTGAAATCCAAGGTTTTCGTTTTGTGGACAGTGATGACCAATCCCGCATGGTGGGCGCTGCCGGTCAGGCTGCCATTGGCACGAATCCGAACGTCGGCGTGGTTGACCCCTTGTGGGTGACAGAAAATGGAGCTTATCCAGCGTTTTGCGGATTTGCAACGTTCAACTTGCTGGATCCGGCCAACCAGCCATTCAGCCAGGCGATGGCTCGACAACTTTGCCGCTCGACTGACGACTTGCAGTTTCAGTCAACGGCCGAAAATCTACCCGCGGGTACCGACGCAGGCCTGTTACCCCCTCAACAGATCTTTGACGTTAACGGGACAGGAGATGACGCACGGCGTCAGAGTTTGGGACGGATTTCCTGGAACGCCGTGATGGTTCCGGTGAAGGTTGACTACGCCAATGCACCGAGTGGTGGTACGCCCGGTTTGACCTTTCGAATGCACGTATTGGTGCATAAAGACCGGGACTTGGGTCCGGTAAACCAGGTTGCCTACCCGCAAGCGACAGTTGCTGACCCTATTGGCATGGTTGGTTTTGGCGGGGGAACCGTGACGCTCGACCGGAAGTTGGTGGATGTTCGTCGAGACGATTGGGTAATGTTGAAAACACCGGCACCCCCGGCGAACCCGAACACCCCGAGTCCCGACAGAAACTACTTGAACCAGGTTGGTTTTTATCGCGTCACCAATGCGGCTGAGATTGAAAACAATGGCAATGCGGTGACCATTTTGACATTGGACGGTCCGGACTTCAATTTTGGGAATGCCGGCACCACGGAACTTCATCACTTGGTTGGTTTCCGTGATCAGAAACGGAGCGGTCAGGTGATCAATGTCTACGAACGCACCATGCAATGGGAACGCAAATCCAACTGGAACTGAAGTTGCAACGGAATAAGCAAAATCGTGTCATGAATTTCTACTCTCTTTTCACTATGAGTCTCTTCAAGCAAAACCCGCCGAACCGGTTGCCCCGGAGGAAAGCTATGAAAATAAATCGCCGAGATAACCGCAATGGTGTCACCTTGTTGCTGGTGATGAGCATTATCGTCCTGTTCCTGTTGATGGGTACGACGTTCATGATCGTCTCCAACAATTTCCTCAAATCGGCGCGGACTAAAACAAAGTTGCGATTGAAGGGAGATGAGGGGCAGGTTCTGGTAGAGCGCGCCCTTTACGATATTATCCGTGGGCCTGATCTGACGAACACGATGTCCCCGCTGCGGGGCCACTCGCTGTTGGCGGACATGTACGGCTACGGGTTCTCGGGCCGCGTCGCGGGTCAGCCAAAGGATAATTCGACAATCCTTGGTGGCAACTCGACCGGTGGGCAGTTCATTGAAATCGATCTGGATGTTAATTCACTCACGAATGTGCGAACGGGCCAGTCGGCGACACTGAATGATCGGCCTGATTTTTACACGGGCTGTATCTTATCCTTCGTGGCCGGAGGGTCGAATAACGCGGGGCCTTTGAATGCGGTTCTTTCCGGCAGGATTATTCGTTTTGAACCGCCCGCAAAATTTCTTGTCATGTTGGATCAGTGGGAGCAGGAATTGGATCCCGCCAACCTGGCGCCCTTGGAAAATGCACTGGTGGTCGTCAATTCCCGCCCGTTTTCCGGTTTCGGCGCTGGGGGGATTGTCCAAGGCGGTGGTGGTGCGGTGGCGCCCGGCCAAGGGAAGTTGGATGAACAGGCATTGAACCCGAATCGTCGAGGTGAAAGCTGGGCGCAACTGCGGAGCAACTACCTGACGCGAAACAATTCTCCGAACGAATCGTATGATGCGGCGGATTACCAGAACATGTTCCTGTTTGGCCGGGATGACAATGGTGCGCCGATCCCCAGTTTTGTTCGGGAAAGCCTCGATTGGAGAAACTGGAAGGGTGCCAGTGCCGCCAACTACAACACGTTTGTCCAGAATTATGGCAGTCCAGATCAGCCTTGGGACATGATCGATAACGATGGTGATGGGGAACTCGATAGCTACTGGATGGATATCGGTCTTCCGATCCAGTCCGATGGCTCAGGCCGCTTGTACAAACCGATGGTCGCTTACAAGGTTGTTGACCTGGACGGTCGTTTGAATTTGAACGTGCACGGCAACTTGGCGCAGCAGCAAGCGGTCACCCGAGGGAATCTACTGGGAGGAGGCCAGGCGGCTGCAGCCACCCACGCCTTGGGACAAGGGTATGGGCCAGCTGAAATCTCGATGAAGGCCATTTTTGACGCGTTCGATCCAACGGGTGCCGAGCATCAGGGGGTGTTGACGGGTCGTTACGGTGAGGATCAGGTTCCCGGCGTCGCCGGTTGGGACCCTCTCTCACGACACATGTTATTTGGCTACGCCCGGGGTGACGGTTCATCCGGAGGCACTGTTGGCTACATGTTCGGTTCGTCCGCGATGGATTTGCGCGGTCAATATGCCGTAGCGACACCGCAAGACTCTCAATGGGCAGATCCCAACTTCGCTGACATGGTGAACGGCTTGCCGGTGACTGACATGACGGGTGTCGCTTGGGCGGATGAATTGGAAGATAACCCGTATGAATCGTCAGTTCACTGGGCCAAAGGCGATACGCCTTATGGGCTTAATGAATTGGAGCGGATTCTGCGACCGTTTGATTCGGATGCGAACCTGTTACCCAATCGGCTTTTGCAATTAGCGCCCAACACGTTTTCAAATCTTGGTAATAAAAGGAAGTTCACGACGGACAGCTTTGAAGTCCCGATCGTGCCGCAGGATTTGCTCAATACGGCGGTCAACCGCTTTCACAGTGGCATTGGCCAATCCAATGGTTGGACTCGAGCGCAGACGGTTGAATACATTAAGGCACAGAAACTGTTGCCCGATGAGTTGTTTGCTGGCATGAAGATGAATGTGAATCGCGCGTTTGGTAATGGCCGGGATGACAATGGCAATGGTGTCATTGATGAGCCTGAAGAGGCGGGCCAATCGAACCAGGATATTGCTGGTACCCCCGCGATGGATCTTGATAATCAGGGTGACGGTGGCACAGGTGATCAGAACGCGCGGATCAATTTTGCGAAACAGCTGTACATTATGGCCCGTTTGAAATGCCCCAATCCGGTTCCGGGTAATGGGCCGAACCAGATCAAGAACTGGGACTACAATCGCCAATTGGCACAATGGGCCGTAAATGTCGTCGATTTTCGTGATACCGATTCGATCATGACACAGTTTGAATTTGATCAGAGCCCTTTTGATGCCAATGGCTGGAGCCCCAATCAGACCGTCTGGGGTTGTGAGCGTCCCGAGCTGTTATTGACCGAAAGTATCTCGCTCCACGATCGACGGACCGAGGACTTGGCCAAAGATGACCTGACAACGGCCAATGACGACGAAGATAAAGACGAGGATTTTGACCAAAGATACCGCCCCAACACGGCTACGTTTATCGAACTCTACAACCCCTGGACTCAAAACAATCGGAACCAGAAGATTCCGCCCTCTCTTACCGATGATCCAAGCGGCGTTCGGTTGGGGAAAACCCACAACAATCAGCCTGCGGACCAGGGTGGATCCCCCGTCTGGCGAATCAAGGTTGAGATTCCCGTTTACGAGTCTGGCCGGGCCAACTATGAACGGGCGATCTACTTCACCAATGATGACCCCGGAGCCTTGGGAATCGCAGGTGAGCGGTTTTGGACTGATTTCCCTGCTGCTCAAACGAAGGTCGTTTCGCCCGGACAACATGCGGTTGTTGGCTCCTCGAATCAGTTCGTCGGTGGCAAGTACACCAGTTATATTGGACGTCGTGTGGCCATGCTCGGTGTCGACGAACAGACTCGTCATATTGCCTTGCAGACAGGTAACAACGCACTGGGCTCGGTGACCGTATGGCCGCCGGGTGAAAGTCAACCGGAGAATGCGAATGCTGCGGCCTTGCCGCCGTCCATGTCGGCGGTTGTCGTTCCCATCAATCAACCACGCTCACTTTCAGTATCCGATCCGAACGGTGGCTATCCACTGGTCGATCCCTCGGGCGTTGACCGGACAGCCGTGACCGATGGATGGGAATACACCGACCCGTACGATCGGCCGTTAGATCCATTTCCGACGGTTGCCAATGCGAGTGATCCTGAGCTGATGAATAATACGGCGCTCTGGACCAACGGCTTGACTGACAACTTCCGAGTGCTGCATTTACAGCGATTGGCGAATCCGATGCAGCCGTGGGACCAAACCACCAACCCTTATATTTCGATTGATTCGATTCCTCTGGATTTGTTTGCTTACAACGGTTTGCAGCCGGATCCGGATAATTCAAATCAGGTCAACGACCCGGGATATACGAGTTGGAATCCTCCGGGAAGCCCCCAAGATTTTGCTATTATCAATGGCCGTAGCCGCCTTGATACCTTGGAACGGGGTGAGTCTCAAAACCAGAATCGATTGTTGTTCAGACTCGATGAAGGTCGTCAACAGGAGGCCGAATATGGTCATCCTGGTGTGGCACCTGGCCACAATCTTGACTACCGATTTATTCACTCGCTCGGTGGTACCAACTGGGACTACCGGGAGCAGATGGGTAATGATCCGTACGCTTGGCTGACATGGAACAATCGACCGTATGTCAGCCATATGGAATTGGCCAATGTCCCGATCTCTGCGCCGAACAAAATTACCTGGAATTTTGGAATTCGGAATCAAGGTTTGGATCCGTACACGGAGGTAGTCAAGAACGGGGATCCCCTGAATGAACCGGGCGATACGGCGAAGTCAGTCGATTTGTCGGCCGATTTTCGCTACCTGCTAAACCCGTTCAGCAGCAGCGAGGAAGATGGTAGTAATGATCAAGGCACCCATTTCTATCGGTTGTTTGATTATCTCGAAGTTCCTTCCCGATACGTAGGAACACAAGCGGAGCTGAACCCGGCCGTGTTTAACAATAATCCTTTCAATGCTGTGCCCCGTTTTCGTGTGCCAGGAAAAATCAACCTGAACACGATTTACGAGAAAGATGTCTGGGACGGGTTGATGGGACAAGTCTATAGTGGTGGCGGTGGCGTCTCATGGAACGACTTCAAAAATTCACGCCAGCGACCCCAGCCGTCACAAGGCCCGGGTGGCCCGTCGGCCGGTTTCAACTTTGACTTTGCTGGCGTCTTTCGTAATGCCAACGAGGGGAATTATGTTCCAGATATCTCAGCAGCATCCGGACCCGGTGGGCCCGGTGTTCCCGGCGGCGGACCGAACCCGCTCTGGCGGGCCGGGGTAGATTGCGGGCTGTTTCGAAGAAATCCGACGAACGATCAACAGCCTCTCTTTGATTACCAGTCGGCGGCTGCCTACAACAATTCGGAGAGGAGTCCCTATTTTCGTTATGACATGCGGCAGCGGCTGGGGAATCTGTTAACGACTCGCTCCAGTGTGTTTGCCATTTGGATTACAGTAGGCCTGTTTGAAGTCGATTCCGATGGTGAGGTGACGGACAACGAACTCGGTGCAGACTCGGGTGAGATTCAGAGGTATCGTGGATTCTTCGTCCTGGACCGATCGATTCCAGTCGCGTTTGAACCGGGTAAGAACCATAACGTCGAGCGGGCGATCCGCGTTTCGTCCTTCCTCGAATAGGGTGAACCGTCATTGATAGAACAATGGGGCGTCCGGGACTCTGTGCCGGGACGCCCTTTTTTTGTCGTTGGATTGCCGGCCGGCGCATTGGGACGCCGCTTGCTGGGTCGGTTCCCCGGTCGAACTGGTTACCTTGTCCCTGGTTACCTTCCCGCTGGTTGCCGTGTCGCCCATTATCTTGCGGCCGGTTACCCTAATCGTCGGTCTTGGCCCGGATCGCCTTCCAGACGTCGAGCGCCTGGCGGCAGACTGCCACGTTGTGCACCCGGATCACCTGCACCTGTTGATCGGCCAGAGTAAGGGCGACCGTGGCCGTCGCCACATCCCGGTCGAGTCCCTTGTCCCCCAGGATCTTGCCCAGAAAACCTTTGCGGGAGTGCCCGACCAGGATCGGACAGCCGGTCTCATGAAAGGTGACGACCTGGCGGACGAGCTGAAGGTTATGCGCGTGCGTTTTGCCAAAGCCGATACCTGGGTCGAGGCAGATGCGATCCGCCTCGATTCCCCGCTCGAGCAGCGTGTCCCGTCGCGCTACCAGATACTCAAGGATCTCCCCCACGACGTCCGAGTAGCTCGGGTCGTCCTGCATCGTCTGGGGGGTTCCCTGCATGTGCATGGCGCAGAGTCCGGCCCCCGTTTCGAGCGCCACGTCGACCATCTCCGGATCCCCCTCCAGGCCGGTCACATCGTTGATGATCTCGGCCCCCGCCGCGATCGCCGCGCGGGCGACGGCCGCCTTGGACGTGTCGATCGAGATCGGAATGCGCGTCGCCCGAGCTAAACGCTCAATGACGGGTAGAACCCGGTCGAGCTCCTCCTGCAGGCCGACCGGGTCGCTGTACGGTCGCGTGCTCTCCCCGCCAATATCGAGGATACCCGCCCCGTCGGACACCAATTGCAGCGCGTGCTCGACCGCCTGATCGGGCCCCTCAAACTGGCCTCCGTCGGAGAAACTGTCGGGTGTCGTGTTGACGATCCCCATCAGGATCGGCCCGGTGTCGAACGTCAAACGGCCCGTCTTCAAACGCCAGCTCGGAGTCCGATGGGCTGAGGTACAGTTCTCAAGGTCGAGGGGCATCGTATCAACGTGGAAAAATGGCGTGACGTGTTTGGGGTGCCTTCGTTCGACCGGCGGTCAACATAAGGGTGAACCGGAAGGCTGGACCGCTGCCAGACGACTATTCAGCTTGGTCGAATTCGATCTGTTTGAACAGGGGCAGGTGGCGGTAGTAGACCTCCAGGGTACAGACGGAAAGACTGGTGGCGTAGATGCGGCCCCCCCGCGAACCCCACTGGAAGCCCGACGGATTCCAGCTGCCCGCCTGGGCCCCTTGCTTTTGCTGGGTGCGGACCAGGATCTCTCGGACCTGTCGATTCCAGCGGTCCCACAGTGGGCCACCAAAATGATGCAGCAGCTGGGTCCCGTAATACCAGTAGTAAATGTTTTTCTGGTCGTCGCTGGGCAGGTGCTCTTCGACCAGCCAGCGGACCCCGGCCATCAAGCGAGGGTCCTTCCGGTTCCAGCCCAGGTACAGGCGGCAAAGGAGCGCCTCGGCCGTCATGGCGGGCGTCGGTTTCCCCTGGTTCGGTTGATACTGGTAGAGTGAACCGCGGGGGATTCCCTGTTTCGGTTTCTGCCAAGCCGCATCGGAGAGATAGAGGCCGGCCAGGCGGAGTGTGTTGTCGTCGAGTGATAATCCGAGGTTCGGTGCGCGGGCGCTTTGCAACGCCATCAACTGCCAGCCGAGGATACTCGTGTCGCCCGCCTGACCCGGTCGATAACGCCAACCACCCTTGATGTGTTGTGCCTGTTGAATGAAGTCGATCGCTTTTTGGGCGGGCGTTTTAAACCGCTGGTCCCCCGTCATGGCGTATGCCTCGCACAGGACGATCGTGGCCTGCCCGTGAGCGTACATGCCGGCATCCCCCGAGAAGTTGGCGCGGAGATCGCCACTGGGCTTCTGGTTTTTCATCAACCACGCCAAGCCTTGGGCCACCGTCTCCTTGTACTTGCCGAATTCGTGGGTCTGTCCCGCGCCCAAAAACGGCAGTAGGGCGAGGGATGTGCCGGCCACATCCCCTCGGTTGGTCGGATCGGTATGGCGTTCATACTTGGCCAGGCTCCAACTCCCATCCTGGTTCTGGACCGAGGCGAGCCAGCGCAAGCCGCGCGAAACGGCTGCTTCGGTCAGAGAGGTGCCTCCCTCTCGGTAAACGATTTCCGCCCGCACCCGGGGATCCCGGGCCGCAAACGACATCAGGGGGCCGCGCCGCGTGGTGATATTCGCCTTGACCGTATCGAGGTCGGGCAATTGAGCCAGCGGCGCCGAATCGACCCTCAGTTGGAGCGCATCCTGTTCGGCCTTTTGCAGGACATCCCGAACTTCCTCTTGATCGATCGCCAGATCTTGGGCCATCGCCACATCATCGCGCAGCAGATCGTCGCGGTTTTCGATTCGTATCTCGCCACCCTCTGCCTTTTCCGGCAGGAAAAAAGTGGAGAGAGTGATCGTCGGTGGTGATTCCTGTCGGCCCAGCATGACCAGCGCCAACAGCAGGATCAGGATCAGGTGCAACAGGAAACTGACCAGCCAGGCCGGCACGGCCCGAAATCCGTTGCGCAAGATCTGCGCGGCCGCATTGGATTGCGTCAAACGGTCGAGCTCCTGCCGGCGTCGGTCGACGCGGGGCGCGAGGCGGACATCGGGATCGCTGTCGGGTAGCGGTTCGAGAACCTCGTCGATCGTGGGGACTGGGGCGGCGACCGGTTCCGCTTCGGTGGGTACCAGGAGCTGGCGAACCGCGGCTACCTGGTCCTCACTCAATTCCAGGCTGGTGGAGCAACGCCAGCAATCGGCCAGCGCCAACCAGAGCCGAATGGTCATCGGGGCATTGCAATCGGGACAGACGCAGAGCAAGGTATTGCCCCGAATCCAGAGATCACCCTCAGGTGTTGAGATGCGATGGTCCTGGCTCCCTTCAATATTGGCGGCAACCTTGTCCGGCGGGGATCCGGTCCCGTTGTTGGCCGATGTGGCAGAGCAAGGGGAAGGAGACGTAGGGGAGTCCGGTTCCTTCAGGTTCAGGTCGGTCAGCCGTGTGACGGGTACCGTGTTGGCATGATCCGCTTCCGGTAAAGCGGCGAGTCGAGACCGCAAGGCCGCGTCAAAATCGGAATGAAAGTAGGTCGGTCGAACCATGTTGAAGCGGGACGGAACAGGTTTGTATCGACACTACCGGTGGGTCGAATCCACTACCGCATTGTTGGCCTCAGAGGGCGTCCGTCAAGTTTTAAATCGGTTCGGCGCCCGACTGGACCACCAGATTTGTGTCGGCTTGCCATTGGCCCGATGGTCGTTTTCAAGGCAAAGTTTGGCCGGTGGAGCAGGCGCTGATGTAAAATCGAAGCGGCCCGGAAAGGCGGGCCACAAGTCCTTTGATATTGGTGATTTAGGACAGCCGAAAATCGGGCCTGCTCGTTGTGGAAAGAGGCCTGATTTGGTAGAATTCGCGGTTTGCGAAATACCTGAGTTGGACAGCAAAAACCGGCCCAATCAGCCCCCGTCAGGGCCATTTCTGGGAACGTGGTTGTTCATTCGTTCACATACCCGAACACGTCCCCTGCCAACGCGAGGAATCCTCTCGATTCGGTACCGGTTGGCGGTTTAAGAAGATAGAAAGGCGCGCAGCGTGTCGACTGATTCCAATCCTCCCAACGAGAACGGCGATCTCCCAGAAGCATTTGTGGAGATGCCGATCGAGGATGAACTCAAGGGGAGTTACCTGACCTACGCCATGAGTGTGATTGTCTCCCGCGCTTTGCCCGATGTGCGCGATGGACTCAAGCCGTCGCAGCGACGAATCCTGGTCGCGATGAACGACCTGAACCTGACCCCGGGCGCTTCGAGGATCAAATGCGCCAAGATCTCGGGTGATACGAGTGGAAACTATCACCCCCACGGTGAGAGTATTGTCTATCCAACCCTGGTGCGGATGGCCCAGGACTGGAATATGCGACACGTATTGATTGACAAGCAGGGGAACTTTGGGTCCATCGCCGGTTTGCCCGCCGCCGCCATGCGATATACCGAAGCCCGTATGTCGCCCGTGGCCGCCATGATGCTGGAGGACCTCAAACTTGATACGGTCGATTATGTCCCGACATACGACGAGCGGAGAACCGAGCCGACCGTCCTGCCAAGTAAATTTCCCAACCTGTTGGTCAATGGCTCCAGTGGGATTGCCGTCAGTATGGCGACCTCGATTCCGCCCCATAACCTGGGTGAGGTTTGCGACGCACTGCAATTATTGATCGAAGACCCCGAGTGCTCAGTCGGTGATCTGATCAACCGGATTCCCGGGCCTGATTTTCCGACTGGCGGGATCATTTGTGGACGGAATGGGATACGCAAGGCTTACCATACCGGCCGAAGCACGATTGTCGTCCGGGCGCGTTGTGAGATTGAAGAACACCGCAAAGGCCGCTTCCGAATCATCGTCTCCGAGATTCCTTACCAGCAGGTCCGCGACACGGTGGTCGAGAAGATCGCCAGCTTGGTCAAAGGGGACAAGGTCAAAGGGATCTCTGGAATCAAGGACCTGAGTGACCTGAAAGAACCGGTCAAGCTGCAGATCGATCTGAAGAGTGATGCGGATCCCGAGGTCGTGCTGAACCAGCTCTACCAGTTTTCCCCGCTGCAGAGTTCGCTTTCGATGATCTTTTTAGCGCTGGTCGATGGCAAGCCGCGTGAAATGGACATCAAGCAACTGCTCAGGGAGTTCCTCCGTCACCGTGTGCAGGTGATCCGTCGCCGTACCCAGTTCCTGTTGGCCCGCGCCCGAAAACAGAAACATACGGTGGAAGGTTTGCTGTTGGCGTTGGCCGACATCGATAAAATCATCGAGACGATCCGGCAGTCGAAAACCCAACCCGAAGCGAAGCAGGGGTTGATGGGGATCGAGTGTCCGGCCGCCATGATGCAACGAGCCCTCGGTGAGGACGGCTACCAGGTTTTCCAGAGTGAGCGCGGCGAGGCGGATGTCTATTTCCTGACAGCGATCCAGGCGGATGCGATTCTCAAGATGACTTTGGGTCAGCTGGTCAACCTCGAACAGGAACGGCTCTCGGAGCAACACCGGGGCCTGTTGGAGGAAATCAACGAGTACCAGCGAATCCTCTCAGATGAACAGAATATCCTGCAGATCATCCAGGATGATCTGGCGGAGATTAGAAAGAAGCACGCCAATCCTCGTCGTACCGAAGTCTCGGACATGGAGATTGGTAATATCGACCTGGAGGACCTGATCGAAGAAGAGAACATGGTGGTCTCGATCAGTCACCGTGGCTACATCAAGCGGACCCCCGTCAGTACCTACCGGGCGCAAAAGCGGGGCGGCAAAGGGATCAAGGGTGCCAAGAGCGAGGATGAGGATCCGATCGAACACGTCTTTGCGGCCAGCACACACGATTATCTGCTATTCTTTACCAACAAAGGGCGCGTGCACTGGCTGAAGGTTTACGCGTTACCGCAATTGAGCCGTGAGAGCCGGGGCCGCGCGATTGTCAACCTTGTTCCATTGGATGAAGGGGAAGAGATTGCCAGTTGTCGCGCGATCCGAGATTTCTCGGCGGCCGGCCATTACCTGATGATGGCGACCAAGAACGGACTGGTCAAAAAGACACCCCTCAGTGCCTACGGACGCCCTCGCCGGGGTGGAATCATCGCCATTAAATTGCGCGAAGATGATGAACTGATCAATGTAGTGGTCGCCCAGGAGAACGATGAAATTGTGCTGGCTACGGCCAGCGGCATGGCGATTCGCTTCAAAGAATCGGATGCTCGGCCGACCGGACGGAACACGAGTGGCGTTAAGGGGATCAGCTTGGCTTCCGGGGATGCCCTGGTGGGGATGGTTGTCGCTGACCCGGATGCAACGTTGTTAACGGCATGTGCCAATGGTTACGGAAAACGGACTGCCTTTGGACCGAATCAGACCGATGAAGGAACGGACGAATCGGCCAGTGCCAGTCGCTATCGAACTCAGAATCGTGGTGGTAAAGGCTTGCGGGACATCAAGGCGACCGCTCGCAACGGCGCGGTGGTTGGTATCTTGCCGGTGGGCGACGAGGACGAAATCCTGATGATGACGGCTCGCGGCAAGTTGCAGCGTATCTCCTGTAGCGACATCAATGCGATTGGCCGAAACACGCAAGGCGTCCGAATCATGAGTCTCGACAAGGATGACACCCTGGCGGCCCTGGTCCGGGTACCGCGTGATGAGAGTGAGGTGGGTGACGAGTTGTCGGCCGAAGCGGAGATGGAAACGTCTGTTGAACCGGCGGGAAATGAGTCAGCCGAAACCGAAACCGAATCCGAGGATCCGGGTAGCCAGCAGGAATAGTCGGTCTGACCGAAGCCATCGCTGCCCCGATTCCCCTGCCAGCACGGAGTGTCACTCTGGGTAATCCCGATTTTTCGCCGGTCTTGGCAGCTTAAAAGCGTGTTTCCACGCGTGAAACAGGGAACAACCCACCACAGGGAACACCGGTTGGCCCTATTTTATGTCCCTGCCGAGGATACCTTCTGTTGATTTGAAGAATGGATTTGTGAATGATTACTGTCTTGCCTGTGCCGGGAAATTGACCCCGGCCCCCACCGGACATCGCTTTCCGGTTTTTGAACGAGTCACCTAACCAACTTTTAGCGGACCTTTTCGGTATGGAAATTACGATGATCGGTGCGGGCTATGTCGGCCTGGTAACCGGAACCTGTTTTGCGGAAAGCGGCAACCACGTCACTTTGGTCGATATTGATCAGTCCAAGATTGAGCGACTCAATGAGGGGGTTATCCCGATTTATGAACCGGGCCTGAAGGAGCTGGTGCTGCGGAACTCCAAGGCGGGACGACTGGAGTTTACGACTGACACAGCGACGGCCGTCCGCAATGCCAAGATCGTCTACTTGGCGATTGGCACACCCCAGGGTAGTGATGGTTCGGCAAATCTCAGCGCCTTATGGAGCGTGGTCGATTCGATCGCTCCGCATATTCATGACGATATCATTATCGTGACAAAGAGCACCGTACCGGTCGGAACCAATCAGGCAATCTTTGATCAACTCTTCAAGTTGAACGGCAAGCGGTACCACGTGGCGAGCAATCCCGAGTTCCTCAAGGAAGGGGCTGCCATCAATGATTTCATGTACCCCGACCGGGTGGTCGTCGGAGTGCGAGATGAGGTCGTGTCGGATGTTTTGCGGGAGCTTTATTCTCCCTTCTTGAGAACCGATAAGCCGTTCCTTTCGATGTCTCCCGAAAGCGCGGAATTGACGAAGTACGTCGCCAATGCCTTGTTGGCGACCAAGATCAGTTTTATCAACGAGATGGCCAATCTGTGTGAAAAAATGAGTGGCGACATCAATGATGTGCGGCGCGGGATTGGACACGATCAGCGGATTGGATTTGCATTCCTGTTCCCCGGGGTCGGATATGGGGGGAGTTGCTTTCCGAAAGATGTTCGAGCTTTGGCCGCGATGGCCAAGAAGCACGACCTACCACCGACAATTCTCGACGCGGTTGACCAGGTCAACGATCAGCAGAAAAACGTGTTGATGCAGAAGATCAACGAGCATTATGCGGGGAATCTGGCCGGGATGCGGTTCGCGGTCTGGGGGTTGGCGTTCAAGCCGAAAACGGATGACATCCGTGAAGCGCCAGCCCTGGTCCTGATCGACCAGTTGTTGGAAATGGGTGCCACGGTTTGTGTCTTTGACCCGGAGGCCAGCGAAAACGTGAAAGCGGAATACGGCGATCGACTGGAATACGCCGAGCAGGCAATGGATGCGCTGGAAGGGGCTCATGCGTTGGCCATCAATACGGAGTGGGACATGTTCCGCCACCCGGATTTCGAGGAGATCAAGGCGAAGTTGGAAACGCCGACCATTTTTGATGGTCGCAACCTCTACGACCCGGCCCACATGAGCTCGCTTGGGTTCACCTACTTCTCGATCGGGCGTCCCCCGGTTGGGAAAGCCTCGATGTTCGAGGCGTAAGACGGAGGTTGCCCCTCTTTTACGTCGGGCAGGCACCCCGTTTTGCGGGGTGGTTGGGTGGTCTGCTGGGCCGGCTCACGCTCCGATGGCAATCCGGAAACAGTGATCGAACAAGGTTTGCCACTCAAGTTGGCAAGCCTGTTCGATGATCGGATCGGAACCCCGTGTGCGACAAGCGTCGACCAAGGTGAAAATGTCCTGCCCCACCTGCTCTTCCAATGTCTCTAAGGCGGGATGGTCGCCAACACTGCGGTACCAGTACTTGCTGTTCCCGTAATCACCCTCCATGCGGTGCATGATGGCGTGCCACCAGGAACCCTCGGGCGTTTTCAATGTCTGGCTGATG
Organism: Planctomycetota bacterium; assembly: GCA_036338455.1. Taxonomy (GTDB): domain Bacteria; phylum Planctomycetota; class Planctomycetia; order Pirellulales; family Pirellulaceae; genus Mariniblastus. The sequence continues at coordinate 32,219 of JAYZCF010000236.1, forward strand.
TCGTGCGATGCATCCAGATAATGATGCAAGAGCCAGAGCCCGGCTCGGCAGGCGCGGCCGGCTTCCAGGTCGACAATCGGTCGGCCTGTGGAAGCTGCCAGATCGAATTGGTCGAGCTCAGAATAGAACTCACTCGGCACCCCATTCGGGTAGTTTTCGAGTAGTCGCGGGTCGGTCAATCGGTCGAGTGGGTCGCCATAATTCATCGGGGATTGGCCAAGTTCTCCAAGGGCTTTCGACTTGCCCAGGTTCAGCATGCATGAATTCGATTGCTAGCAGTTTATCGAATCGGCTGAAATACGGCTAGAACACTGGATTTTCGGGGTCTTTTTATTTGATGGCTGTCCGATTCGGAGCGCAGTGGACTGGTTCGATTTGCCTTGCTGCCAACCGCCACGCTTCCTATACTCCCGCACCCAATTTTGTGGCTGATCCTGCGCGCCATCGTCCCCGGTGCGTTAGGTCATGATCGACCGTTATCATTTTCATCGACCTTTAAGAAACTTGACTTGAGTCATTTTGCCGTCATTCAATCGGAGCCCGTTCGCCACTGCAAGCAGCTGCGCCCCGTCCTTTGCGCGCTGCTGTTGGGTATGCTCGCAACGATGACTTTTTCGTTGCCGGCGCAGGAGATCACCTTTCAGCCTCCCGAACCGAGTCTGCCGATTCTCGTCGACGCGACGCAGATTACGACTTGGCAAGAGGGACAGACCCAGGTGATTCACCTGCAAGGGGACGTGGTGGTCTCACAGGAATCTTTCCGGGGAACGGCCGACGATGCCATTTTATGGGTCCATCAACTGGCAGCACCTGGCAAATATCGGGTGGTGACCTACCTGGAATCATTCGATGGCAATGTCGTGGTGGATCTCTCAGATGCGCGGACATCTGCCGATGGGCAAGGCGTCCCGGAAGAACGGATTGTCGATGCTCAATGGTTGGGGCGTCTGTATACGTATAGTTCTATCGATTCGGCCAAGCCGGCCGTGGCGCTGCAAGGGGATCCTCCCCAAGTCATGCAACGGGCTCGGCAGGCATTGCGTCAAGGTGGGGCTTCAGCCGTCGTGCCGGTTCAATATCCTCAGCAACCTCAGCGGCTAATCTCTCCCCAAACGGGGCAGGTACAGGAAATCATGGAAGGGCCGGCGCCGCGGCAGGATCCGTTCCGTGGTCAATTTGATCGGCCGCCCGCCATCGGTCCCCTACCGGCTGGGCAGCAATCGCTGGAGGTCATTCCGGGGCAGTTACCGAGTACCGCTCTGCCAATGGAATCTCCCTTGATCAACGAGGTGCGGGGGAGTGGCTCGCAGGTGAATATCACGGCGCGTGATTCGTCGGTCGACCTCAATCTGACCGTCCGCAATAACCCTGAGAACACGAACGAGAGTATCTGGGTTGGAACGGGTGGTATCCGGGTGACGATCGACAGTCCCGAAATTGCGAACTCGGGTCTGTTCAAGGAAGATCGTGACGACCAAGTCGTGATCTTGGCGGATAACGTCGTCGCCTGGCAGTCTGCCATGTACGATGGAAATGATCGTTGGGAAATTTATCTCGAAGGCAATGTCGTCTTTGCCAAAGATCGGAGGGTTATCTACTCCAAGCAGATGTACTACGACGTCAACCTGCAACGGGGCACGATACTCAAGGCAGAGATGTTGACGCCTGTCCGTTCTTACCAGGGACTGGTTCGGCTGAAAGCGGATGTGGTCGAGCAGGTCGATGAGAACCATATGCAGGCCTACGGAGCCGCTTTCACGACGAGTCGTATTGGAGTGCCGCGGTACTGGGCCCAGTCGGAAAGGATTGCCCTGACGCGGCAACAGTCGGTTGAAGAAAACTACCTGACAGGTCAACCGGTTTACGACCCGTCCACCGGTTTCCCGGTGCAGGAGGATCAGTATTGGGCCGAGGGGAAAAGGAACCGAGTCTATTTTGCCGGAGTTCCCGTATTTGCTTGGCCACGCCTTCGCACCAACCTGAGCGACCCCTCGCTCTATCTCAACAGTGCGCGGGTTGCCAATGATCGAATTTTCGGGACCCAGGTGCTGACCAGCTGGGACCTGCTCCAGTTGGCCGGTCTACGAAGGCCTCCCGAAGGGGTCCAGGTCAACGGTCTGCTCGGTTATCTCAGTATGCGGGGTTTCGGCTTTGGTACGGAAACCCGTTATGAGCGGGATCGTTTTTTCGGTTTCCGCGGTCCCGTCCGCGGCTCCTATGACAGTTGGTACATCAACGATCGGGGTTTCGATAACCTCGGGTTTGAACGAAGGAATGTCAAACCAGACCAAGAATTTCGTGGTCGCTCGATCTGGAATCACCGACAGGACCTGGAGTCCGGCCGAATCGTTCGGGCTGAGTTCGGCTGGATTTCCGATCGGAATTTCCTCAACGAATATTACGAGCGGGAGTGGGACCAGAATAAGGACGCCCTGACCCGTTTCTGGCTCCAGCGGAATGTCGGCACGCGCTCCAGTAACTTGATTGCCCAATTCCAGATCAATGATTTCTTTACCCAGACTTCGTGGTGGCCGCGGTATGACCATTTCGTAATTGGCCAACCCTTATTGATGGATCGCCTGGTCTGGCATGGTCGATCGACCATTGGATACGCGCGCATGAAAGATGCCACGCCACCGCAGGCTTGGACACCACCACCACCCGTTGAACCCCAGGCTTTGACCTTCTATCCCCTTCCCTGGCAAGGCAACGTGCAGGGGATCCGAGTGGGTACCCGTCAGGAGTTGGATCTGCCCCTGCAGGTTGGTCCGGTGAAGGTGATCCCTTACCTGTTAGGCGATGCAACTTATTGGGGGAAAGATCTGGAAGATCAAGACCTTTTCCGAGCTCTTGGTCAAACGGGTGTCAAAGCGAGCCTCCCTTTCTGGAAAGTTGATCCCACGATTCAAAGTACTTTGTGGAATATCAATGGTCTGGCTCACAAGGTCTCCTTCGACGTGGACGCTTTTTATGCCAAAGCGAATCGAGGTTACGACACGTTGCCCCTCTACGACCCGATCAACGATGACTCGCAAGAGGCTTTTGAGCGTCGATTCGCAGTCAACCTGTATGGTCTTCCCAATTGGCCGGCTGTGCCTCCCACCCCAGGCTGGCCGCCCCGATACGATCCGCGGCAGTATGCCTTGAGAAGTGGTATTCAAGGCAACGTCAGCAGTCCCAGTCCGGAAATTGCTGGTGACCTTTCCCTGGTCCAACTCGGGATCCGTCAACGCTGGCAGACCAAGCGGGGCATGCCGGGGCAAGAACGGATTGTCGATCTGGTGACGTTCAATCTTGAGTCCTCGCTGTTTCCCGATGCCGATCGTGATAATTTCGGCTCGGCCGTGGGGATGATGAACTACGATTTTCGCTGGCACGTGGGCGACCGGGTGAGTGTGTTGTCGGATGGTTACTTTGACGTATTTTCTGACGGTCTACAGACGGTCAGTCTCGGTATGTTTGCCAACCGCCCAGCGGTCGGCAATGTGTATGTCGGTTTCCGAACCATTCAAGGGCCGATCGTCAGTAACGTTCTCTCCTCGACCTTGCTCTACCGGATGAGTGAGAAATGGGGCATTCGTGGTCTGAGCCAAGTCGATTTTGGAGATACGGGAACCATCGGGCAAGGTTTGGGACTGATTTACATTGGCGAGTCGTTCCTTTGGCAACTGGGCATCAACTACGATGCGTCGCGGAATAACCTCGGCTTCCGCTTTGGCTTTGAGCCTCGCTTTATCAACCGCCCGCAGCTATTTAACCCGGGTGGTGTCCCGGTCGGACCCGCCGGTTCACGTTGGTTGGAGTGATGATCGGAGTTGAGGATGGAACCTTTTCAATCGGAACGCTCGTGGTCGAGGAAATTCCGTGATGCCTGGATCGGTTTAGGCCAGGGGATCCAAGGACAGAAGAGCTTTTATGTGCACCTGCCGATGGCGGCGTCCGTCATTCTGGTCGCTTGCTGGCTCCAAGTGTCCATTGTCGAATTCAGTATTCTATTACTCTGTATCGCCCTTGTCCTCGCCTTGGAGTTGGTCAATAGCAGCCTGGAGTCGATCTCCCGAGCGATTACCGATCAATACAACGAATACGTGGGAAAAGCCCTCAATATTGCCAGTGCGGCCGTTCTGTTGTCGGCTCTGCTGAGCGTGTTGGTAGGGCTGTTGATCTTGGGCCCTAAACTGATCGAGTGGTTGGGAAATCGCTAATTTTGGAGCGTCTGAGATGCCCGTCGTCGTTGCCGGCTGAGCGGGCCGTCTTGTGCTACTGCCAGAGTTCCGTTCCCTTACCGCTTCTAACTTTCTGGCTCTCGGTTGGCCAGGGAAAAGTCATCCCGGTTCGAATTTCGGGTAGGCGAGGGCGCAAAAGAAACCCGCCAGCAGATTAAAAATCTACATGGCGGGCTGCTGCGATGTGGAATTCGCCTGTCCGATAGACCGTGGATCAACCTAACGGTTGGATGCGGCTTCTGAGCGAGCTGCCTTCAATGCGGCGGCTTCACGGCTCAGTTTGAATTCTGGTCCCTTGGGGAAATACTGTATGTCATCATGCAAATAATAGCCACTTGGTAAGGTTTGTCCCCCCACGCTGACCTGGCAGCCCGTGATTGCCAAGGATGACAACACCATGGCGCCACATACCAATAAACCAAGCGATCGTTTTTTCATTTTGGCTAACATTTATACGAACTCCATTCGCGGATTCCTCGGCGACCACACCACAGTCTTAATCTGGATTGTCCAGAAATCGTCGGGATAACCGTCACAAGGTATATCGGCCCCATAAGCGGTAGACTTTGAAACAAATACCGAAAAAATCGTTACAGACACCCTGTTTTTACGAACCGGTAGAAACAGTGGGGGAAAAATCTCGTTTGTCCGTAAACTAGTCAGTTTGGTAAAATTACGTCGGCTTGCGGGAGAGGCCTTCACATTTCAGGAGCAGGGGTGTGAGGTCCAAGTGCTGGCATTTCTCGATATCAGAATAGTCGTTGGCACAGCACAGATTTACAATAACGAGCGCACTAGATCCCGCTGCTATCCTCGACGGTCTCTCGGCTCTGGCCGTTTTCCCCTGACAGGAATTACTCTGAGATGATCTGGAATGTGTGGCGATTGCCTGGACTTGCTGGAGAACAGATGATGAATCGATCCCCCTTAAAGCATTCAGCCATTTGGTTGTCTGCCATCTTCTGTCTGCTCTGGCTGACGCCGACGCTTCAGGCACAGTTCCGCAGCCGGTTGCCCAGCCAGCAATATTACAATCTGTTCTTCGACTACTACCAGGCGGATTACAAAAGCGCCCTGAATGACTTCACTCAAGGTGCCAACGGGTCGTTCAAGATAGGGACCGACCGCTTCCTGGACTCGGTCTGCTACTGGACGATGATGGGAGAATGCCACTACCAGATGGGCAATTATGCCCAGGCTGTGGAGCTCTATGAGCAGGCGCTCGGCCTCTACCTTAACTACGCTGCCGGAGGTTGGCAGTCCCGTGTCCAGCAGCCCGTTATCAGACCACAAACCACCGCCGTGCAGCGGGCGCGGATCCCCTGGTACACCCCGCAGCGAGCGGGTGGCGTGGCGGATTTGCCAGATACGTTTCAAATGATGTTCGGCCGAGTCGATGCCGAGCGGGCGTTTGCGGAAGGTGGGGTGGTACAGAAACCGGAGCTGAAATCGGTTGACGTGGCAGAGATCATGCGCTGTGTCGGTTTAGCCATCCATCGTCGAAGGGTAATTAAGGGCGTTACGTGCAAGGCAGATCCATTTACCGATACCCTGGTGAGTGGACTGTCCCAAATGGAACGTGATCAGACGCCCCTCGGTACCTGGAACCGGTTGTTGCTGGGTTTGGCTTATGCCTCATCGGAAGATTATCAACGCGCGCAAAGCCTGATCGGGGAATCCCTGCAACTGCCGGGTGGCCTGGACCACCAACTGACCCCTGTCGGTTTACTAACACTGGCCCAAGTCAGCCTGATTCAGAATAAACCGGATGCTGCGGCGCGTCTCGCGCTGGAGGCTTCCTATTCGGCTGCCCTGAGAAACCAGTATGATCTGGCCGAGGAATCGTTGTCATTGGGAACGATGGTTCACCTCTTGAAACAGCGATCGGTCTATCCGCCCCTGGAGAGTGCGATTGCCTGGGCGGCGCGCGAGCGGGCCAACTTGATGCAAGCTGGCCTCATTGTTCGATTGGCCGAATGCTATTCCGAAATGGGGGATGCGTTTAGCTCTACCAAGGTCTTGTCACAAACCCGGCGCCCCATGTCGCGCAACAGCCTTTCAAGATCCGTCATTGCGAGCCGGATGCAGTACCTGGTCGCCTTGAATCAATTTCTGCAGGGCGACTCGAAAGACGGACTGGCCAATTTGGCCAAGGCGCTGCGCTCGTTTCAGCGAGGGTCCCGTTGGCTCTATCAATTAGCATTGGCAGATTCACTGGTCGTCAGCGGCGCTGTCGGTGATCGCCAGGCAACCGCCCTATACTCCAAGCTTTTACGGGATCCCTCCCTGCAAGAATGGCGTATTGACCAGATGGAGTGCCTCGCCTTCCTGACTTCTTCGCATGTGGGTGCCATGGAACGCTGGTTCGAAATTGCTGTCTCTATGCGCAATTTTGGATTGGCCATGGAAGTCGCCGAGTTAGTCCGTCGTCATCGCTTCTACTCCAGTTTGCCGCTGGGCGGACGCATGTTAGGTTTTCGCTGGATGTTGCATGGCCCTGAAGAAGCCCTGAATGACCAATCGAAGAAAGAGCGGCAAGAATTCTTCACCCGCTATCCGGACTACAAAAAATTGGCAGATCGAGCTGACAAGGCGCGGTCCGAATTGCGTAAACTGCCGGTCAAACCGGATCCGGACACGGATGAACTCAAGCTTCAAACGGCTCTCTACCTGGACCTGTTCAAGACTTCGCTTTCCCAGGAAAACTTCCTCAGCACACTCGCACTGCGGCGTGAATCTGCCGAGCTGGTCTTCCCCCCTGCCCTTAACTTTACGGAGATGCAATCCCGGATTGGTCCGCGCCAGTTGGCGTTGGTCTCGATCGTGACAACCAATGGCTATCATCAGTTCGCGATTGGTCAGCAGGAAAAGCAGTACCTCGGTCTGATCAAGCCAGCCGTTTTGAAAAAAGGGATGGGTGCGATGTTCAAAGGAATGGGCATCCAGGATACCCAGGGTGGCCTGGAAGTGGAGACGCTCCAATCGAGCGAATGGAAGCAGGCTGCCAGCGATTTGCGTGCGATGATTTTCAACGAAGTTGACGACAAGTTATGGGCGGAGTTCGATGAGCTGGTGATTGTTCCGGATGGGTTGATGTGGTACCTCCCGTTTGAGGCGCTGCAACTCGGAGACGATCCGGCTAAATTCAGTGCGTTGGGCGAGCAGGTGAAAATTCGCTATTCCCCCACCCTCTCACTCGCTTTTGAATCACAGCGAAAAGATCGCCAGATCGTTCGCACGGCCGTTGTGACCGAAAGGTTACACCCCAAAGGAGAGGCTGAATGGAGTGGCGCTCAGTTTGATGAACTGCAAAAAGCGATCCCCAGTGCGGCGGCCTTTGCCGAACGTATGAAGATCCCCTCCAACCTGATCGGCTCGGTCTCTGACGAGATGATCGTTTGGGCGGATCTGAAACAACCGAGTAAAGGAGGGGTGCTCGGTTTGCTGCCGGTACAGATTGACCAGGGAAAAGAGGGGTCCACGCTGGCCGGCTGGATGTCGCTTCCCCTGGAAGGCCCGGAGCACATTATCCTCCCCGGTTACACCTCGGGTGGCGCCGCTGGAAGTCGCAGCCGTGGCAACGGCCAAGACCTGTTCCAGTTGGTCTGTGGGCTGCTGGCCTCTGGATCGAGGACGATCCTGATCAGTCGCTGGAGAGTGGGGGGGGAGAATAGTTTGACCCAGACGCGGGACTACGCCACGCGCTTACATGATCAAAGGCCGCTCGATGCCTGGACCGATAGCGTGAAAGATTCGAAGCAGCAGGAGTTGAATCTGGAACAGGAGCCCAGGATCAAACCGGAAAAACTGGACCAGCCTATCTTGGCCGACCATCCTTTTTTCTGGGCTGGAATGATGTTGGTGGAGGTTCCCAATGACAAGACGGCCAATTCGCCGGCTGATCCCTCGGCCGACCCCCCTTTGCCGGGTCAGCCGCAAGGGCCTGGGCAAGTTCCACCACCGGATGATGCGGGTTTGATGAAGCAGGACGATCAGAAGGCAGAGGATCAAAAGGCAGAGGATCAAAAGGCAGAAGATCAAAAAGGGGACCGTCAAAAAGGCGGCATTTCGTCCGGACGCTGAGCCGAGCCCAGCAGAGGATACGGTCGGCAGGCCGATTCATATTGCAATAAAATCCCGGATCACACAAACTTGACCTAGGAGAGGTCGAAGTTTGCCTGGTTCCTTGTCCCATCATGGATCTGTCATGTCCCCGTTGTTGTTTGCCTGTTGTCTCTTTCTCCAGGGCCCTGATTCACAACAGATTGCCGAGTATGACACGCTCGTGATCTGCCCTGTCGCATTTCAGTCGGCGCTGCAGCCGTGGGTCGACTACCGAGAAGGACAGGGACACCGCATCAAAGTTGAGGTGCCCGCCAAAAATTCTTATGGGATTCGTCTGCAGGTTCGTCGTGCGGCGGTCCCGGGAACACTGAAAAACGTTTTGATCGTAGGCGACGCATCTGACCGACGGGCGAATGCTGATCGACTGGTTCCCACCGACTATGTCAAGGCACGGGTGAATGTCAAGTTTGGCTCGGAACCCGAGATTAGTTCCGACAATACGTATGTGGACCTCGATTCCGACGGTACGCCCGATTTGACGCTCGGTCGGATTACGGTGGATACCCCCGCTGAATTGGAACAGTACATACAGCGAATCAAGAATTACGAATCCGTGGCGAGTGCCGGTGAGTGGATGCGACGCATGAACTTTGTGGCCGGGGTCGGCGGGTTTGGGCAGTGGATCGATAAGATGATCGAGCAGTCGACGAAGCAGATTATCACTGACTTGGTCCCGCCCGCCTATGAGACCAGTATGACCTATGGAAGTTGGAGTAGCCCGTATTGCCCGAATCCCCATCGCTTTTCACAAACGGTGATTGAGCGTTTCAATCAAGGCTGCTTGTTCTGGTGTTATATCGGTCACGGCGACAAACGTCGACTTGATCGAGTCATGTTGCCTGACGGCAGGTGTGACATACTGGATTGCGAATCGGCCCAATTGTTGAAGTCACGGCAGGGGTCTCCGATTGCGATTTTCCTTGCGTGTTACACGGGTGCGACGGATGGGCCGGAAGACTGTCTTTCCGAGGAGATGCTGCGGCAGCCGGGAGGACCCATTGCCATCATAAGTAGTACCCGGGTTGCCATGCCGTACGCGATGGCCGTCCTTTCGCTGGAGATGTTGGATGGTTACTTTGAGGGCGATGCCGAGACGTTGGGTGAACTGGTGCTCGAATCCAAACAGCGGCTGTTGGCCGAACCGACCGAGGCGGATACGTATCGGGAGCTGGTGGAGTCGATGGGTAAGGCATTTAGCCCGGAGCCTGGTTTGCTCGCGCAGGAACGTGAGGAGCATATTCACCTGATGCATCTGTTTGGTGATCCATTATTACGTCTGAAGAAACCGGACAACATCAAACTGGATGCCCCGGATAAGATTCAGGCCGGCCAATCGATGATTGTCCGCGGTTCGACTCCCGTCGGCGGGAGCTTGACCGTGGAAGTCTGCTATAAACGCGATCGTTTTCGCAAGCGTCCACCGCGGAGGCGGGAATACGACTCGTCGGCTGACGTATTTGAGCAGTACGACGTGGTCTATCGTGAAACACATCAGTTGACCTGCTGTCGTTCTGAGGCCGTCGTCGAGGCAGGTTCGTTTGAACTGGCAATTGAGGTTCCCACCGACGCCAATGGCGACTGCTTTATCCGCGGTATGGTCGATTCTCCAAATGGATTTGCCATGGGAGCTCGTCCGCTCTCCATCCGACCGGCCAAGAATTAATCCCGCTCCACGGTCGGCGAGGTGAGAAAGTCGTAGACCCAAAGCTGGGCAAAGATCATCAGCAAAGGACCGATAAACTGAATTGCCTGGCTGATACGAGTATCGAGAACGGGTTGGTTGGCCAGGATAAAGGCCCGCACCAAAAGTCCGTTGAGGAGTAGCAGTCCGGCAATCAGTAGCCCCTGGATCAGGATAAACTTGAAGCCAGACCGTTTTGATTTTCCTCGTTTTCGGATCATGACTATCGGTTGCGCTGGGCAGGAATACTAAGCGATACGTGTGTGCCTCGATTATAAGTTAGCTTGAAAAGACTGGGTAGCAGCGCCGCGAAAGGGAAAAAATGGTTGTGAACCCGGTGTGGCCACGAGCGGACATGGTTACATTGAAATAGTGCGACTGTCGTCCGCAAATCGAAACCGGAAAACACGGCTTTTTTCATAGCAGAATATTCAACGTCCATGAACACTCAAATTTATTACGAACCGGATGCCGACTTGTCCAAATTGGAGAACCGCGTCATCGCTATTATTGGTTATGGCGCGCAGGGGGCGGCCCATGCTCAAAATGCTCGAGACAGTGGTTGCCAGGTACTGGTGGGGCAGCGACCGGGCGGCGCCGGTTTTCGGGCTGCGGTCGCCGATGGTTTTGATCCTCTCACTATCGCCGAGGCTGCAGAGAGGGCGGACCTGATCAATCTGCTGTTGCCGGATGAAGTCCACGCCGAGGTTTTTGAGCAGCAAGTTCGTCCGCACCTCGTTCCGGGAAACGTCGTGATGACCTGTCACGGTTTCAGTTTTCATTACGACCTTGTTCGCCCCCCGGTCGGCGTAGACCGGTTACTGGTAGCTCCCAAGGGTCAAGGTCATATGGTCCGTGGTGAGTTTTTGCGGGGAGGTGGGGTCCCCTGCCTGATTGCCGTGGATGATGACTCGCAACCCGAGACCCTGCAACTCGGCCTGGCCTATGCCAAGGCACTCGGTGGAACTCGAGCGGGTGTGATTCGCACCACGATTGCTGCCGAGACAGAAACCGATCTATTTGGCGAGCAAGCTGTGTTGTGCGGTGGTGTTTCGAGTTTGGTCCAGGCTGGCTACGAGACGCTTGTGGATGCAGGTTATCAGGCAGAACTGGCGTATTTCGAGTGTGTTCACGAGATGAAGATCATCGTTGACTTATTGTATTCCCGTGGATTGTCGGCCATGCGCGAAGCGATCTCCAACACGGCTGAGTATGGTGATTACGTCAGTGGTCCTCGGGTCATTGATGATCAGGTGCGGCAAAATATGAAGGATGTCCTGGCCGATATTCAGTCAGGGGATTTTGCCAAACGTTTCATGGATCAACACCGTGCGGGTGGCCAAGAACTGGCGAAATGTCGTCAAGAACAGGCGGAGACCGAGTTGAACCAGGTAGGTCAAAAACTCCGATCGATGATGCCCTGGCTGGAAGCGGAAGATTGATGAACGAGTCCTCTGAATCTGCGGGCGATCCGGGAACGGATACAAGTCGGGATAGAAAGACCGATGCCCCACCCTATCGATTCATCCTTTTGATTGGTTCGATCTTATTTGCTTGGGCAGCACTTTTAGCAGCCGGTGCCGTTTGGTCGGGTGATGCCTACCGCCGAGCGATTGTCATCCTGGCTTCGATGAGCTGTTTTCTCGCGGTCTGGGCAGTGGCACTCTGGTTCAAGAAAAAGCGTTCTTGAGGGTGCGTTGGCTACCTGACGAAATCCTTTAGTAGGAAGACCCAGGCTTTCGTCGCTTCTTTTGCGTTTTTGGATCGTATAGATCTTTTTTGCGGGGTCGGGGAATGCAGACGACGATCAGGCCCAAAGTCAACAATCCAAAAATCAAGGCGTAGGCCAGTCCGTATTCGGTTTGGTTGTACATCGCAATCTCGTGTTTCGGTTTTCCGGTAGGCTGAGTTCTTCCGTCTGCCTGTGTCCAGTTTACCCTAGATTTTCGAGTCTGCTGCAGCACGGTTTGAGACGGCAGACTTATTTAGCCAATTTTTCCTGCAACCATCCGATCACTTCGGCACAACCGTTATCCGAGGAGAGTTCGTGCTGCGAGCCGTCGGCCAGCCACTTGAGTTGAACATGGCCCGACTCGAGTTCGTCCGAGCCTGCCACGATGACGGCTTGGAAACCCTTCCGGTCAGCGTACTTGAATTGCTGACCGAGCCGTTTCGCTGCCGGGTAGACTTCGGTGGAAATGCCGGCTGCCCGAAGTTTCCCGGCAATCCGGAAGTAATCCGAAAGGCGCCCGGCATCAAATTGAACTACCAGAATGTCCGCCGTAGTCCGCATGGCGGGAATCATTTCCAAAGTTTGCATCGCGGCCAGCAATCGATCCAGGCCGAGTGAGGCTCCGATGCCCGGCAGTTGTTGCTTGGTAAACAGGTCGGCCAAGTTGTCGTAACGGCCGCCAGAACAGACGCTTCCGATCCCCGGCAGGTCGTTCAGGAAAGTTTCGAAAATGGTTCCGGTGTAGTAATCCAACCCGCGGGCAATCGAGACGTCGATCTGTAGCTGCTCTTGAGCCACACCCACGGCGCGTGTGGCCTCGGTCAATTCGGCTAGTTCCTGTAAACCCTGCTCTGCCAGCTCGTTTCCCTGACAGACGGATTCCAGTTGGCGGATCACGTCTGCATGGTTGCCGGAAATTTCGGCCAGACCAAGTATCTGTTCGACCTGTTGGTCATTGATGGCGGTGGCACCCGTAATCTCCTCGCGAACCTTGTCGCGGCCGATTTTCGGAAGCTTGTCGATAGCTCGCAACACGGCCACCGACTCATGGGCGACGTCAAATTTCTGCAGCAGGCCGTTGAGAATCTTCCGATTGTTGACACGGATATTGAAATTCTCGAAACCGATGGCTCGCATCAAATCGTGAATGACCAGTGCCGTTTCGATGTCGCTGGCGATCGATGTCGAGCCGATCGTATCAAAGTCGCACTGGGCAAACTCTCGGTAACGTCCTACTTGGGGCTTTTCTCCCCGCCAAACCATACCGATGTGGTACCGTTTGAAGGGAAGCCCGAGTTCATTGTTATGTTGGGCAACGTAACGCGCCAGCGGTACGGTCAAATCGAAACGCATTCCTACATCGCGGCCTCCGTGATCCTCGAAACGGAACATTTGCCGGTCGGATTCTTCGCCACCCTTACCACAAAGGATCTCCGAATACTCCAAGGTGGGTGTTTCGATCGGGACAAAACCGTAACTTCGGTAGACCGACCGCGCGGTTTCCATTAGACGTTCCCGGGGAATCATTGTCTCCGGTAGGAAGTCTCGGAAGCCTTTCAGCGTTCGTGGTGTGATGCGTTGTTCAGTCATTTCGATCACTCTGCCCGGTAGACAATCGGTAATCCCGGTTTGGGGGTCCTGAAATCGGGGTGCCATGGATCGCAAGCGAAACGGGCGTGGTTGTATTCTTGGATTTGTTCGGATGATTCAAAGTAAGTTTCGTACGTGTAGCGGTCATCGTATTCACAGTCATCCGTGGAATATTCGCGGCAGACCAGCGGGCGCGTCTCGTACGCTCCGCAACGGTTATCCGACTGGAGGTGCTTGCATTTAGTATGGACCAGCAGGTACCAGGTCTCGTCCTCGACAAACAGGCTGGCTCGGTCGTGCATCATGAACCAACGCAGGTATTCGAAATCATGGAAATTGACTGGTTGATCGATGGGAAGAGCGAAGTACCGACAACATTTGGCAGTGCAATAATCGCAGAGCGATTCGTTTTCCTTTAATTCAGCTCGGGTGATTTGACGGGGTTTATTCATGAACAGGAAAATAGGCTGATGCTGGGCCGGCTGATTTGGACGATCTAACGTATATAATTTGGCCAGTTTTCTCAATCGGTGGGGTTCCGGTTTAGCCGTTTTCGGTCCGTTCCATCGCTTGGCTCGGATCCTCCCATCCCTGAATTCCTGTTACAGGAAACACCCCGTGTCCGAAACATTGATGAATGTCATTTTGCTCCTCGCTGTCCTGTTCGGCCCGTGGGTTCTATTTGCTTTCCTGATTCATCAAATTGAGCGTTTGATGCAACGAAGGTTGGCCGAACGATTTGGTTGGAAAAGCGTGATGTGGACTGGTTGGCTGGGCACGCCTATCCACGAATTGAGTCATGCTTTGGTGTGTCGCCTGTTTGGTCATCGGGTCGACAAAGTGGTCTTGTTTGAGCCAGATCCCGAATCGGGACGTCTCGGTTATGTCCGACACTCCTACCGTCGCCAGAACTGGTTCGAGGAGGTGGGCAATGTGTTTATTGGGATCGCGCCCCTGGCCGGCGGATCGATCGTCTTGGGCCTGTTACTGTGGCTTTTCTACCCCGAGCCTACCCGCGCGGCGATCGAAGCGGTCAAGGGAGAGGCAGGCGAGACCGAATTGCTCGGTCGAGCGTGGAGTATCATCAAGTTGATGGCGCAGGAAATCTTGAATCCGGCCAACATGGTCACGCCCCGTTTCTGGACTTTTATCTACTTGGTGTTTTGTGTTGGAAGCCATATGGCGCCGAGTCGGAGTGATTACCGGGGAGCCGGTCGGGGAGCGGTGATTTTATCGATTTCTGCTTTGATTCTGGTGGTTCTACTGGCTGCTTTCTATCAAGACGTGGGCGGCCTGGCCTACACCTTGGTGGACGTGTTGAGTCCGCTCTATGCCGTGCTGTTGTTGACGGTTTTCTTGTGTGCTGCGGTGCTATTTTTGGTTTACCTGCTGACATCAGTCTTTCCGGTCCGTTATGCCTACAACCTTTGATAGACGGTTCCAGTGGGCGCTGCGGTTCGTGGCGACAGACTGTCCGGTCGTACACCTCGACGGTGGATCGAAATTTTGAAATCTTCTTGCCCGTTT